>JAPPLB010000054.1 GCA_028819575.1 Bryobacterales bacterium | reverse complement strand
CCAAGCGGCTCGCGCCTCGTCCTGACGGCCCTCTCACCCACTTCGCCTCGCCACGCACTGAGAAATGCAGGTCAGTTGCCAGGCCGACTGGAGCCGATACCACGTATCAGCACCGCCGCCGAACGCCTTGTCGAAACGGATCGCCATCTCCTGGGATATTTCCGAACAGCAGTTGATGATATCCGAGAACTGCTTGCGGCTGACTCCGAGCTTGCTTGCAGCTTCGGTCAAGATGAGACCCAGAGGTTCCGGACAGTCACGGCGCCCCGACAGGCTGGGATGGGGGTGATTGCCCATCGGCATCGCCCGATCCTTGTAGTGATAGTCAATCAGGTCTACCTCCCTGACGTCCCCGCCGACGCTCGAAAAGGTCCGATCGGGCGTAGGCGGCTTCGAGCTTGTTCTGGACCCACGTGGGCCAGCGCCGCCTCGGTGACTACCCGCACGGACCTGGAACCGTAGCGGAACCACATTGGTTACTCAGGCAGCGTGAAGCGAATTTCTCTCAAGTTGTCGTTCACTCTACAAGATGTCATTCGGACAGCCAGTTCTCGACCCCCAAACCAGGCACGCGGGAGAACTCATCCACATTCGCCGTCACGACCGTGAGACCCAGCGCGAGAGCCTGAGCGGCGATCAATAGATCATTCGGGCCAATAGGGGTACCCTGTCTCGCCAACTGCTGCCGGACCTCTCCGTAGTGTCGGTCGGCGGGCTCCTCGAGCGGCAAGATATCTAGTGCTGAGAGGATCAGGCCAATCCGTTCGGCGAGTTTCGAAGAACCCGCCTTCTCAGCACCGAAGCGAAGCTCCGCCGCGACAACGATGCTGGTGCAGACCGCACTCTCCCCGACCGAGGAGATACGCTGAGCCACAGTCCCCTGTGGATGAAGGATCAGATCCGACAGGATGTTGGTATCCAGCAGATAGCGCAGCGCCACTCTCAGATCTCTACATCGTCCAGCGGCGCCAGATCTTCGTCCCCGACCGCGAACGGCTCGTCTACAGGTCCGAGGGTGCTGAGCAGGGCCAGTAATCGCCCTTTGCGAATCGGTTCCACGATCAGGCGGTCACTTTCTTTCCTCAGGATCACCTCATCCCCTTCGAGTTCGAACTCTCGGGGAATGCGCAGCGCCTGGTTGCGGCCGTTGCGAAACAAGCGGACATGTCGTTCGCGCCCGATCATTTTGATATCCCCATCATCTTAGCATATGCTATGGCATATGCTTGGCAGCCCTGGCAAAAGTCACGCGGGAGGCGTTACGCGTCCGGGACCGATGGCGTAACGCCTGGCCGCTCCAGGAACGCGGCGCCGCGCTCTTCACGCAGCTAAGCGGGAGTGGCGCGTAACCCTTTGGGCGACGGACGTTTCGATCAGTCGTTGAAGAGACTTTTCCAGCGATGCAGCGCTTCCCGGAATCTCGGTGGCCGATCCTGCGTCCAGTGCAAACAGCTTGATATCCGCCATCGGATTGAACGCTCATCAAAAGCAGGCGTCACGTCCGCCCACATGCGTACCATGCCATCTTGGAGCTTCTGCATAGCGATCCCGGTCACTCCCTCGGCGAAGAGCCGCGCCATGACCCGTGCCAGCTCCTCGACGAGGCTTAGCGGAGCTCTTTCACACCGGGGTCGGCTGGCCGGAGAAGTTCTCCAAGGCCACCGTTCGCCGTGGCCGGCCACGGGTGACAGACCCGGATCGACGAAGCCCTTCGCGAGTGGACCAGGGAGCATGCCACTGCATGACCCATCGTGGGGCAACCTTGTCGTTCTGCGACAAACCCCATCAGCCCGCCTCGTAGCTCATGAGCAACAGAGGCTTTGCCCGTTCCAGGTCTTCCGGGGTGCGTATGGTGACCTCCAGATCTCCGGCCCATTTCATATTGCGTACGTCTCGAGTGAAACCTCGTTTCAGGGTGATCGTGTCCGGATTCACATTGAGATAGACGCTCAGCGCTACCTTACTCGGACGCACCTTGACGCGGGCGAAGTTCCGTAGCCGCTTGAAGGCCACATAGAACTTGAGCGTCTTCTCCTGAACGTCGTCTCCCAACGCCATGAGATGCGCGCGAAGCGCCTGATAGATGTCTTGAAGCGGGCCGTCCAACGCCGCTAACTTGTCCGACATCGTCTTTTTATTGGACGACGGCCGTTCGGTCGCGCCACCGCCGGAGGTTCCCTGATCGCCCATGATCGGATTCGGATTCACCAACTCCAGCATCAGCAAGTTCTCACCGAAACGCCGGTAGCGGATCAGCTCGATGTTCCGGTTCATCTGCTGAACCGCATGCTCGTCATAACGCGTGAACCCGCCCGCTACGCAAAGCAGTCGCGGCGCGGTCCAGTCGATCGTCCTGGCCGCTTGCTCGCCCAGCCTTTCCTGCACAAGAAGCTTGAACTCCGCCCGGTGATCGAACAGCCAGTCCAGATAGAAAAGCCCCTGAGTGATGACGTTCTGGTTGGTGGCGCGCTTGTACTCGATAATCACGGGACTTGCATTCTCGTCGATACCGAGCGTGTCGATCCGTCCCCCATGCTTCGGACCCGTCGAATATTCGCTGCCGAGAAGCCGGATGCCGAGCATCGTCTCGAGGTTGCGTTCGATCACGTTTTGAAGAGACTTTTCCAGCGGCGTAGCGCTGCCCGGGATCTCCTTGGCCGATCCTGCGTCCAGATTGAATAGCTTGATGGCGGTCATCGTTCTGAACCCTGTTCGAAGACGTTGTCCAGACCCGCCCGGATCGAAGTAGACTTCAGCAATGGGAACCAAGCCTTCCCGCTTGCCGCACCTTGGCTTTTTTCGCCCTTAGCCCGGATATCTCACCAGGGGGTAGGAAAAGGGCTGCCTGGTGTGGCATAAAACATTTATGTCCAAAACGTTAGCGCCACAAGCCGAAAGCAGCCCTCTGTCAACAGAGTGTACTCAATCCAGTTTCACCTTTGCCAAGCATTTTCGGCGCCAGGTGAGCGCCCGCTTCGACGGCGGGGTGATCAGTTCCGACGGCGGCGCGCTGCTGTTACGGGAGGTGGACCAGCGCATCAACCTGCTGCCGCGCTTGGCGGCCTGCTTCGAGGATGGCCGCAATTCCCAGCGCATCGAACACCGGGTGGGGGAGTTGGTCTCGCAGCGGGTCTACGGACTGGCGCTGGGATACGAAGACCTCAACGATCACGACGAGTTGCGGCGCGATCCGGTGCTGGCGCTGCTGGCGGGCAAGAGCGACGTGGGAGGGCAGCAGCGCCGCCGCGAGCGCGACCGCGGCCAGCCGCTGGCGGGCAAGAGCACGCTGAACCGGCTGGAACGAACGACCGACGGCGAGGACCGTTACCAGAAGATCCGCTGCGACAGCGAAGCGATCGACCGTCTGCTGGTGGAGGTGTTCGTGGAAGCGCACTCGCAGGAGCCGGCCGAGATCCTACTCGATGTCGACGCCACCGACACGCCCTTGCATGGGCGGCAGGAGGGGCGTTTCTTTCACGGCTACTACAGACACTACTGTTACTTGCCGCTGTACATCTTCAGCGGCGAGCACGTGTTGTGCGCGCGGCAGCGGGTGTCGAATCAAGACGCGGCGGCGGGCAGCGTGGCGGAGTTGGAGAGGATCGTGGCGCAGATCCGGGCAGCGTGGCCGAAGGTGAAGATCATCCTGCGTGGGGACTCGGGGTTTTGTCGGGACGAGTTGCTGAGTTGGTGCGAAAAGAACCGGGTGGGGTATGTGGTGGGGCTGGCGCGCAACGAGCGGCTGCAGTCGTTGATCGAGGAGGCGCTCGAAGAGGCGAGCCGGCGGCAGCAGCAGACGGGCCGGCCGGCGCGGGTCTACAGCGAGTTCGAGTATCGGACGCTTGAGAGTTGGAGCCGGGAGCGGCGGGTGGTGGCGAAAGCCGAACAGTTGGTGGGCAAGCAGAACCCGCGCTACGTGGTGACGTCGCTGGACGGGGAGCGCTGGCCGCCGCAACGGTTGTATGAACAACTCTACTGCGGGCGCGGGGAGGCGGAGAATCGCATCAAGGAGCAGTTGAGTCTGTTCGCGGATCGCATGAGTACGGAGACGCTGCGGGCCAATCAGTTGCGGCTGCATCTGTCGTCGCTGGCGTATGTGCTGCTGGTGGGGCTGCGGCGGTTGGGGCTCAAGGGCACGCAGTGGGCGCGGGCGCAGACGGAGACGATCCGGCGGGGGCTGTTGAAGATCGGCGCGCTGGTGAAGGTGAGCGTGCGGCGGGTGCATCTGTCGCTGGCCAGCGGCTACCCCGATGAGGAGGCGTTCGCGGCGGTGTATCGGGCGCTGCGTCCGCCGGGATCAGCAACTCTTTGACAACAGTGAGCGAACCGAAAAACGGGGCTGTCGGCAGCCTCAGGGGCGAAGTGTTTCTCAAATCGGCCACAACCCGAAAAACGAACATTCGTGAGCCGCTAAGGGCAGCGCAAAACGCTCCGTAGAGGCCTTCACTCACCCTCGCCGCGAAGAATACCGTGTTTCAGACCCTATTCGGCCTCCCTCAACCCATCGCGAAGCCGCTGGTGAGAAATGCGGGTTAGCCGGCGACGACCCGGCCTGTTACGGCCTCCCGCAAGCCTTCCAGCAAGCCTTCGAGCTTCGCCATGCGTTCGCGGAGTTCACTGACCTCATGCGCCATGCGTTCACGGAGTTCACTGACCTCATGCGCCATGCGTTCACGGAGTTCACCGATCTCATTCGTCATGCGTTCGCGGAGTTCACCGATCTCATTCGTCATGCGCTCGCGGAGCTCACCGATCTCGCCACGCAAGGCGTTGGCGTGAGCTTCCTGCCGCGACTCCAGTGCGCTGATCCTGACATTCAGCCGCGACTCCAGCCGCTCCATGTCCTGCCTGAGGCCGCGACTGCTGGTCAGGATCACTCCGGCCAAGGCGACTCCCACGGCCACGATCGCGGTCAAGATGCTGATCAGCTCAACACTCATGCTCCCTCTCAATCAGTCCTGGACGGAACCACCCCGGTCCGTCTCCGAATGCCTAGTCGACGCCTGTGGCTTCCGATTCATCATCGACCGGACAGGCATTCATTGTCTTCCGGATGGCGTCCCAGTACTGGAAGCACCTGCTCAAGTATATCGGCTTCGGAGGCGCCTCGACGCCCCTTCTCGCAAGAGCAAACGTTCTCGCCTGAACTTGCCTGCATTTCTCACCACCCGACGGTCGAAGCACGCCATACGACCGCCAGGACTTCGTTGCGCTTGCTTGCCGTGCTCAACGTACTGTTCAAGTACGCCTGCGCGCGCCAAGCGGCGCGCGCCTTTTTCCTCCGCCCGGCTTGCGCCTAGTCCTGACGGCCCTCTCACCCACTTCGCCTCGCCGCGTGGTGAGACATGCAGGCTAAGATAACAAGCGGCAGTTTCAGGAGATGTCCGTCATGAATCCCAGCAAACCGATTCCAATCTGCGCGGCGATCACGATTTTCCTGCTTGCCGCGCTGGCGTGCAACTCGCCCCAGGCCGCCGAACATTCCGACCTGGGCAGCATCGACTTCCCCACCTCGGCTTCCCCCGAGGCCCAGGAGCACTTCATTACGGGCATGCTGCTGCTGCACAGCTTCGAATTCAACGACGCCCGCGAGGCCTTTCTCGAAGCCCAGAAGGCCGAGCCCGATTTCGCCATGGCGTATTGGGGAGAGGCCTTGACTCACAACCATCTGCTGTGGTCGAGGCAGAACCTCGAGGGCGCACGCGAGGCCATGGAGCGTCTCGGGCCGACACCGGAAGCGCGCATCGCCAAAGCGCCCACGGAGCGCGAGAAGGACTACATCCGCACGCTCGACATCCTCTACGGCGAGGGCGCGAAGCAGGAACGGGACATCGCCTACCGCGACGCCATGCTGCGGCTTGCCGAAAAATATCCTGACGACCTGGAAGCCGCAAGCCTCGCCGCCGTCGCGACATTAGCGACCTCACGCGGCGGACGCGACTACCGTATCTACATGCGGGCCGCCGCCATCGTCGAAGAAGTCTTCGCCAAGAACCCGAACCACCCCGGCGCGGCGCACTACCTGATCCATTCCTACGACGACCCCGTTCATGCTCCGCTCGGACTCCGCGCCGCGCACGTCTACGCCAAGATCGCTCCCGCAGCCACCCATGCCCTGCACATGCCGTCGCACATCTTCACCGCCATGGGCATGTGGGATGAGGTCGTCGCCTCGAACATTGATTCCTGGGCCGCTTCCGACAGCCGGGTCCAGCGCAAGAACCTGTCGATCGACGAGCGCAGCTACCATGCCCTGAAGTGGCTCGAATACGGCTACCTACAACAAGGCCGCTACCAGGAAGCCCGCGAGCAGCTCGCCATCATGGAAGCCGACACCGCCGCCACCGGATCCGAGAGAACGCGAAGCCATCTCGTCAGCATGCGCGCCCACTATCGCATCGAGACACGCCGCTGGTACAGCGAATCGATCGAAGTCGACACCTCCGGCCTCGGCCTATCCTCCACCGCCACCGACATCTTCACGCGGGGCCTCACGGCGGTGCGTACGAACCAGGCCTCCGCCGCCAAGCCGCTGCTCGCCGAGTTGAACCGGGTGATCGAAGAGAAGCGGAAAAAAGGCAAGCAGCACAAGCACGCCGCCGGCCCCAAAGAGCAGCCGCCCGACCAGCGCAAGGCGCATGTGCTGGCCCGCGAGCTCGAAGCGGCCATCCATCTCGCCGAGGGCCGCGCCGACAAGGCCGTCATGCTGCTCGAACAGGCGACCGAACTCCAAGAGACCCTGTCCCTTTCCTACGGCCCGCCGGACCCCGTAAAACCAGCGCACGAGCTATTCGGTGAAGTGCTGCTCGAACTGAAGCGACCCCAGGATGCCGCCGAACAATTCGAAAAAGCCCTCGACCGCGCTCCGAAGAGGGCCCTCTCATTGCTGGGTCTGGCCCGCGCCCGGTCGCAGTCCGGCGACCTTGACGCCGCCAGGCAGGACTACGCCGACCTCGGCCAGGTCTGGCACAAAGCCGATTCCGATCTGCCCGAGCTGGACGAGGTCAAACAGGCCGCGGAAAAGCACTAGCCAGCGGCTTCATCCGCGATTCAACCCGCCGCTTCCAGAATCACTTCGACAAGGCCATCCACCGTGTAACGCCGCGCCTCAGCGTCGAGCGGCACTCCGAGCTCCCGGGCCGTCGCCGAGGTGACCGGTCCGATGGATGCCACTCGCACTCCTTCCAAGCGTTGCACGGGGCAGACCGATACGAAGTTCCGCACGGTCGACGAACTCGTGAACGTCACCCAATGCGGCTTGCGCGGTCCCCGGAACAAACGATCGGCCCGCGAAGCCAGTCCTTCGGGAACCACCGTTCGATAGGCAGTGACGACGTTGACCTTCGCCCCTCTCTTCTCGAGTTCGACCGGAATCACGTCCCGCGCCACCCGCGCACGCGGCAGCAGGACGTGCTTGCCTTGCAACTCCCGGCTCGAGAACGCCTGCAGCAAACTCTCGGCGACATATTCCCTTGGCGTGCGGTCGACCTTGAGATGCAGTTGCCGCAGGCTCTCGGCTGTCGCCGGACCGATCGCGCATATCTTCGCCCGGACATCCCGCAGGTCCCTGTCGCTCGCATCGAGCCGCTCCACGAAATACCGCACACCATTGGCGCTCGTGAAGATCAACCAGTCGTAGCAGTCCAGTTCAGAGACCGCCCGGTCGAGAGGCCCCCAATCCTCCGGCGGACGGATCTCGATGGTCGGCAGCGAGATCACCTCCGCGCCGAGGACCCGCAGTTGGTCCGACAGAACCCCCGCCTGCTCGCGCGGACGCGTGACGACAATGCGCCGGCCGAACAGCGGCTGCCGTTCGAACCAATCGAGCTTCCGCCGCAGCCCGACGACTTCACCGACCACGATCAGCGCGGGCGGTTTCAGGCCGGCCTGCCGGATGCGCTCGCCGAGGTCAGACAAGGTCCCTTCGACCGTGACCTGGTCGCCGCGCGTTCCCCAGCGCACGGCGGCCACCGGCGTCTCCCCATCACGCCCCGCCGCCAGCAAGCGCGCCGCGGTCTCGTCGAAGGTAGTCAGGCCCATGAAGATGACGAGCGTCCCGGTGCGGTACTTCGCCCAGTCGATCTGCTCGACGTCATGCCCGCTGACGAAGCTCACTTCCGATGTTTCCCGCCGATGCGTGAGCGGAATGCCGGAATAAGCGGCCACTCCCAACGCCGAGGTCACTCCGGGAACCACCTCGAACGGCACGCCGGCCTCGACCAGCGCCTCGGCTTCCTCGCCACCCCGCCCGAACATGAAGGGATCGCCGCCCTTGAGACGCACCACCATGCGCCCCGCCCGCGCTTCCGCGATCAGCAGCTCACTGATCTCCTCTTGCGTCCGGACATGCTCCGCCCGCTTCTTGCCGACGTAGACCGTTTTCGCTTCCGGACGAGCGTCCTGCAGCAGGAACACCGGCGACAGGTGGTCGTAGAAAATGACGTCCGCCTCGGCGATCAACCGCTGCCCGCGGACGGTGACCAGACCGGGGTCTCCCGGTCCCGCCCCAACGAGGTATACGGTCCCCCGCGAGCGCCTCCCACGAGAAGAAGCCATGAAATCAGCCTGCATTTCTCACCATTTGAGGGGGAAGCACACGAAAAAAGGCCGTGATTCGTGAAAAACCCTGAAAACCGTGTTGCTGCGCGGCCCTCTCACGGACTTCGCCTCCCCACGCGGTGAGACATGCAGACTAGAGTAGCGAAGCCGCGCCAAGAGGGTGAGCAGTGTCCCGACAGTCGCCTCAGGCCGCTGTCTGGCGGGCGTGCAACCTCTGCAACGACTCCACTCGAGCCGGGTGCTCCCGCCGAGCCGCAATGCCCTCCGCGGCGGCGCGCGCGGCGCTGAGGGTCGTCAAGCAAGGAATCCGGTACCGCATCGCCGCCCGGCGAATCGTCTTTTCATCCTGGAACGACTGCGCGCCGGCGGGGCTGTTCACAATCAAATCAAACCGCCGGTCCTTCGTAAGATCGACAATGTTCGGACGGCCCTCGTTGACCTTCAGTCCCACGGTGCATTCGATTCCCGCCGCGCGCAAAGCATAAGCCGTGCCTCGCGTGGCGTAGATCCTGAACCCCAGGTCCGCGAATTTACGAGCGACGTCCAGCCCCTCAGCCCGCTCCCGCTCCGTCACGCTGATGAACACCGCCCCCTTGTCCGGCAGCGCGGTGCCCGCACTCAACTGCGCCTTGGCAAACGCCTCGCCGAAGGTCTCGCCGATGCCCATCACCTCGCCGGTCGAGCGCATTTCAGGGCCAAGAATCGGGTCCACGCCGGGGAACTTGTTGAACGGGAACACCGGCGACTTGACGCAGTTCTTTCCCACCGGCAGCATTCCCCGGGGCAAATCGTAATCGCTCAGCTTCCTGCCGACCATCAGCCCAACGGCGATCTTCGCCAGCGGATATCCGGTCGACTTGCTGACGTAGGGTACGGTGCGCGAAGCCCGCGGATTCACTTCGATGACATACACCTTGCCGTTGTGAATCGCGTACTGAATGTTCATCAAGCCCCTGACATTCAGAGCCTTCGCGAGCCGCACCGTATAGTGCCGGATCGTCGCGAGCTGCTTTTCGGGAATGGACGCCGAGGGCAGCACACAGGAGCTGTCGCCGGAATGAACACCCGCCTCCTCGATATGCTCCATGATGCCGCCGATCAGAACTTCATCGCCGTCGCACAGCGCGTCCACGTCCACTTCCGTCGCGTTTTCGAGGAAGCGATCCACCAGCACCGGCCGCTCCTGCGAATAGACCACCGCCTCGCGCATGTAGCTGTTGACCGTGGCTTCGTCGTAGGCGATGACCATCGCTCGACCGCCGAGCACGTAGCTGGGACGAACCAGGACGGGATAGCCCAGGCTCCGCGCAACCCGGCAGGCCTCTTTGGGACTCGCCGCCGTTCCGTTTTCGGGCTGTGGAATCTGCAAGTCAGCCAGCAGCGCCCCGAAGCGCTCACGGTCTTCGGCCAAATCGATCGATTCCGGGTCGGTCCCGATGATCGGCACGCCCTGCTGTTTGAGCGGCAGCGCAAGCGTCAACGGCGTCTGGCCTCCGAACTGCACGATCACGCCGTCGACCTTCTCGGTTTCGTGGATGTTGAGCACGTTCTCGAGCGTCAGCGGCTCGAAGTAGAGCCGATCGCTCGTGTCATAGTCGGTGGACACGGTCTCGGGATTGCAGTTGACCATGATCGACTCATAGCCCAGCTCCTGCAGTGCGTAAGAAGCATGACAGCAGCAGTAGTCGAACTCGATTCCCTGCCCGATGCGGTTGGGTCCGCTGCCCAGAATCATCACCTTCCGGCGTTCGGTGGGCTCGGCCTCGCACTCTTCCTCATAGGCGGAGTACAGATACGGCGTGAAGCTTTCAAACTCCGCCGCACACGTGTCCACCCTCTTGAATACAGCCTGTATGCCGTGTTCCTTGCGTTTGGCTCGCAGAGCCAACTCGCCGGACCCAAGCGCCCGCGCCACCCGCTTGTCCGACAGTCCGTACCTCTTCGCCTGCTCCAATTGCTCTCCGGAGACGGTATCGACCGTCTCCGCCTCCAGCTCGGCTTGCAGGTCGATGAGATGCTTCATCTGTTGCAGGAACCAGGGATCGATCCGCGTCATTTCATGGATCTGCTTGACCGAATAGCCCTTCGTCATCGCGAAACGAATGTAGTTCAATCGTTCCGGAGTCGGCGTGATCAACCTCTGATCGATCTTCGCGGGGTCGAAGTCGTCTTCGCTGAACTTCTTGCCCGTTTCGAGACTGCGGATCGCCTTGGAAAGCGCGTGCTTGAAGGTGCGGCCGATCGACATCACTTCACCGATCGACTTCATCTGCACGCCGAGCAGCGGCTCGGCGCCCGGGAATTTCTCGAATTGCCATTTCGGCAGCTTGACAACGACGTAGTCGATCGTCGGCTCGAAGCACGCAGGCGTCTTGCGCGTAATGTCGTTCGGAATCTCGTCCAGCCGCATCCCGACGGCCAGCTTGGCGGCGATCTTCGCGATCGGGAATCCCGTGGCCTTCGAGGCCAAGGCGGAGCTTCGCGACACGCGCGGGTTCATTTCGATCACCACCATCCGCCCGGTATTCGGCTCGACCGCGAACTGCACGTTCGACCCGCCCGTATCGACCCCGATCTCCCGCAGGCAGGCCAACGCTCCGTCACGCATCATCTGGTACTCGCGATCGGTCAGCGTCTGCGCCGGCGCCACGGTCAGCGAGTCGCCCGTGTGGACGCCCATCGGGTCGAAGTTCTCGATCGAACAGACGATGATGCAGTTGTCCGCGAGATCGCGCATCACCTCCAGCTCGAACTCCTTCCAGCCGAGCACGCTCTCCTCGATCAGCACCTCGTGCACCGGCGACAGCTCGAGGGCCCGGGCGCAAAGCTCCTTCATCTCCTCGCTGTTGTAGGCGAGACCGCCACCCGTACCCCCGAGCGTGAAGCTCGGCCTCAGCACGACCGGATATCCCACTTCCGCGCCGAACTCCATGCCGTCTTCGAGGTTGTTGACGAGCTTCGAGTCCGGCACATCGAGGCCGATGCTCCGCATGGCGTCCTTGAACAGCAGGCGGTCCTCGGCCTTCTTGATGGCCTCGATCTTGGCGCCGATCAACTCGACGCCGAACTCATCGAGAACGCCTTTCTCCGCCAGCTCGACGGACAGGTTCAAGCCCGTCTGCCCGCCGACCGTCGAGAGCAACGCGTCCGGTCTTTCGCGAGCGATGATCTCGCGAACATACTCGACCGTCAGCGGCTCGACGTAGGTTTGCTCGGCCAGTCCGGGGTCGGTCATGATCGTCGCGGGATTCGAATTCACCAACACGACTTCATAGCCCTCGTCGCGGAGCGCCTTGCAGGCCTGCGTGCCCGAGTAGTCGAACTCGCAAGCCTGTCCGATCACGATCGGCCCCGAGCCGATGATCAGGATCTTGTGGATGTCCGTTCGCTTCGCCATTCTCGTTTGCGGCTGCCTCCTCAGGACTTTTTCATCAACTCCACGAACTCGTCGAAGAGGTACCGCGAATCATGGGGGCCGGGCGCCGCTTCCGGGTGATACTGCACGCAGAACAGCGGGTCCTTCCTGCTGCGAAAGCCCTCGAGCGTGTGATCGTTGAGGTTCGTGTGCGTCAACTCGATGTGACTTGCGTCGAGGGAATCAGGGTCCACGGCGAACCCGTGGTTCTGCGACGTGATCTCCACCTTCCCCGTGCGCTCGTTGCGCACCGGATGGTTCACGCCGTGGTGCCCGAACTTCAGCTTGAACGTCTTGCCGCCGACCGTCAACCCCAGCACCTGATGTCCCAGGCAGATCCCGAAGATCGGCGTCCGGCCCACCAGCCTGCGGATGTTGCGGATCGGCTCGCTCAGGGGCTCGGGGTCACCCGGACCGTTCGACAGAAACACGCCATCCGGTTTCAGCGCGAGTACGTCCTCCGCCGAAGTCAGCGACGGCACGACGGTCACCTTGCAGCCTCGCTGCACGAGGCTCCGGAGAATGTTGTGCTTGATCCCGAAGTCGTAGGCGACGACGTGGTATTTCGTTTCTTCCGCCGGCCCCACCAGCTCAGAGGGCGAGCAGGCATCGACGCCGCGGCTCCACTCGTAACGCTGCTTCGTGGAAACGGTGCTCGCCAGGTCCAAGCCCGCCATTTCAGGGATCGACCGCGCCTTCTCGACCAGCCTCCCGGTGTCCGTCTCGATCGACGAAATGACGCCGCGCATCGACCCCTGATCCCGCAGATGCCGCACCAGCGCTCTCGTGTCGATCTCGGAGATGATCGGAATCCGCTGCTGCGACAAGAAATCCGCCGCATGCCCGGTCGAGCGCCAGTTGCTGGCGATCTCGGAGAATTCCCGAACGGCCAGGCCCTCGATGAACGGCCGGGCCGACTCGTTGTCCTCTCCGTTCGCCCCGTAGTTGCCGATCTGGGGGTTCGTCAAGACGACGATCTGTCCACTGTAGGAGGGGTCCGTGAAGATCTCCTGGTATCCGGCGATTCCGGTGTTGAAGACAACCTCGCCGTAGCACTCGGCTTTCATGCCGACGCACCGCCCCCGAAAAATACGCCCGTCTTCGAGCGCCAAAACGGCTGTGTCGCTCACTCCAGAACTCCGAACCGGTCCATCGGCCAGTAGGCGAACACCGCCTTGCCGACGATATACTCCCGCGGCACCGTTCCCCAGGTGCGGCTGTCATTCGAGGTGTTGCGGTGGTCGCCGAGCACGTAGTAGTGACCGGCGGGAACCTTCGTCGCCGAATACGTCGAGGCGTCCTGAAACTCCTCGCGGATATACGGTTCGTCCACACGCCGCCCGTCGATGAAGAGCCTGCCCCGGATCAACTCCACCTCGTCGCCCGGCAGCCCGACCACACGCTTGATATACGACTTTTTCGGATCCAGCGGGAACCGGAACACGACAATGTCGCCCTGTCGAATCTCCTCGAAGCGATAGACGAACTTGTTGACGAAGATCCGCTCCTGGTCATGCAGCCAGGGCATCATGCTTGTTCCCTCGACCTTGACGGGCTGATACAGGAAGACGATGACAACGACCGCGATCGCAATCGAGATGATGATGTCGCGGGCCCAGACCTGGATATCGAACCAGAACGACCCCGCCGCGGCCGCGGTTTTCCGCGGGTGCGCGGAACCTTCCTCACCAGGGGTCTGCGCGGGGACCCTGTCGTCGTGCGAATGCATCTATCGGATTGGGAGAGGGCCTTTCGACAGGCCCCTTCGTACTCTATTACGAACACCCCCATGGCGACAACCCTTTGCGGCTGCTTGGCCGGCATATCTGGCCACGCGGGGAGATCTGCAGGGGAGAAAAAGGCCGTGATTCGTGTTTCGTGATTCGTGAAAACCTTAAAAGCAGTGGCTTGTGACTAGTGGCTAGTGAAAGCCTGGAAAGCCCTGATTCGACCCGCACGCACTTCGTCTTGTCACGTGGTGAGAAAGGCAGGCTAGAATAACCCTCACCCATGAACCGCCGCACCTTCATCACGACCGTCGCCGGAGCCGCCGGCGGGTGCTTCCTGCCCGGACCCCGCTCGCTCTCCGCCCGGAACCGGCGCAAGCGAATCGCAGCGCTGTCGACCACCTACCACGTGCGCTCGCACAGCGACAACTTCATCACGCGCTTCCTCGAAGGGTGGTGGATCAACGACACGTACCATGAGCCGCCGTGCGACGTCGCTTCCCTCTTTGTCGAGCAGGAGCACGACGCCGACATCGGCAACCGCCTTGCCCGGAGCTGGGGCGTCAGGACATTCCCGACCATCCGCGAGGCCCTCACACTCGGCGGCGGCAAACTCGACGTCGACGGAGTACTGCTCATCGGCGAGCACGGCAACTACCCGACCAACGTCAGAAACCAGAAGCTCTATCCGCGCTACCGCTTCATGGACCACGTCGTCAGCGTCTTCAGGCATTCCCGGCGCTCCGCGCCCGTCTTCAACGACAAACATCTCTCCTACGACTGGAAGCAGTCCAAGCAGATGTACGACTGGTCGCGGGAACTCGACTTCCCGATGATGGCCGGCTCGTCCGTCCCGGTCACGTTCCGGCGCCCGGAACTCGACTTCCCGCTCGACAGTGATCTCGAGCAGGCTGTTGCGGTCGGCGGAGGCTGGGTGGCCGACGGCGGCCTCTTCCACGTCCTGGAGACGCTCCAATGCTTCACCGAGCGCCGCAAAGGAGGTGAAACCGGCGTCAAGTCCGTGCAACTGCTCGCCGATAACGCCGTCTGGAAGGCCGCCGACGAAGGCCTCTGGAGCCGCGCGCTCCTGGATGCCGCCCTGTCCCGAGGCCGGAAGGTCGTCCCCGGTCCGGTCGAGCAGAAAGCACGGCGCCCCGTCGCCTGCCTGATCGAATACAACGACGGTTTCCGCGCTGCCGCGCTCGGCCTGGGCGGCAAGGTCTCCGAATACCTCGCCGCCGTCAAGATCAAGGGCGAACGCGAGCCGAAGTCCACGCTCTGCTACATTCCCACCGAGAACTCGAACAACTTCAGCCCGCTCGTGGACTCCATCGCGCGGATGTACACCCGGGGAACCCTCGACTATCCGGTGGAGCGCACTGTGATCGTCAGTGGCGCCCTCTCGTTCCTGATGGAGTCGTGGCATCGCGGCCAGATCCGCATCGAAACCCCGATGCTCGACATCAGGTACCGCGGACCGGAAAACTCCTATTACGCCCACGGAATGGGGTCCTGACCGATGAAGCCCGCCGGAATCTACGCCAAGAGCACCGACCTGTTCGACCTCGTCGACCGCCGCGCCGAGTTCAGCAAGGTGGCAAGCGGCTTCGGCTTCACCGAAGGCCCCGTTTGCAGCCGCATCGGCTTTCTGCTGTTCAGCGACCTGCGCAGCGAAAAGATCCACAAGTGGACCTTTTCCGTTGGTGACAACGACCCGGCCGCAGGCGCGCTGTCCGTTTTCCGCGAGAAATCCAACCGCGCCAACGGCCTCACCTTCGATCACCAGGGCCGCTTGCTCACCTGCGAAACCGGGCCGGGCCGTGTCACCCGCACCGAGAAGGACGGCTCGATCACCGTTCTCGCCGAACGTTGGGGAGACAAGCGCCTCAGCTCGCCCAACGACCTCGTCTACGCCATCGACGGCAGCATCTACTTCAGCGACATGCCCCGTCGCAACGTCCCGGACGCCCACGAGCGCACCAACGAACCCGCCGTGTACCGCATCAGCCGCAGTCAAATCCCCGGCAAGGCCAAGCTCGAACGCGCCTCCGAGGAGCCGAAGCGCGCCAACGGCGTCGCGCTGGGACCCAAGCACAACAAGCTTTACATCGCCGACGGCGGCGCCCGCAACATCCGCGTCCAGGATATCCGCGACGACGGCTCCCTGGCCAAGGGCCGCGTTTTCGCGGAATTGGAATCCGACGAGAGGGGCGGCCTCGACGGCCTGAAAACCGACGAGTCGGGCAACGTCTACTGCACCGGCCCCGGCGGCATCTGGGTCTTCAACTCCCAAGGCCGCCACCTCGGCATGATCGTTCCCCCGGAGCAACCCTCGAACCTCAACTGGGGCCGAGGCTTCCGGGGCCTCTACATCACCGCCCGCACCTCGCTCTACTACGTCTCCACCAAGGTCCCCGGGACCCGAACTTATTAGCCTGCATTTCTCACCACCCGCCAGTCTGCTTCACATCGGCGGTGCGCCGGGCAGGATATTGCAATTGCAAGCGATACGCGGTGAATACTATGCCTTGACCACCTTTTCCCGGCGCGCATCCCAAGCGAGATAGCGCTTCTTGCGCAACGACTCGACCGCCATCGAGCAGGCGAGCACACCGTAGAAACCGAGATCCACGTCGCACTTCAGAGGCTCGTTGAAGCGGATCGCCCGGTGATGGTTGGCGTGGTGCAGGCGAGTGTCCTCGGCGCCGGTCTTGACGTGATGGATGGGCTGGCATTCCTCGGCGCCGGCCTTGGCGCCGCCTTGCCCGCACCCCTTGGCGAACAGCCGCTCCCGCGTGATCGTGAAGCCCTCTTTCGTGAACTCGAGCGTCCCCTCATGGCCGCGAATAATGTGCCGGATCTTCGCGGCGTTGGCCATCGATGAAACGAGCAAGACGGAGACCCCCTCGGGATAGTCCACCATCATGTTGAAGGTGTCGGGGATTTCGGCGGCGCTGTCGCTGAAGAAGTTCTGGCCGCCGGTTGCGACAACACGGCTGGGAACGGTGAGGTTGCAGGCCTTGATGATGCGCGTGATCCGATGGACGAACAGGTCGGAGGCGATGCCGCCCGAATAATCCCAATAGCGCCGCCACGCGAAAAAGCGGTCGGGGTCGAACGGGCGCTTTCTGGCGGGCCCCAGGAAGGCGTCCCAGTCGAGATTCTCTCCCGGCCGGACGTCATCGTCGTAGGGTCTGTCCCAGAAGTCATCGAGATGGTTGCGGGAGTAGTCGATCTGGGCCATGACGACCTTGCCGATCTTGCCGTCCTTGATGTAGCGCTGGGCGGTCTCGTAGGAATCGTCGGACATGCCTTGCACGCCGACCTGCATCTTGATGTTGCTCTGCTTGACGCGGTCGCGGACCCTCTTCGCCTCCTCGATGTTGTAGGTCATCGGTTTCTCGCAGTAGATGTGCTTGCCGGCGTCGACGGCGTCGAGGGTCATCTGGGCGTGCCAATGTTCGGGGACGGAGATGACGACGTAGTCGATGTCGGGGTTTTCGAGCAGCCTGCGGTAGTCGTGGTAGGGTTTTCCGCCGGTCAGCTCCGCCGCGGCGTCGAGGCGCTTCTGGTAGATGTCGCAAACGGCGATGATTTCGGTGTTTTCCGCCTCCTGGATCTCGATCAAGCGCTTCATGTGGCCGGTGGCGTTGCCGCCCGCGCCGATCATGCCGATGTGCAGGCGGTCGTTGGCGCCGATCACGCGCGGGACGCGCGCCGCCGCGATGGACCGCGCCGAAGCAGCCAGGGCGCTACCGGCCACGGAAGCGGCTACGAAAGAACGTCGTGAGAGATCGTTGCTGTTGTTTTTCATGGGGAGCCTTTCAGGCTGCGGGGCGGTCGTTGAAACGATCACGGAATGCAGAGCCGCTGCATTCCACGGCTCCTATTTCTTGTAGGTTACCCAAACGGGCGAAGCCCATGCCAGTTCTCCGTCCTGCTGCTCCACCCGTATGTAGTAATAGCTTTCGCCCTCACGCACGTTGTTGTCAACGTAGGTGAACGAGAGTTCGGAGCGGTCCCCTCGCCGGGTGTGGATATAGGTATTGTTCTTGATCACCTCGACTTTGCGGATGGGCGCGGTTCCGATGACGCGCGCTTCGAGTCTCGGGCGGTCGCTGGTCTCGAAGGCCTCGCCCATGAGGCGTCCGTTGACGCGGAAGTCGACGAGGATGTTGTCGGTGGCGGCGTAGGCGCGGCGGGCGCGGATGGCCTCGATGATGGCCTCGCGGGTCAGTTCCTCGACCCAGATCATGCCGTGGGAGGCGTGCGTCGAGACGTGGTCGGAGCTGGATTGCACTCCGAGCTTGAGGCCCTTCTCCCAGGCCTTCCAGACAAACCCGGCCGGACGGCTGCCGCGGTTGCTCGATCGCGGCGCGCCGGAGTGCTCGTAATTGCGGCGATAGCCCTGGTAGATCTCGACCAGGGTCTCGACCTCGGGATCGTTGTCGCGCCAGTCGGTGCCGGCCCCGGTGGCGGACGTGTGGCTCATCACAATGCCGCGGTTCTTGCGGAGGTCCTCGTAGAAATGCTCGACGCCGACTTCGTCATTCTTCTCGCGCTCTTCATCGAGGATCTTGACGACGGGCACGCCGCGCCGGGCGAACATGGCGTTGCGGTGTCCGCTGGGATAACCGCGGCTGCGCTCGTAGCCGTAGAGCGGCGTGAATTTGCCCGGGATCGTGAACAGATCGACGGCCTTCTGGATCATCCACCAACTGTATTCGACCTCCTGGCCGGCCTGGTGATCGGCGACGCCGAGGAAGTCATGAGCCGCGGCGTCAAGGGCATAGCGGTAGGCGTCGAACAACGAGCCGTCGCGATTGCCGTCCCAGGAAACGTCGGTATGGCGATGCATGTCGCCGCGGACGGGCCGGTAGGTCTTGCCGCCGGCCTCCGCGCGATAGTTGCGCAGACGCGCCGCATCGGCGGCTTCATTGGGGTGGACATTCACGGACCGGACTGACGGGGGCTGGAAGTCCACGAACTCGAGAGGGCCGTCCGGCGGCGGACCCGCTTCGAGGACGGCCGTGAAGATATCCTGCTCGCGTTGGAAGCCGTCGGGGAAGCGGCGGCCGTCGCTCGCCCAATATACGCGGAGGCCGCCGCCTGAGGTGGTATGCACCGCCACCGGCATGTCGATACGGCCGAAGCCAAGGGGAAAGCGGATGACGGGCGTCCATGAGCCGTTCTGGAAGCTGGCTGCGCCGAGACGCCACATCGAACGGAACCGTTGGCGGACCTGGACGACCGGGGTGTGCGTGCGATAGCGAAAGAAGACCCAGGGGTTGCCGTTGCCGTCGGTGGCCAGGAGCGGAGAGTGATAAATTGGGTCGTTTTCCTCGGGCGGCGCGGGGGGAAGTTCGCCAGGAAGTTGCTCGAGGCGGCCGTTTGCGTAGGTCGCGACGCGCACCCGCCGCCGTTGGAGAAGCCCCATTCCGGCGTCCTGGATACCCTGCACGTAGTCCTTGCCCCAGTCGGCGTCGCCTTCGTCCCACGCGAGCCACAGGCGCCCGGCGGAGTCGTAGTGGGCCGCGGCGCGGGCTTCGAAGGCATCGGAGCCGGCGACCGTGATGGCGTCGCTGAGACGTCCGCGGCGGAACTGCCGCATCACGACGTCATAATTTCCCTCCGCGTAGGTGTCCCAAACGATCGAGGCTTCTCCGTCTCGGGAAGCAGCGACCTGCGGTTCCCAGTCGTTGGCCGGGTCGTCGCTGACCTGGATTTCCGGATGCCAGCGGCCGTCGCGGTGCGTCCGCAGGAAGATGTCGCCGTTGCCCGACCGGAAGCTCTGCCAGACGAGATAGAGGCCGCCCCGGCCGTCGCGCGCGACGGAGTGAAAGAGGTCCGAGCCGGGCGCGGTCGTGAGCCGGACCTCTTCGCCCCAGTCATCGCCGTCGAAAGCACGGGCGAAAAGGTCCCAGTTCGATTCTCTTTGCTCGCACCACACCGCCCAGATGCGGCCTTGGGAATCTTCGGCGAGTCGGACCCGGAAGAGATCGCCGCCCGGCGCGGTGAGAGCCTCGGGGGGGTCGTTGCCGCGCCGGACCCAGAGGCGGTCCGAGCCGTCTTCATAGGTTTGATAGGCGACCCAGCGGCGCCCCCCGGAAGACTCGATCGCATCGACATGGTCTTCGGCGGCGGGACCCTCGGTGAGAGCTTGCGGGGATGGCGAGAGGCTGACGACGACCCGGCCGCCGGCAAAGGCCTGCGGGCGCGACCACGAGAGATCCTCGGGATTGAAGCTGAACTCCCCTTGTTCGGTCCGCAGATCGACCTTGCCCGGACCGGTCAGCTCGAGGCTCATGAGCAAGCCCTTGGCGGTAAGCCGCGTGCGGCGCTTCGTCGACTCGAGACTGCGCCCCCAAGGGGCATCCCAGTAGGTGTCGCTGGTCGTGCGGACCGTCCACGAGGCGCCGGAGAGCCGTTCGTCGCCTTCGCTGAATTGCCACGGATCGAGCCTCCTGACACGGCCGTTCTCGACGCGGACGTCGCCGCTCCAATCGCGAGGCTGGTCGTCGTCGACGCCGAAGCGGACAAGAAAAGCTTGATGACCCGTTTCAGCCGCCTGGACGGTCGTCGGCGGCGGATGATCGGGACCGCCGAGCCACAGCCCGACGGCAACGGCAACGAAAGCGAGAAGCAGGCCGAGGCGCGCCGCGCGGGGCATGGTTCGAGTGTAGCGATTCGGGAAGGAGGAAAGCCGGTTCAAGAGGCTGATGTGAAATCCTCCGGGTCAAGCGGTGTTGACACCGGTCCGGATGTTTCAAGTCAGAAAGTGACCCCGAAGCGGCCCCGCAGAAGATAGGCGCTCAGCATCGAGATCACGAAAAACCAGATCAGCCAGTGAAGCTCGATACCCGCAAAGGGGACCTCGGCGGCCGGGTAGCGGATTTCGATCCATTCGACCTGGTCTCCCGGGAGGCGATCTTCGCCGGCGTGCCAGAGCGCATCCCAGAGGCCGGAGACCCGGCGGATCGACAGGTATCGAAAGGGCTCTCCCGCCGCGATCGATTTCGTCCATTCCGTATCGCCCTGGCGGAACGTGAGGCTCCCCTCGACGGGCCGCTCGGCGCGGATGCGCCAGCTCATCTGGCCGGTTTCCATCACGCGCACGCCGGGGGTCTCGACATGGACGCCCGCAGGGGCCTGCAGCTCGGGAACGGGCGCGTCCGCGTCGAGCCGTCCCGCGGCCTGCAAGGTGACGACGGCCTGTTCGTCGATCTGCAACGGCCGTGCGCCGTAGAACCCGTCGAGATGGATGAGCAGAAGCAGCAGCGGCGCGGTGAGAAACAGCATCGGACGCATCATCAAGCCGAGGTAGCGGAAATTATCCCTGATGAGCTTCTTCTGCGCGCTCAGGACGAGCGAGATGTCGTCACCGAACAAGCGCATCTCGAGCAAGTAGGCTTGCAGGCGTTTCTTCGTTCGGGCGATCGCTTCCTGGTCGGAAGTCTTTCCGAACACCCAGAGCATCCCGATGCCTGTGAGGATCGAAACGAGCGTCAGCCCGATCATCGGATGCGCGTCTGCTCCCAGGCCGCAGATTCCGCTGATCAACGTGCGGAGCAGACTGTTGAAGATGTCCACGCGAATCGGCTCGGGATTCGTCAGTCGATGTAGCCGAGTCCCTGCATCTTCTTGACGATCTCCTCGTCGGAGCGGACATCCTCTTCGATCTTGTCGAGCTCGCGTTCGAGAACGTGCTGGATCAACTCTTTCGGCGAGGAGTAGCCGGCCGCGTCGGAGCAGCGCTTGATGCGGTCGTAGAGGTCCTTGTCGAGCTTGAGGGAAGGTCCGAACATGGCTGATTCCTAAGAGTGTAATTCATCCCGGCCCGAGCTTAACCTGCATTTCTCACCACGTGGCGAGGCGAAGTGGGTGAGAGGACCGTCAGGACGAGGCGCGAGCCGCTTGGCGCGCGCAGGCGTACTTGCCAAATCGCCTCCTTCACCCCTCGGGTCACGAAACACGGCCTTTACCGCTCACAGGCCGTCAGACATTTCTTTGGAGCGAACCAGTCCTCCACCCATGGTTTTCACGAATCACGAGACACGAAACACGTCCTTTTTATCGCGTGCTTCGACCGTCGGGTGGTGAGAAATGCAGGTTAGAAGAGCGGCCGGCCGATCATGTCCTTCGGAACCGGGACGCCGAACTCCTTGAGCAGCGTGACCGGCACGTCGGGGAGGCCGGGGTCCTCGAGCGTGATGGCGCGGCTGCTGAGCAGCACGCCGGGGACGTACTGCGGCGCGATGCAGTGGTCGCCGATCCAGGCCTCGTCATTGTCGACAACGGTTTTCTCGGGGACGCCGCCGAGCGGGGTCTGCCAGGACGAGCGATAGGGTGGCCGATAGCCGACGATGATGTCCGGGGCGAATTCGGTGGGGAGGGCTTCGAACACTTCTTCGCTGACGTACAGCTCTTCGATCACCCGAGCGCCGTTGCCGGGATCACGGAATGCCAACAGCGCCTCGCGCAGCGCGGCGATCGTCTGCTCGGTCTCTTCCCCCTCGGCGACGATGCCGCCTTCCTCGCGGCCGAGACGGTTGATGTACAGCGAATTGATGCCCATCGAGTAGGCCCGGGTGCGCGACCAATCGACGTGCCGGAACAGTTCGGCGTCGCCGGTATTGCGAGGGTCGTCGAGGGCGAGAAAACCGGTCCGCAGAAGGACCGTGTTCAGGTGCACCGCGCGATCGAAACGCTCGAAGCCATGGTCCGACATGACGATGAGTGTGGTTTCGTCGTCGATCAACGCCATCGCTTCGCCGACCATCTTGTCGGTCTCGCGATAGATCGCGAGCAACTCGTCGTCGTACCGCCCCCACAGCATGTGGGCGTTCTGGTCGACGCTCGATATGTAGAAGAAGAGCAGCCCGCTCTCGAACCGCGCGAGCTCGTAGCGCAGCATCCGCCGGGTCTCGTCGAGGACGCTGTGGCTTTGCTGCAGGAACTCGTCGAGGCTCAATGCGCCTTTCCGCAAGGCCGACGTGTCTTCCGCCATGCCCTGGGTGTAGAACAGCCCGATCGCGTCGGCCAACTCGGCGCTGTAGGAGGGAGGCATCGAGATCGGCAGAGCGGGACTCGTGGGGTCGATGTTGACCGGCGTGACGTAGAGCTCGAAGCGGGGGCGCGCCTGCCGCAGAAAGACACGGAAGATGCCGCTGACGGATTGCAGCGGGCCGATCAGCGGGAAGCTCGCCCTCAACCAGCCGGACCACTCACCCTCTTCGAGGATGAAGCTGCGGTCTTCGAGATCGAATCTCACGACGGGTTCCTCGGGGTCGCGGTGGACCGTCAAGACGGCGCTGGTGGCGGGCTGCCCCTTGCGGA
Organism: Bryobacterales bacterium; assembly: GCA_028819575.1. GTDB lineage: Bacteria > Acidobacteriota > Terriglobia > Bryobacterales > UBA6623 > JAPPLB01. Next base: position 806 of record JAPPLB010000054.1, on the reverse strand, counting down.
AGCTGTTGACAGGCCCTTCGATCTCCAGTTCGGTGTGATGGCGAAAGGCGGGGACCTGCACGATCCTGCCTCCCGACACGGGGCCCGCTTCGCGGCCGGGGTCGTCCGTGAAGAACGTGAACGTTCCCTGGGTGCCGTGCACGTCGGGCGTCCCCATGCCCGAGAGCGAACGCGTCCCCTCGCCCATCGGCGGGAAGTTCGCCGGCATGCGCAGGATGCTCGCGGGCACGCCCGCTTCCGTCAGCAACGGCCAGAAGGGATCGCCGCGGCGATGCTGGACCACCTCCCCGGACGACAGCGGAATGACCCAATCGCCGATCTCGAGCGTCCGGTCCGCCTCGGCCGTCTCGGCCATCGACATGAACGGCCGGCGTGTATACGGGTCGCGATGGATGAAGTCATGGATGCCGTGCCCGCCCGGGTCGAGGCCCGTGATCACGCTCGACCAGGCAACGGGACTCTGCGGGGGAATGGTCGTCGCCAACGGCTTGAAATCCCCCTCTCGGCGCAGGCGGTCGAGATTCGGCAGTTGATCCCAATGGCGCTCGAGGAACTTGGGGTCCATCCCGTCGATGCCGAGCACGATGACGCGCTTGCCGACGTCGTTGGTGACGGGTCCGCCGCAGTGGGTCGGCAGGAGCAGGGCGCAGAGAACCGCCGCGGCCGCCGCGTACCTCTCGACGGCGCGGCCCTTCCGGCCTGCAAAATCCTCCCGATCAAGCATCGTTGTCAACGGCCCGGATGTTTCCCTCTAGGAGTCTGTCCCACAGGAATCAGAGCTGTCGTTGGGTGCGATTGGATCATTG
>JAPPLB010000077.1 GCA_028819575.1 Bryobacterales bacterium | reverse complement strand
CTGACGGCCCTCTCACCCACTTCGCCTCGCCACGTGGTGAGAAATGCAGGCTAGGGGACACGGCCTCGCATAGCTGTATCCCTTGGGGCCGTCCCAGACAGCACTGAGTCGTGAGGTCTCGCGTGATTCCGTTCTATGAAGCGTGTATTGCGGAATGTACTGCATGTAATTACACTGTATTTACATGACGACGACCCGTATTGTTCGAATCGGCAATTCTCAGGGGATTCGGATCCCCAAAGCCATCTTGGAGCAAGCAGAGTTGCCGGCGGAAGTCGAGCTCAGGGCCGAGCCCGGGAGACTGGTCCTCACAGCGGCGCGCCAGCCCCGCGCAGGGTGGGTTGATGCCGCTAGGGATATGCACGCTCGGGGCTACGATCAACTCCTTGATCCGCCGCAATCGACTGACTTCGACAGTAAGGAATGGGAGTGGTAGTCTGCCGCCGCGGTGACGTGCACCTCGTGAGTCTCGATCCAACGACCGGCAGTGAGATTCGTAAGACACGCCCGTGTCTCGTTCTCTCGCCCAACGAGCTGAATCAATACCTGCGCACGACGATCGTAGCCCCCATGACCACCGGCGGACGAGCCTATCCGTGGCGTGTGCCGTGCCGCTTTCAGAAACGTGCCGGCTTCGTCGCTGTAGACCAGATTCGAGCGGTTGATACGGAACGGCTGACCAGGCGGCTTGGCCGGCTTTCACCGGCAACCGTGACCAAGGTGCTGCAAGCCTTGCAGGAAATGTTCGCTGCCTGACCTGCATTTTTTCACCAGGTGGCGACGTGAAGTGCGTGAGAGGGCCGTCAGGACGAGGCGCGCGGCGCCCGCGCCGGCAACACGGTTCATACGGTTATTCACGAATCGCGGGACACGAAACACGGACTTTACACCCGTTCGGTTCGCCGTGGGTGCGAAAGGGTCGCAAAAAAACCGCCGACCGGAACGGCGGATCTCATCATGCTGCCGCTCGCGCCGCCGAACGCTGCCGTCGTACCCCTGTGTCACAATGTGGATTGGCGGAAGGGAAAGCAATGAAGCAAGCGGAACCGAAGGCATCCGTGGGCTTGGTGCCCGGCCAGCCCGCGCCCATCTCCGCTGAAGAGGAAAGGGCCTTTGAAAGCCAAGACGTCGACTTGAGCGAACTGCTCGACGAAGGGGAACAACCAGGAAATCATGCTCCCGTCGATGCGTTCTCTGATGGGCTGCTCCAGGGAACGGTGGTGAGTGTGCGCGGCGACGGTCTTTTTGTCGACATCGGCCAGAAGTCCGAAGCGTTTTTACCTCTCGAATCTGCGAAGAACCCTTCCGCGCCGGACGGCAACCTGGATCTCTCAGTGGGAGATTCTGTGCTGGTCTCCATCACAGGGCGCTCTGCGGACGGCTACCTGACTCTTTCTCGCGTCATCGCCGAGCGCCCGAGAGACTGGTCACAGTTCGAGATGGCTTTCCGGAACGGTACCGCCATCACCGGCGCCGTCAAGGAAGTCGTCAAGGGCGGCTTGGCCGTGGACGTGGGCGCGCGCGCCTTCATGCCGGCTTCGCGAACCGGTGTCCGGGATTCGGAGGACCTCAAGAAGCTGGTCGGTCAGGAAGTCCGTTGCCGCATTATCCAGCTTGACGTCGACGACGAGAACATCATTGTCGACCGCCGCGTGATCCTTGAAGAAGAGCGCGAAGAGGCGCGGCGCAACACCATCGCCGGTCTACAGCCCGGTATGGTCGTGAAGGGCGTCATCCGAAGTGTGCGAGGCTTTGGCGCGTTCGTGGACCTCGGCGGCGTCGACGGCCTGCTGCACGTCTCGGATATTTCGTACTCGCGTGTGAAAGATCCGGCCGCTGTTCTATCGGAAGGCCGGGAACTCGAGGTCAAGGTCCTGAAGATCGAGAAGGGCGGCGAGCGGATCTCGGTCGGGCTGAAGCAAATGAATCCCGACCCATGGACACTCGTCGCCGAGAAGCTCCACGTCGGCGATCGCGTGAAGGGCACGATAACGCGCCTCAAGGATTTCGGCGCTTTCGTCGAGATCGAGTCGGGTGTCGAAGGGCTGATCCACATTTCGGAAATGTCCTGGGCGCGTAAGGTCCGGCATCCAGGAGATCTGCTGAACATCGGTGAAGCCGTGGAGGTCGTCGTTCTCGATTTCAAGCCTGCTGAGCGGCGTATCGGACTCGGCTTGAAGCAGGCTTTGGGCGATCCTTGGGAGCGCGCCGCGAAGGAACTCGAACCAGGCACGGTTGTTGAAGGCGTGGTGCGCAACCTCGCGAAGTTCGGCGCCTTCATCGAAGTGTCTGACGGCATTGAGGGCCTGCTGCATGTCTCCGATATCACCACCGGGGAGCGCCTCGATCATCCCCGCGAAATGCTGAAGGCCGATCAGAAAGTGAAGGTCGTGGTGCTCGAACTGGACCGCGAGAAGCGGCGCTTGAAGCTGGGCATGAAACAGCTCGATCCCGATTCGCAGGATGTCTTCCTGATGTCCTGCGAAGTAGGCGACACCGTGACCGGTCGTGTGCTTCGTGTGAAGCAGACCCAAGCGCTCGTCGAGTTGGGCGAGGGTGTCCGGGCAATCTGCCCGATCAAAGAGTCGCTTGTATCGGCAGCCCCGGCAAGCGGCAGCGCCGGCGCCAGCGTCTCCTCGCTCGGGGCGATGCTGCAGGCCGCCTGGAAGAGTGGCGGCAAAGACGCCGGCGGCGCGGGGAGCGAGCCGCTCAAGGCGGGGCAAGTGCGTAGCTTTCGTGTGTCCGGATTAGACCCCTCGGAAAAGTTGATAGAGTTGATCTTGGACTAGGCTCCATTCAGCATGTGGAGCCCCATGCATTCTTCACGGGATCAGCCCACAGGAGCCCCATCATGTCAATACTCCACAGTAAAGTTCTCTTGAACGTTCTCTTCGCTCTTCTCTTGATCGCCTGCGGAGGCGGCGAGCCTGCACCCGAAGCTGCGCCGGATCACGGCGCGGGGACGGTCGTCAAGCTCGATCCCGCCCTTGACGCCATCGTTCCCGCCGACTACAAGATCGAAAAGCTGAGCGGCGGTTTTATGTTCACCGAGGGTCCGCTGTGGAGGGCCGAGGGCGGCCCGCACCTGCTTTTCAGCGATGTCCGCGGGAACGCCATCTACAAATGGGACGCCGGCTCGGGCGAGGTCAGCGACTTCCGCAAGCCGGTCTTCGAGGGCGAGTACGAAGAAGGCCGCTACGTCGGCTCGAACGGTCTCACCCGCGACCCCCAGGGGCGCCTCATCATCTGCGAGCACGGCAACCGGCGCATCTTGCGCATCGAGCAGGACAACGCGGAAACCGTCATCGCCGAGCGGTACAACTCCAAGCGCCTCAACAGCCCCAACGACATCGTTTACAAGTCGGACGGCTGGGCCTACTTCACCGACCCGCCCTACGGCTTGGCGGGCCTGGATGACGACCCGGCGAAGGAACTTGACTTCAACGGCATCTACCGCCTCGGTCCGGACGGTGAGCTGGAGTTGCTGAACGACAAGCAGACCCGGCCCAACGGACTCGGCTTCTCCCCCGACGAGAAGACGCTCTACGTCGCCAACTCCGACGCCGCTCACAAGGTCTGGATGGCCTATGGCGTCAAAGACGATGGCACTCTCGATGAAGGCCGTGTCTTCGCCGACGCTACTTCTGAGACAGCCGAAGGCCTGCCCGACGGCCTCAAGCTCGACAAGCAGGGAAACCTCTACCTGACCGGGCCCGGAGGCGTTTGGATCTACAACCCCGAAGGCAAGCATCTCGGCAGCATTCAGCCGGAGGAAGTCCCCGCCAACGTTGCTTGGGGCGACGACGGCAAGACGCTCTACATGACCGCGCGTACGGGACTGTATCGCATCGCCCTCAACGCCGAAGGCACGCTGCCCTAGCCGCCGTTCCGTTCCTCGCGCGGCAACTCGAATGCCTGACAGCACCTTCCAGCCCCCGCGGATCGGCGCGCACGTCTCCATCGCTGGCCGCCTGCCGAGGGCAGTCGTTCGCGCCCTCGAATCCGGCTGCAACACGCTGCAGATCTTCTCTCGCAGTCCCCGCATGTGGCGTAGCGCGCCCCTCGATCTGAACGCCGTAGCGGAGTTTCGGGAGCTTCGCGCCGAGCACGGCCTGCGTCCCCTCGTGATCCACGGCAACTACCTGACCAACCTCGCTGCGGCCGACTCCGCCGTCCGTAGCAAGTCCATCACGGCGTTTCGGGATGAAATGCAGCGGGCTCGCCTGCTTGGCGCCGACTACCTCGTTTTCCATCCCGGCAGCTACAAAGGGCAGGCCATCGACAGCGCCATCCGCACTCTGGCCGACTCCGTAGCCGAAGCCGCCAGGGACGCCTCCTGCAACGGCTTCACATTACTGCTGGAAAACACCGCCGGGGGCGGGCAAACCCTCGGACGGGAGTTCGGGGAGCTTGCCGAGATGCGCGACCGTATCCGGATGAATGTCGACCTCCCCGTCGGCTTCTGTCTCGATACAGCGCACTGCTATGAAGCTGGCTTCGATCTCACCACGACCAGGGATCTCGAGGCCACGCTCCATCGAATCGACCAAAGCATCGGACTCGCCAACATTCCCGTGCTTCACGCCAACGATTCCAAAACCGCTCTCGGATCTCGCCGCGACCGCCACGAGAACATCGGGCGCGGCTTCCTGGGACGTGAAACATTCCGCCGCCTGTTGCGCCATCCCGGCCTGCTCGGCAAAACGTTCATCCTCGAAACGCCCGCCGATGAACACGGAACATACCGCAGGGACGTCCGTGAGCTGTACTCGCTCGTCCGTCCCCAAGCCGGCGGCTAGCTGTCCGTGGCAAGAGTCCCGTGGTGCGAAGAAAAAAGCGAACGACAAAGCCGACGACCTTAGGCGTCGCCTCCGTGGTCACGATAGGTAGCAAGCTCGGAACTGCCGTTGGGGGAAAATGTCCGTCGCCCAAAGGGTTACGCGCCACTTCCGCTCGTCCGCGCGGAGAGCGCGGCGCCGCGCTCCTGGAACGCCCAGGCGTTGCGCCATCGGCCCCAGGGCGCGTAACGCCGTCCGTGTGACTTTTGCCACGGGCTGCTGGAGCCGAGTCTGTCACTATAGTCATAGGAAATACCGCGGAACCGAGGACTGGAACGTATATTGCTCGCCCCATGCCGGAGAAGCCCTACAACCCGCAAGAAATCGAAACCCGCTGGCAGGCTGAATGGGACAAGGCCGGCCTGTTTCGGGCCGGCCTCGACTCGTCGCGCCCCAAGTACTACGTACTCGAAATGCTGCCCTATCCCAGCGGTACGCTTCACATGGGCCATATGCGCAACTACTCGATCGGCGACGCCCTCGCGCGCTACAAGTGGATGCGGGGCTTCCGTGTCCTGCACCCCATGGGTTGGGACTCCTTCGGCCTGCCGGCTGAGAACGCCGCCATCCAGAACAACCGCGACCCCGGCGAATGGACCCGCGCCAACATCGCCGCCATGAAAGATCAGCTTCGGCGCTTCGGCTTCAGCTACGACTGGTCGACCGAGATCTCGAGTTGCGAGCCCGAGTACTACCGCTGGAATCAATGGCTCTTCCTCGAGATGTACGAGCGCGGCCTGGCCTATCGCAAGAAAGCCGAGGTGAACTGGTGCCCGCAATGCGCCACCGTGCTGGCCAACGAACAGGTCGTTGATGACCGCTGCTGGCGCCACGAGGATACTGTTGTCGAGCAGCGCAGCCTGGACCAATGGTTCCTGCGCACGACCGCTTACTCCGTGCAACTCCTGGATGATCACAAGGAGCTTGAAGAGGGCTGGCCCGAGCGCGTCCTCAGCATGCAGAAGCATTGGATCGGCCGCTCCACCGGCACCGAGGTCGACTTCCGGCTCGCAGGCTCCGAAGAGAAGATCTCCGTCTTTACGACACGTGTGGACACGATCTTCGGCGCAACCTGCCTGATTCTGGCGCCCCAACATCCGTGGGTCGCGAAGTTTGGACTCCAGGACAAAGCCCGGCCGCTGATTGACTCGATCGAGCGGCGCGACCCGGCCGATGTCGAAAAACTCGGCGTCGATACCGGCCGCTTCGTCGTCAATCCCTACAGCGGTGAGAAGACCCCGGTCTGGATCGGCAACTTCGTCCTGATGACGTACGGCACCGGAGCGATCATGGCCGTGCCGGCGCACGATCAACGCGACTTCGAGTTCTGCCGCAAGTACGGCATCGCCGTGCGGCCGGTCATCCGCCCCTTCGACGGCGCTCTAGCCGTCGAAGCCGACATGAACGAAGCTTTCGTGACCTACGGCGTCGCCGAGAACTCGGGGCCATTCAACGGCTTGCCCAGCGCCCACGCGATTGAAGCCATGAACGCCCACGGCGAGGAGAAGGGCTTCGCCAAGTCCGCCGTCACCTACCGCCTCAAGGATTGGGGCATCTCGCGGCAACGCTACTGGGGCACGCCGATTCCCATGATCCACTGCGCCGCGTGCGGCGTGGTCCCGGTGCCCAAGAAGGACCTGCCGGTCGTGCTCCCGGCCAACGTCAGGCTGACCGGTACGGGCGAATCGCCGCTCAAGCAGGTCCCCGAGTTTCTCAATGTCGACTGCCCGCGGTGCGGCGGGTCCGCCGAACGTGAGTGCGACACGATGGACACGTTCATCGACTCATCCTGGTACTTCTACCGTTACTGCGATCCGAACAACGACGAAGCCCCCTTCGACACGGCGAACGTTTCTGCCTGGTTTCCCATCGACCAATACATCGGAGGCGTCGAGCATGCCGTGCTGCATCTGATTTATGCCCGCTTTTTCACGAAGGTGATGCGCGACTTCGGCCTGATCGATTGGAACGAGCCCGCGACTCGCCTGTTTACCCAGGGCATGGTCATCCGTGACGGCATGAAGATGTCCAAGAGCAAGGGCAACGTCATCAGCGCCGATGATTTCTTGCAGGAACACGGCGCAGACGTTGCCCGCGTGTTTTCGTTGTTCGCCGCGCCTCCTGAAAAGGACCTCGATTGGAACGACGCAGGGGTCGAGGGCATGCAGAGGTTTCTGACACGGCTCTACCGTTTCGCCACCAGGAACGCAGTAGTCGGAGCGGGAGAATCCCCTGAGCCCGCCCATGATACCGACCGTGCTCTGCTTCGCAAGCTGCACCAGACGATCCAGAAGATCACCGGCGACTTCGACACCCGCTGGCACTTCAACACGTCGCTGGCGGCGCTCATGGAACTGCTGAATGATCTTTACGCCCATGAGGCGCAACTCTCCGCGGGCGTCCTGCGTGAGGTCGTCTCGAAGACCGTGCTGCTCATGGGGCCCTTCGCGCCCCATCTTGCCGAACAGTTGTGGCGCGAACTGGGTAACGATGATTTCATCCTCAAAATGCAGTGGCCTGAGTTCGATCCTGTCCTGGCCAGGGAAGACGAAATCGAGATCCCGGTTCAAGTCAACGGAAAGTTGCGGTCGCGATTGACGATCGCCCGTGGCGGCGCTCGCGAAGACATCGAGCAGCTCGCGCAGGAGGATAAGAAAATTCAACCGCACATCGACGGCAAAACCATCCGCAAGATTGTCGTGGTCCCCGACAAGCTCGTCAATATCGTCGCGACCTGACCTTCTCGCCGCGCAGCGAGACGACTTGTGTGGCCGTCCGGACGAAGCGCGATTTGCCTGCGGCGTTGAGATTACTGGACGCTCTTGACGCGAGCCTCGGCCATCAGGCCGCCGGAATTGGAAGGCGATACCGAACCATGTCCCTGCACCTACGTCCCGCTGACCCAGCCGAGTATGACCATCTCAAGGAGATGATCATCGACGCGTTCGAGCCGATTACGTGGCAGAAAACCGCCGACGAACGGTTCGGACTCATGAATGGCCTCGATTGGCGGGAGCGCTGGCGGCTCCAGCTTGAGAAAAGCTTCGATGCCCGGATCATCCTTGTCGGCGAGTTGGAAGGCGTGGTCGTCGCCTGCGCCACCGGCGTCTGCGACGAAGCAACCGCGATGGGCTTTATCGACATTCTCGCTGTCGCCTCGCAGCATCAAGGCAAGGGACTCGGGCGAAGCATGCTCCGCGGCATGCTGCGGCATTTCAAGGCGATGGGCGCCGTCTATGCCCACCTCGACTGCCTCACGACCAACGAGGTCGGCAATCGGCTCTACGCATCCGAAGGCTTCGAGGAAGGCATGCGCACCATCCGCTGGATCAGGAAGATCCCCTGATCTTCACGAGCCGCTTGGCGCGCTCAGGCGTGGCGCCCTGATCGCCTCCTTCGGCCCTCGGGCCACGAGACACGAACCACGGCCTTTCTCTCGCGTGTTTCCACCGTCGGGCGGTGAGAAATGCAGGCTAAGATAATAAGAGCGATGGGGCTCTTCGACATCTTCCGGCCCAAGTGGAAGCACGCCAATCCCGATGTGCGCATTGCCGCCGCCAGGGAACTGCCTGACATCGGCATCTTGCAAAAGATGGCGACAGACGACCGCGACTGGTTCGTGCGTCATCGCGTGTTTGACGAGATCCGTGACCGTCAACCCGGCGACAGCGTGTACGCCCACTTGGCCAAACACTCCCTGGACGAAGAGATCCGGCGCAAAGCCGTCAAGAAGCTCAAGGACGAGGCCGTCCTCGAAGACGTGTCCAGCAACGACCAGTTCCGCTATATCCGCGACGCCGCATCGCATCGACTCGACGAACTCCGCCGGAATACCTACGGCGAGAAGTCCGAGCCGCAATCCGCGAAACCTGCCGGCTAGCCGGCATTCGACTCAAACAATCGGCGTCTCGCGGTGGATCAAGTGCAGAATGTTCCCCTCCGGGTCAAGGAAGAACGCCAGCCGGTTCCCGCTAGCGTTGACTTCCTGCACGATCTCGACGCCTTTGCTCTCGAGGTCTTTCTTCCCCGCCTCGAAATCGTCCACGGATATCGCCAGGTGGCGAATACCCGGGGTCTTCATCTGCGTCTCCGCCTGGTCGCCTTCTGACGGAATGATCTCGAGCATCGTGTCGTCCGGCGCCTTGACGAAAACATTCCCGGCGTAGCGGTGAACGATCGGGAAGTTCAGGATTCTGTCATACCAGGAAGCCAGTGCTTCCGGGTCGGGTGTCGCGATTGCGGTGTGCTCAATACCTTTGTACATGCTCATCGGTCTCCTTCTTTATCCATTCCGTCAGCTCTTCACTGCAACTCAGCCGGTACGCTGCCGTATGACCATCCCTCTCCTGCGAACGGTGCATGAGCGGGTCTCGTCGGAACTTTCCCGGGCGTCAGGCTGTTCGCCAGCCGCACACCGGCGCCGGCGATCTGCGTTCCCGCCGTCCTTGCGAGATTGCTGTAGCTCGTCAGGCGTGTCTCGTACCCGCCTCCGGTCGGACTCAGCGCTTCTTCGGTCGGCACGTATCCCACGCACCCGTTGGCCAACTCGACAGGATACGTGTACGGGAACTTGCTGCGCTTCTTGATGTCCAGGCCATACTCGACAAAGTACTCCGCCGGGTTGCTTACGAACACCGCCGGCCCGACTTGCACCGCCTGCACTTCCGTGTCTACCACCGGCGTCTTGGCGATCAACGCGTCGAGCATCACGATCTCCTTGGCGAAGGTCCACTCGGTCCGGCCCACTTTCTCGGGGCCCTGCTTCACCATCTCGATGGATTTCTTGAGACGCTCCGGACTGGGAATCCTTCGTGGGATCTTCAACACCTCGATCGCCGAGTCGACCGGCCCCATCGGACCGGAGTGCATCGATGCCAGCACCTTCACGGCTTCCGCGCCCACGCGCGCGCCGACCAGCCGTGCCCATTCTTCCCTGCCGGGGTTGATGTACGGACTCAAGTTGTCGACCTGCGTGATGTCGCCGTTGGCGCCGGCAAGAAAGACCACGATGGCATCCTGACCAAACACCCCTCGAATCGTCTTCTCCAGGTAGTAGATCCAGTTCGCTGAGATGCCGCCGGGGCTCGCCGTGGCGTGGCAGGCGTAGTTGACGATGCAACCCGCAAGGTTGCCTTCCCCGTCGAACGTCCCGATCACACCCACTTCCGGATCCGTCGGCCCCGCCGGTCCGATAATGTTGGGATTCCCTTGCCGCGGATGCGTCTGCGTACGACCGTTCTTCATGCGGAAGCGCCGGTTGAAAGCCGCCTCCTTTTCGTAACCCGAACCGGCGCCGCAGCGGAGGGGCTTTTTCTTCCCGTTTGCCTGCAGAACCGCCGAGATGATCTGGTCTTCCACATGCCGGAGAAACTCCGGATCCGCCATGGACGATGCCTCGTACGCCAGCTTCTGAACGAACTCGGATGCGTGATCGTACTCGCCCGGTTGCACCATGCCCACCGGCCCGGAAGAGTGCGAGTGCGAAGCGCCGATCAAGACAGCGTCCCCGGTGATCCCCGATTTGCGCTCGATCACGGCGCGCACCTTCAATACCAGGTCGCGTGGGATCATCAACGTGTCCGTTCCCACCAGCGCGGCGCTCTTGCTGCCGTCGCTGAACACTGCGGCCCGCACCTTGCACGCATCATGGAAGTGCTGGTGGAACACCTTGCCGTATCCTCCCGGCCGCTCCATCCCGATCTCCGGGGTGATGTCCGTCTCGGCATAGCCTGCCTGAAGAAGTGGAGCAGCCGCGCGAGCTTTTCCCGACGCGAGCAGACCGGCGGAGGAGCCGAGCAGCGATGTTCGTTTCAGGAAACCTCTACGTGTCATGCCAGCCCCGCTTTCCTGTGTCACTCGCCGAACCGAAACGCATACAAGTCCGCATCCCGCATCACGAATCGAATCTTGACCGCCTGGCCGGAAATCCGCCGTAACGGCGCGCGGTCCGTGCGCGTGTCCGGACGCGGCCACGCCACCTCGCCGTCGATCTCGTCCCCGTAGAGCACCGGCGACTCCTCCAGCGAAAAACCGGGCAGTGCCTGCCCCTTCTCGTTCTGGAACTCGATGCGGATACTCCCCGCCCCCGACGTCGCGTAGTTCAAGTACATGCGGTCCCCTGAGAAGATCACCGGTTTCGTGACCAGTTCCCCACCCGGATACCCCGCGTTCGCCGACACGAATCCATCCATCCGCAGCGTCATGCGCTCGATGTGCGCCGAGGGGTAGGTATAGTGCCGCGCCACGTACAGCGAAAGCTCATCGGGAGCGGTCTGAATGATCCCGCGTGAAACCGCGTTCGTCCGATGAATCCAGTTCCGTTCATCGCGCCCCGGACGGATGAAGCCCTCCACGAACCGATACCAATGGACCCCGTCGCGGCTCGACATGAAAACGCCGTCCGACAAACCATTGTTCTTGCCGTCATTGACCTTCGTTCGAAACGGCTGTAAGCGCTTCGGGAAAGAGAGATACAGTTGCGGCGCTCGGAAGTACGGCACGGTCGCGTTCGTATACATGTGCTCCGGAGGCGCATCGCCGTAGTCGGCCCATTCTCCCGGCGTCCAGTGGATGAAATTCTTCGAAGTCGCGGTCTTGATCGTCCTCACTCCATATCGAAAGTCGCGGTAGACGGAGACATAGTGCTGGCGAACCTCATCCCAGAAAGCAACGTTTTGTGAATCGAACTTGCCGTCGCTGATGACGGGTTCCTCCTGCATCCTTTCCCAGTGAATCCCATCGGCCGACTTCAGCGCCAGCAACGGTCCGCCCGCCAGCGCCTTGTAGCGCTCGGAGGGCGGCGCGTCGGGATTGGTGTCCTTGAATGGCGCGAAGTTGTGCGCTCCCTCGCCCATCCAGAGGATGTTGTTCTGCTTGGAGCCCTCGAACTCGAAAAGGCCCAACGACGGCTTGGTCCAAGTCATGCCGTCTTGGCTCTCCGCATACACGGTGAGTTGTGGATGATCCTTCGGGATCGCTTCGTCCGGGCGCACCATCGACTGAACCACGTAGTCGGGATGCGCGCTGCCGCGGTAATACATCCGATAGCGCCCATCATCTTCAAAAACCGTTACATAGAGGCTCGTATTGCCTTCCCACGGTTTGTCGAAGGCCAGCACCTTTCCGGCCGGCTGAGGCCGGTTCAGCAGCAACCGCACGCCGTCCATGGAGTCGATCAAGTGGTCGTCGACGAAAAGCTCGCGCCGCGATCCGATATCGATCGGTTCTCCAGCGGTCGCTGCAGGCCCCAGCAAGACCACGAACACGCAAATCAATAAGAACAACTGTACGGAACCTGTCCTCGCGGCGGTCTCCATCTCGCTCCTCCGAGTGAATCTCTTCAGACTGCTCGAGGAAGGCAACTCCCTCCTCTTGAGCAGACCTATTCTAGCCTGCATCTCTCACCACGTGGCTAGGTGAAGTGCGTGAGAGAGCCGCCAGGACGAGGCGCGAGCAGCTTGGCGCGCGCAGGCGTACTTGCACAGTACGTTGAGCACGGCAGGCTAACCCGCACAGGACTCGGTGCAGCCGATGCGGCAAACGGCTACTTCTTCGCAGTCGCTCCGCCCACAGGTGCGTCCCAATCCACGTGTCGTGTCACGTACATGATCGCGGCGAGAATCAGAAACAGACCCACAGAGCCGACGAGCAATGAGTATTCCTCCAGCATGAGCAACACGTAGAGGAAGCCGTATAGACCCATGACCACTCCCCCAACGACCGTGCCGCTCTGCGCCGACCCCATCGCCGCCCAGGCATAGGCCGCCACCAGCATGATCACTGCCGCTGCCGCGATGACATAGGCCGCCGCGAAGCCGAAATGCTCGCCGAGCGAGAGCTCCAGCAGATAGAACAAACAAAGAGCCGCCCCGATCAGGCCGTATTGAATCAGGTGCAAACGCATGCCCGTGAGAATCTCGAACAGCCAAACCGTCAGAAACGTCAGCCCCAGGAACAGCATCTGATACTTCAAGCTGCGCTCCGTTTGGCGGCGAACGTCCACCGGCGACAACAGATCGACGCCGAACTGCGAGGCAGCAATCGCCTCATCGTGATCGACTCCGCGCCAGCGTTGCGGATAGCCCCGGCCCAGATACGGAATATTCCAACTCGATGTGAATCCTTCTTCGCTGACTTGGCGCGACCCAGGCAGCCAGTTGCCTTGGAAACTCGGGTCTGCCCAGTCGCCACGAAGGTTCACTTCCGTGTTGCTCCCCAACGGGGCAAAGCTCAACTGCACGCTTCCGTTCAGATCGAACGCGTAGGAGAACGAGAACGTCTCACTATCGAGCCTCTGGCCCAGAGGTGCGTGGATTCCGGAGCGGCCCGTGTGACGCAGTCCGGCGCCCGGCTCGAACTCGATCTCCTCGCCTGACCAGTCCACTGGCACAGCGTCTTTGATCGCCCGTGGATCCGCCACTTCCATGATCAGCTCCGCGCGGTCCCAGAGAATGTCGGCCGGCGAAATCGACCAGCCGCTGAAGTCCGGTCGGTCAAAAGAACCTTCAAAGCTCAGATGGGATCGATAAACAGGCGCCTCGAAGATGCCTCGATAGCGAACCTCCGTCTCGAGAGATCCATCGACGCGAAGGTCGCGCGGCAAGAACGTGGCGCGCTCCTCGTACACCTCGGTCTTTGACGGCCGGCCTTCTTCGGTCTGAACGGTTCGTTGCTCCAGGTAGGGCACGACCAGAAACGGTCCGAAGACCTCCTGCTGCTTGCCCCATTTGCTCGTGATTTCTTCGATCGCCTCTTGGCGCGTATCCTTACGATCCCAGACAACGCTCTGGATAAAAAGAACAGGGATTTGAAGGATCAGCGCCAGTATTCCAATCGCTATCCCTTGGACAAGGGTGTTCCGGCGCAGGTTCTGAAAAAGGGTTGATCGCTCATTTGTGATCTCGGTCATGTCGTATCTCCATCAAAGGGACCGAGAACGCCTCCCCTAAAACGTGACACAAACCGCGAAGAACATGTCAGGTGCAGTGTGCGGCGGCGCACAGCCCCCGTTCCGCGGGAGATTTATTTCTCCTGAGCGGCCAGAATCGCCGCTCCTTGAGTCACGACCTGCTCACCCAACTGTGACGAGACAATGCTGTATTGTCCGCGAAAGCAGGATGCGACCAGGGGCTCGGTCTTCTCTCGCAGCAGGTTCACGAACGCCGGGTTGCCCGACCCCACCCCCCCGCCTACGACGAACACCTCCGGGGCCAACAGGCTGATCGCCGCGGCGACTGCCGACGCCAGGCATGAGGCTGCCCTTTCGATCACCTTCGCTGCGAATGCATCCCCTTGCGAAGACGCCCTCATCAAATCCTTGCCGCCAATGGAACCCCCTTCTACCGGGTGCAACTCGCTTGCCTTCAAAAGCTGCGGCTCGCGATCCGCCAGCCACGCCGCCAACTGCGAAAGACCCGGCCCGGAGCATACGGCCTCCACACAACCCCGATTACCGCACGCGCAAACCGGTCCATCCGGCAGCACCACGAGGTGGCCAATCTCAGCCTCGCCCACATCGCTCATCTCGACGATTCGCCCGTCGCGGACAATACCTCCGCCCACGCCCGTCCCGATCGTCATATAGAAGACGGTCCGATACCCACGGCCGGCGCCGAAATGCGCCTCAGCCAGGGCAGCGACTTTACAGTCATTCTCGACACGAACCGGGATTCTGAATTCCTTCTCGAGGATTCCTGCAACATCAATCTCTTCCCAGCCCGGCTCATGCAGATTCGCCAACGGCCGCTGATCCGATCGACGCACATAGCCGCCGAACCCGAGTCCGCATCCGCGGAACACGAGCCCTTTCGCAGTGTGGAAAGCATTGAGCGCGCGGCCCATCTCGACCAGGGAACGAAAGCTCTCGGCGGCGGTGTCGTTCGGTGCTCGGTACAGCCTCCGGGTCTCGATCAGGCGACGGTCCGGTCCCGCCACCCCCGCGACGAGTTTTGTGCCGCCGGTCTCGAAAGCCAGGTAAGCAGAGTTGCTCACGCCACCGAATCCTCCCAAGGTCTACGATACCCCTCCTGAAGAGGAGGCGCCCTCAGGCCGGGAATGAGCTGCCCATGAAGCTGACGGAAACGGTCGAGTACAATTGTCCGAAGCCCTCTTCGCGTGCTCATGGTCGGTCAAATCCTATCCCGCTGCAAGATCCTTGAAAAACCCGGTGAGCGCGGGACGAGTTTCGTCCTCACGAGCCGGGGACATCGACCGCAAGCGGCTCGCCGCGCTGAAGTCCCTCACCACCAATCCAGACGGCGACCCGGACATCAAGGCCGCTTCCAGAGTGAAGACGAGACCTCCGCAGCGTTCAATCGCACGAATGTCGAGACCCGATCCGGCGAGATTCACATACACAGCGGACGGCCGAGCCGTCAGCCGATGAGCCCGGCTCAATGAAAGGATTCGAATGAAACCACAAGGCGCAATGGTTTCCCCCAACTACGAAGTCGACCCCCATTGGCCGGCGATTCCCGAAGGTTGGGACCTCGTCGAAACGGCGGGCGTCGCGACCGACTCCAACGACCGGATCTATGTCTTTAATCGCGGCGAACATCCGGTGATCGTTTTCGAGCGTGACGGCAGCTTTGTCACCTCCTGGGGCGAAGGTGAGTTCCAACGTGCTCACGGCATCCACATCGGACCGGACGATACCATTTATCTGACGGACGACTTGGATCACACCGTCCACAAGTACACGACCGACGGCAAGCGGCTGGCGACCCTCGGAGAAAGCGGCAAGCCGTCTGACACCGGCGTCGAAAATAGCGACTACCGTACGATCAAGCGCGCCGCAGGGCCGTTCAATCAGCCGACCAACATCGCTCTCACTCCGGCGGGTGAGATGTACGTCACCGACGGCTATGGCAATGCCCGGGTACACAAGTTCTCGCCACAGCAGGAGTTGATTTCCTCCTGGGGAGAGCCCGGTGACTCCCCCGGCCGGTTCAACCTGCCCCACGGTATCGCGATCGACAGCCGCGGAGTCGTCTACGTCGCAGATCGAGAGAACGACCGGTTGCAACTCTTCGAGCCCGAAGGGGCTTTCATCGCCGAGTGGACGCAAGTGAGCCGTCCGGCCCAGGTGTTCATCGATCCCGACGACCGAATCTACGTGGCCGAGATCGGCTGGAGGGTGGGGTTGTTTCCCGGCGTCGAACCGCTCGATCCCGTCGGAGCATATGTCAGCGTACTTGACCTCGACGGCAATGTTCTCGATCGTTGGGGCGGCGGCGAGGACCCCTGTGAACCCGGTGCATTCTACGCACCGCACGACATCTGGGTCGACCGCTTCGGTGACATCTATGTGGGCGAAGTCACGTGGTCGGCGGGCGGCCGCAAGGGTCTTATCCCGAAGGACTGCCCCAGCGTGCAGAAGTTCGTTCGGAAATCGAGTTAGCCTGCATTTCTCACCTCTTGGCGAGGTGAAGTGCGTGAGAGGGCCGTCAGGACGAGGCGCGAGCCGCTTGGCGCACGCAGGTGTACTTGAAAGTACATCCACATGGCAAGCAAGCGTCGCGAAGGAAAAGCGAAGTCATGGCGGTCGTATCGCGTGCTGCGGCCGTCGTGTGGTGAGAAATGCAGGCTGGCAGCGCCCCCTACGTCGCATCGAATCCCAGTGCGAGCAGATTGCCGCTGTGGGCGGCGCTCTCAACTACTTCTTCGGTCAGGGTGTCGACTGAAATGACATGCGTCGTGGCCTCCGCGCTGCCCGTTCGCTTCTACTCCCCTTCGCCGGCGCTGGGGTGCGCATACAATCGCCGCGAGACCTCCAGCGCGTAGTGCACTGCGCTGAAAACCGTCGTGACGGCGGTCATTGCGACGAGCGCCGTGATCACTCCTTGCAGCCAGCCTGCCTGGATCACATTATTCAGCAGGACCGTAAGCAACGCAGTGAACTGAACGATGGTATTCGCCTTGCCTAGCAGACTAGGCGGAAAGCTGCGTACGGACGTCGTCAGCACGACAACAAGAACAATGGCGATGATCATCACATCGCGCAGCAGGACGAGGATGGTCACCCACCACGGAATCGCGCCGTTCACGGACTGTGCAACGAAGCAGGAGCTCAGCAACAGCTTGTCCGCAATAGGATCCAGGTATTGGCCGAGCCGCGTTTTCTGGTTGAATCGGCGCGCCACGACGCCATCGATGACGTCAGTCGCCGCAGCGGCGACAAACAGCCAAAGACTCGCCGTGTGTTGTCCGTAGATCATCGAGATCAAGACGAACGGCAACACGACCATCCGCAACAGCGTAAGTTGGTTCGGTACGGTGAGAACCTGGCTGAGCTGCGGACGCTCAGCCGCTCGCGCTGCCCGCTCGACGTCACTGCTGGTGTTCCCGGGCATGTCAGGTAAAGTGTCGGATGCCTTGCTTCGTCTCGTGCATCAAAGCAATCGCCAAGTCTTCGATCTCGGTGCGCCTCGCCACCTTCTCGCGCCAATGGCCCGGGAAATTCGAGTAGCCGTAGTAGGCCCCAGCCAACTGCCCATACACAGCCGCCGTGGTCTCGGCATTGTGCGACAGTCGTACGGCTAGTAAAGCGCCTGCGGCGAAATCGCTCGTCTTGTGAAAGGCCCAGAGCGCTGCTTCGAGGGTATCTGCCGCACTTCCGGAGGCGGCAAGTTCAGAGGCCTGTTTCTGCTTGTAGATGCCGCGCGCAATGCAATCGATAGCCGGGCTCAATGCAACATGCTGGAAAAGCCAATAGTGGTAGACAGGCGAGTAGAGATCAGAAAGCAGGGCCTCCTTCGACTCGTTGCGGAGTGCGCCGACGATGAGTCCCGTCATGTACCGGCAAGCATCCACCGCATCGACCGTCGCATCCGTGGTGCGCGACATCTGGGCCGCAATCTCCTTCGCCCGGGCGCCGTCGTGAATCAGATACATCGGTATCGGAGCCAGCCGCGCCAGCGAGCTGCTTCCCGCCTTCGAAGGCTCGTCCGACCCCGCAAAAGGGTCTCCGGTCGATTCGTAGCGTCTGAGCGCCCCCCACAAACCCGGCTCCTGTTCCAGGGCGCTGCCGTTGCTGCCCGACCGGCTCTGCCGCCACCATCGCAGATATCGATCCATTTGGTCGCGCGGATCGAATCCTCGGCGTTCCAGCAGGCTGCCGGCCAGGCAAACAGCCATTGACGCGGTGCCGGTCCAATGGCCGGGTTCGAGAGCATTCAGCTCCTCCGAGGGCTCCAGACTGGGGGCGCGGGACTGATACGCCGCACCGAGAGCAGATCCGGCCGCCAGGCCGACAAGTGCACCCCGATATCGATCTGTAAGATTCACCGTCGAAAGCCAACTCATTCTAGCGTGGAAATCCTTCAGTCCCTTCATGTGACCCGCCTGCTTGTCACACCCCGCCGCATGGTGAGAAATACAGGCTAGTCCCACCCCCGCCCCGCTGCGCGGCGCGGATCATTCGAGCAAGAAACATCCGGTTCGGTGTCATGGCTGCTTGATTCGGACGATATTTCGGATTCGCTTTTCATCCGTCTGCCTGCGGGTCATGCGGAGAGGCGAGCAGGCGCCCAGAGGGCACCCGCGCGCTCCCAGGGGCTTGCTCCGCCCGGGGGTGGACCTACAAGAGTGCAAGAGGAACCCTTCGGGTTAGTGTCAACGCTGCTTGCATAGGGGATGTTTCAGGTCAGAGACGCACTGGGAGAATCCGTTGTCCCCATGACATCATCGATGTAGCCGGACAGACGAAATGAATCGTTGCGGAGAACGTGGCTGGGAGGCAGGGATTCGAACCCCGATAAACAGATCCAGAGTCTGTCGTGTTACCGTTACACTACCTCCCAGCAGAAAGGCAGGATGTGCCTCAGTATAGGCGGCGCTGAGAAGGCCCGCAAGACATCAGCCGTCCGGTACAGACTACGCTTGTAGTAAGTGTCGCGGTGTCCTGGTGGAGGTCGCTGCTTGCTTCCGGGAAAGCTGTCAGACGGTTTCGTCGGCGCTTGCCATGCCTGCCATGACGGGCAGAATGTCGCCGATCTCGCCGTGCAGCACAAGGTCGGCCACCGAGTCCACCGGGGTATCTTCACGGTTGACAATGATGAGCTTCGCGCCCGCATTCTTGGCGATGACGGGCAAGCTCGCCGCAGGCTGCACGACCAGAGAAGACCCCACGGCCAAGAACAAGTCACAGGACTCCGCGGCCTGCTGCGCCGCAAGCACAACTCGCACTGGCATGGGCTGTCCGAAGGAGACCGTGGCGGGTTTGAGGAGACCGCCGCATTTTCGGCATAAGGGAGCTTTCTCCCCGCCCTCGACACGAGCCACAGCCTCTTCCATGTCGATGCGGTCGACGCAGGTAAGACACATGGCCTCGGTCGTTGTGCCGTGAAGCTCGAAGACGATCTCGCTCGGGATCCCGGACCTCTGATGCAAGCGCTCGATATTCTGCGTGATCATGGCGCTGAGCTTGCCGGCGCGGTACAGCTCGACCAACGCCATATGGCCCGAGTTCGGCTTTGCGTCACGCATCTCGGGCCAGCTCTCCACTTTCTGACGCCAGGCTTCGACGCGATCTTCCTCGTTGTTGATGAATTCCTGGAAATAGACCGTGCGATTGCGTGCCCACACACCATTCGGGCTCCGAAAGTCAGAGACGCCCGACTCGGTCGAGATGCCCGCGCCCGTGAAGCCCACGATCCTCGACGCTGCTTTGATCCACTTGCGGGCTAGTTGGACTTGCAGGGACACCGGCTTTCGGCGGAATTTCATGGCAGCCCTTCCATGGTAGCGTGAGTCGAATTCCGTCGACCGGACCTCTACCGGCCACTTGAGAAAAGAGCGGGCCGGGGTGAGCGGCCCGCTTTCTGAAGGGCGCCAAGGTGTTGCTGGGGGAAACAGGCTACGGTCAGCGGTCGCGGCTGCGGCTGCCAGCCGAACTGGAACTACGGACACCACCCGATCGTGCGCCGCCGGATCCACTTCCCATCGATCCTCGACTCGACGAGCGACCCATGCTGCTCGGCGCTGAGCTTCTACTGTGGCCGTAGGAGCCTCCGGAACGGCTCGGCGAGCGTGAAACCGACGGCGCGCGCGAGGGAGCCGGCGAGCGGCCCACCGAAGATCCACGGCTGGGCATCGAGGGTGCGCTCGACCGGGAACTCGAGTGCCCGCCCCAGGTCGATGACGGCGCACGCGAGCGTGAAGGCGCTGTGAACCCACCGGAGTTGCCGGAAGACGACCGCGATGAATCGACGCGCGGCGGAGCAGAGCGGCTGCCGGAACTCCGTCGTACACTCGACGAGCTGCTCGGGGAACTGCGATTCACCCGCGACCCGATGCGCGGAGCGAACGTGCCCGAGTTGCCGCGGGTCACTCTTGTACGAGAAGAGGAAGAGTTCGTACGGGCGGTACTGGAAGGGATCCGCGAGTTGGTTCGAGGCGCTATCGAAGGCCGGCCCGAGGATCGATCCACCCCTTGCGGCCGAGTGGTCCGGAATGTTCGGTCGCCAGGCTTCGGGCTGTTGGGCGTCGAGCGCACCGTTGCTCCGCCGCTGCCGCCTGATCGGCTCCGCGAGAATGTCCGCCACCGCGAGCGGCTTGTCGGCTCTCCGGAGTTGGTCGAAGTCGTCGGCCGAGGTGCGCCCGTCGTGGGGAAACCGTCACGTGCGCGGCCGGTTGTTCCACCGAATCGGCGCCACGCCGGACGGGAAGCACCGCCCGCGCCGGATTGCGTCGTCGCACCGGACCTGACACCGCCCGCAGCGTCCGGTGCGGCTACCACGGCAGTCGCATTCCCGCCGCGAGATCGCGCCGTGGCGCTCGGGAAGGCTGCAACTCCTCTCGAACGGCGCGTATCGGTCGTTGAGCTTCCCACGGATGTGGGCGAACCGGTCTGAGACGGAATATCGGCCTGCGAGGCCCGGTCCCGTTGGCCGCGGATCGCCCCGAGCGTCGCCGAGCGGACACCTCCCGCGGATGAAGTCCTCCCGTCCCCTCCGCCGGCGGAGCCCGTTCCCGATTGAGCCACACGGCCGACGGTCCCGGATGAACTGCCGGAAGCCGCCTGGCGCCGTCCGTTCGCTTCGGCGAACACACGGATCGTACGGGTCACCTGCTCGCGTTGCTGCTGGAAACTGATCCTGTGAACGGGACGTTGAGGCCGGCCGGTGCTGAAGAATTGCCTGCTTCCGCTCTGCCCGGAAGCGGGTCTCAGTGCCGCCCGCCTGACGACGTTGCCACGGCTCTGAGCTTCGGGCACTACGGGGATTTGACCGCGCATGACAGTCGCGCGGCGTAATTCGCTTGCCCGAAGGCTACGCGGTTGACTCGCCAATCCTCGCGCGAAGCGCTCAGCGGTCACCACGTTAACGCCGTTGTTGGCCCGCGCATTGCGGAAGCCGTTGTGGATGTTGATGTTGTTGTTGACGATCACGGTGTTGCGTCCGCCGCCGACGCGCCTGGATCCGCGCCCATACCAGGGGTAGTAACGCTCGCCCGGCGCCAGCGGAACCCAGCCCACGTGACGGTAGGGATAATGCCCTCCGACGCCGAACCCGATACCAAAGTCGAAGCCGAAGAAAGCAACCAGCGCGGGCCGCCAGTAATGATGGCTGTAGTATGCGCCCGGATACCAGCCCCAGCCGTAGATCGCGTGATGGAACCAGCGGCCGTAGTGATAAGGAGCCCAGCCCCAAGGCTCGCGGCTTACCCAGGTCCAGCCGTAGTAGTCGATGTAACGCCACCCTCCGTAGCGGTAGGGGGCCCAGCCGATGTTGACTGATGGGAACCAGCAATTCCCGTATCGGGGAACGTAGACCCAGTGCCCATGATCGTCGAGGTCTTCCGCGCCATAGATGCTCCGGCTCACGTAGCGGTAGCTCTCTGATTTCCGCAGGCTCTTGTCGCGGCGCTCGTTCCACTCATCCCATTCATCACGAGGAGTGGCGTTGGTGATGATGAACTCGCTCCCGTCCTTTTCCTGGCCCGCGCGGACAATCATGCGCTTGCCTTTCTTGAGTACCTCCACCCCCTCCGGAGAGGCTATTTCCGCTTCGCCCTTCTGGACAATCACCCAGACTTCGCCGTCGCCATGAACCTCGACCCGATAGCGCCCGTTCTTGCCGGGACGGACCGCGACCAGTGCAGTCTCGATATCGACATCGGCTTCGCCGCCGCGCAGTTCACTGTAGGTGACGACGCCGCGCTCGACTTGAACGCGATACCGGCGGTTTTCCAGATTCGCCATATGGACTTCGGTGTCAGGACCCAGACGCAGCAGGTTCGAATAGTCAAGCTGCACCTCGGCTCGCGAGCCGGCTCCGGCGGCGATCGAGTCGCCCTCGACCAGCGGGGAATTGACCTGCGCCTGCATCCAGTCGCCTGACGCTCCTCGGCGAAGGGTGACATCACCATTGGTAAGGCTGACGCGGGCGACACCCAGGGCGGGTCCGTTCTGCTGAGCCCAACCGGTGGAGGTCGGGAGCAGCAAGGCCACTGCGATGATCGGTAAGATTCGGTTGGTTTGTTTCATGGCGTTGTCTCCGCCCTTACTCTGGCAATCAGGATGCCAAAGTACCCCAAAGTACAAGTTATTGATGTTACGCACCTTACAATGAGGGCCTTCGACCCCGTATGCGGTGCAGAACCACCAGAATGGCCGAAAGGCACCAGACGAGCAGGACGCGATGAAGACGGCTCTCCTGCTGCTGTCGTCCTTGTGCGGCTACTCGGACCCTGTTGAAGGGAGTTGATTTCGAGAGCGAATCAATTCAAATCCGAAGCGATCCACTTTCACGCTCCGCTCCTCGACCTCGTTTTCGAAGACTTACTTCGTAATCTGCCCCACGGCATCGCTGTTGGGCAAGAGGCCATCGAACCGAGAATCGTGCTCAGCATCCGTCCTGCGTGCTAGGGGCGCTCCGGCGATCGGTGGACGTACAGAGCCGCGTAGCAGCCTGCGATCGTAACGATCAGAGCGGGGGACGCAGGCAAGCGCAGCATGAGTTGTCGCGGCGAGTCGTCGAAGTAAGGCCACGCGAGTCCCACTGCGGCCACCATGATGACAACAAGGTGCGTCAACAGGTCGGCGTCCCAAAACGGTGGACGGCTCGATCCGGGATCGTCAGGTGTTTGCGGCTTCGCCATGACTCCGCTCCACCTAAGCCTCAGAAGCGGGCCGTTTCTCCTCGACGACTCTCAGACTCTTGGCGGCCCGGTAGGAGATCAGCGCCGCCAACAGAAACCCGATACCCAGCGACAAACAGATCGTTGCTGGAAAAATTGTGCTGGGGTCGTCGTCCAACAGAAGGACGAACCCGACTCCGAGGCAGACAAGCACAATGCCCGTCCGCATGACCCCAAGAACCTTCAGCCGCTGATCCTTGCGTTCCGTGAGGCTGTCTTCAAAGACGCTGCGACCGTGTTCGGTACTCAGAAACTCGTTGAGTTCTGCGGCGGAAGAGAATCGATCGATGAACTGCTTCTGCATCTCAGCCCGCCGGACCCATTTCGACTGGCGGAGACGGGTGTTGAGCCAGAATACGAATCCGAGCAACAGAATGACACCGATCGGAATGATGATGTAGTCGTCCAAGCGGGGAACTCCTCCAGCGGCTGCACGCGTCTCAGCGGTCGCCAAGCGCGTAGCTAACAGGATAACAAGCAGGACTCCGGAAGCTGCTGCTACTCGGGCTGAACAAGCAGTACGCCGCCATCAACAACCACCGTTGCGCCCGTGATCCAGGAAGCGTCGTCGCTCAGCAGAAAACAGGCAATACCTGCTACATCCTCCGGCTCGCCAAGCCGGGCGAGAGGATACGCCGCAGCAGCCTCCTCCTCACGGCCCTCCCAGAGCACGCGGGCAAATTTGGTCTTCACCAAGCCGGGCGCGACCGCATTGACCCGTACCTTCGGCGCCAACTCCAGTGCCATTTGCCGTGTGAGTTGGAGCACGGCGGCCTTGCTGACGTTGTACGCGCCGACTTTCTCGACCGTACGAAGGCCGTTGACGGAAGCGACATTGAGAATCGCTCCGCCTGAATCGGACATCCGCTGTTGCCAGGCTTCTTGGATCCATCCCAGCGGACCCATGACATTGACCTCAAGGATCTTCCGAACGGCGGCCGTCTCCGCCTCGACCAACGGGCCGTACTGCGGGTTCGTAGCGGCGTTGTTGACGAGCAGGTCCAGCGTTCCGAATGCTTCGATCGTTTTTGCCACGGCCCGTCGGCGGTGCTCCGCGTCCACCGACGAACCAGCGACAGCGATAGCCCGCGGACCAGCCTCGAGAGCGTCGAGAGCCTCGTCGAGACCGGCTTGCTTGCGGCTTGTCAGACAAACCTTGCCGCCAAGGTCAAGCACTCGCCGAGCGATCGCCAGCCCGATCCCTCGTGACCCGCCAGTGATCAGAGCCGTTCTGTCTTCAAGAATCGATGTATGCATTCACCCCACCACCGGCCGCAACGTGCTCACAGCTCTTCACGCAGGGTCGTCAGATGTGATTTTCACACAACGGACCTCATCTCGAATGTCCAGGGGGCTCATGCAACCGGTTTCTCCATAGCCTCGCGCCAACCGGAAAAGGGCCTGAAAAAACTCCCCGAAGTCGGCGCTGACAGGGCATCGAGGCTTGCAAGCCGCATTTCTGGAAGGGAACCCGCACCCAGGACGCTTTCACGGCAGCCGCGGGTTCGGCGAAACATCATCGAATCCTGGCTGAAAGACCATCACCGCCGCTGAAATCCACACAGAACTTGCCAACTTCTTCGGCAACCGTAGAATGCTGTGTGTGCGTCACCTGTTCCTTTTCGTCGTATTGTTCGCGGGCTCCACGGCAGCGAATGCCGCAGCCGATGTGGAAATCGATCGCTACGTCGAGAAGGAGATGGAGCTGAACGGCATACCCGGTCTTTCCCTTGCCCTGGTCGAGGAAGGCGAGGTCTCCTACCTGCGGGCTTACGGCGTGCGGAACTCCGAGTCGAGGCAACCGCTTCGAGTCGATACCCCGATGGAACTGGCTTCAGTCAGCAAGGGGTTCACCGCTCTCGCGATCCTGCAACTGGAGCAAGACGGAGCTGTCGACCGTGACTCGGTCGTGAGCGAATACCTTACCGAACTCGATGGCGGCGGCTGGCGAGGGGTCACTCTCAACCACCTGATCCGGCATCGCAGCGGCCTGCGCCGCCGACACGACTTCCTCGCGCCCTGCTGCGGGCAGGCCGGAAATCTCGATCTGGACTCCGCGGTTCGGATGCTGGCCCGTGCGGACCTCGAGAGCACTCCGGGGTCGACGTTCTCTTACGCCAATAGCAACTACGTGTTGCTGGCGGCCGTCGTCCAGCGTATGTCGGGCGCTGTGTTCACCAGATACATGCGGGAGTCGGTGTTCCAGCCTCTCGGCATGCACCGGACTACCTCGCAAGAAGAAGTGGCGCGTTCATGGGAAGGCGCATCCCCTCACGAGTGGCAGTGGGGACGCGTCCGAGTCAGCCCCTCGCGCTTTCTGGGCTGGTACGGCAGTTCCCGTATCAAGGCGAGTGCGGAGGATATGGGCGTGTACATGGTGTCCATGCTGGATCCCGTGACCGCCTGGCTGGACTCCATGTCCACCCACGCGGGCGACTCGAACTCCCACGCTGCCTGGTGGGACCAGCTAGGCCCGGACTACGATCTGGGCTGGAACGTGAGCGACGAGACGGAGTGGATGGACAACCAAGTCGTTCTCGAACATACCGGGAGCCTATGGGGCGCCGACACCGCAGTCGTGCTGGCTCCGGAGCGGGGCATCGGCGCAGCAGTCCTCGTCAACATGGGAACCAGTCGCGCCGGTGAAATTGCCCGGGCGGTCGTTCGGAGCCGGGATGGAACACCGCTTCCTGAGCCGCATCGGACGAGCCGGATGGAGATTCCAGACACCTGGGCCCGGATCTTCCTCATGTGCGCCGCCGCAATCTTCGGAGTGAATATCTGGTACGGGCTGCGAGTAAGGCAGCAGGTTCGTTTGGGCGCGCGAGCTTGGAACGCGTCCACAAATCGAATGATTCGCGCGGTGGTGCTGGTGATTCTGGCCTTTATCTTGGTCCTCAACTTCTATTGGGGTTCGGAACCGCCCCTCCCGGCGCTCCCCGCGACGATACAAATGGCGTTGCCGGCTCTCGCAGCCAGCGTTTCGACCTTGCTGCTCGTGGCGGCCGCCGCCGGCCTGCTCCCCAGGCTGAAGCGCTGAAAGGAACTGCGACTATCGCCGGTGCGGGGCGCCATCCCCGAGACCGGAGGAAGCACTCTACAGGCAACCCTGCCCTCAGTGGCTTTCGGAAGCCGGTGGCAACTGAGAACGCTCACCAGCCGAACCAGGCCCTGCGAACGATTTCGAAAGGAACCCAAAAGCCTAGGGGCCTCCCAAAGCCTCGTCCCCTGCGACGCCCTCCTCCAGGAAAACCGAACGTTTTACTGAAGTAGTTCAGTCGACACGGACGTGAAAGTAGTCCCGGCCAAGTCCGAGGCTGATGGATCGATTGAAGTCGCGATCGGATCCGAGATGGAGTTGTCGTGCAACTCCCCACTGTTTGTCGAGTCCGGGCTTTCGCAAGAGTGGGCGCCAAGCCAGGGCCACTCACCAGATAGCCAGGAGGAGGGACCGGGTCCCCACTTGCGCCACGATCCGGACAGGGACTGCGAGAGGCTGCTTGCAAGCCGGCGAGGAGTTACGGTAAATTCCATCGGGTCGGGACATACTCAAGACCGCTGTGGGACGCGCGAAAAAACGGGAACGACGGCAGGAGCAGCGTCCAGCACGAAATCTCAAGGCAAGCCCTCATGAGAAGCATCACATGGCGCCCTCAGCCGTGCTGGCCTCGATCGCCATGGTGGCTCTGTTCGTGACGGTGCTATGGGTCTGGTTCAGGGTTGCCGATTCGACTCCGGCACCGAAAAATCCAAGTTCAACGGATTCAGATGCCGCAGCCCGCTACGTTGAACCTGCGGTCTGCGCAGGCTGTCATGCGGAAATCTGGCAGACCTACCACGAGACCGGAATGGCACGGTCTTTCTACCGCCCTGATCCGGCCAATACCATCGAAGACTACGCAGCCGAAGAGCCCTTCTACCACTTGGCATCGGATCGCTACTACGTGATGACGCAACGCAACGGCCGGTACTTCCAGCGCCGCTATCAGAAGGGGCCTCAGGGACGCGAAACGAACGTTCTTGAAAAGGAGATCCACTTCGTGATGGGTTCCGGGAATCACGCCCGCAGCTACCTCAATCTTTCGTCGTTGGGAAAGCTGACTCAACTGCCTCTCGGATGGTACTCGGAGGACGGTGGCCACTGGGGCATGAGCCCGGGATACGACAGGCCGAACCACGACGGGTTCCAGCGCGTCATCTCGTTCGACTGCATGTTCTGCCACAACGGCTACCCGGCGATCGAGTCCGGCGCGGACCAACTTGGCAAGCGCCCTGTCTACCAAGGTGAGATTCCCGAGGGTATCGACTGCCAAAGATGTCACGGACCGGGATCGGCCCACGTGGTCGCTATTACCGCCGGTGCGGACGCGCTTGAGGCAGGTGAATTGTCGATCGTCAATCCGGGAAAACTACCGGCCAGACGCCAGATGGAGGTATGCCTTCAATGTCATCTGGAAACCACGAGCCGCCCTCTCCCCAACATCGTCCGCAAGTACGGGCGGGGATACTTCTCCTTCCGGCCGGGCCAACCCCTGGCCGACTATGCATTGCACTTCGACCATGATTCGAACAGCGGGTGGGACGACAAGTTCGAAATCAATCATTCCGCGTACCGCCTCCGGGAGTCAAAGTGCTTCATTTCGAGCGGTGAGGCGATGACGTGCACCACTTGTCACGACCCTCACCGGAACCCTGGCGACGAGAGATCTTCCCGTCGATTCGATGCCGCTTGCCTGACCTGTCACCAAACTCGACTATCGAAACTTGAACCTGTCGGCATACACCCAGCCGCCTCCGGCTGCGCCGGCTGTCATATGCCAAAACGACGGACGGACGACGTAGTTCACGCCGTCATGACGGACCACCTGATTCAGGCCGTGCCACCCAACGGTCTATTGGAACCGAAACGCGAAAAGAGCACTCTCGCGGAAACCGCGTACCGAGGCGAGGTGACGCTGTACTACCCCGAATCGCCGTTGGACTCTACTGACAAGCTCTACGTGGCCCTCGCGCAAATCGCTCAGGGTTCGAATCGCGATCAAGGCATCGCCCGCCTCAGGTCAGCGCTTGAACGCGAGAAACCCGCCGAGGCAGGATTCTACTTCAATCTGGCAGTGGCTCTTGAGGAGTCGGACCGCCTTGATGAATCAGTGTATTGGTTCGAGCAAGCACTGGCTCTAGACCCGGGCTTCGGGCTTGCATGGACACGTCTGGGCTCCGTTCTGTCACGGACAGGTAACCATCGAGAAGCTCAGCGGGTGCTGAAGCAGGCCATGGAGTTGGAACCGGACGATCCGAGGAATCCCAAAGAGAGGGGGCTCGACTTTGCCCGGCAGTCGATGTTCGAGGAATCTGCGGAATTAGCCAGGAAGGCCATAAAGCTCGACCCCGACCTCCCTGAGCTTCATAACAATCTGGGAGGCGCGCTGGCGGAACTTGGGCGCATGGACGAGGCCGAGTCTGCTATCCGCAACGCGATCCGCCTCCAACCTGACTTGGCAGAAGCGCGGTTCAACCTCGGAGTCATCCTCGCAAGCCGCGGAAACACTGATGCGGCTATGAGTCAATGGCGGGATGCCATTCGAAGTAAAACGGACCATGCGGGCGCGCGTTACAACCTAGCTGTAGTGCTTGCTTCAAGGGGAGATCCCGATGCAGCCGCGGAGCATCTTGATATAGCACTGCAGGCTGAACCGCTGTTCGAGCGGGCACACATCTTGAGGGAGCAGTTGCGCGGATCTCGATAACCTCACGTCAGCAGCCAAGTGCTTGTACTACCAGACATCAGCTTATTGTTGCCATACCCTGCTGCCGGACAAGAGCGTCGGCCTGCCGTACGAAAAGGATGGATACTCGTGGATCGTCTTTGCCCGCTCTGGTTTAAACTGGCTTTCTGATGGAAAGGATCGAGCCGAAACACAAGCCTAGTTGAAGAGGTGCCTGTAGCACCGGGTGTGCCCTGTGGGCTTTTTTCGTTTCGCTCAATGCATGGTGCGAGTCAACCGAAGGGCTTTTCTGTTCAACTCCTTGGGGCTGGCCGGCGCAACCGGCTTGTCACTTGGTTGCGGGGCCACCCGAAACCCGGCACTGCAGGCCTTCACTATTCCTATCATCGACATCTCCCAAGACGAAGGCCGCCAAGTCATCATCGAGAAAACACCGGGACAGTACCTCGGACAAGTCGATACGGTCCTGTTTCCCGACGGCCGAACGATGATCGCAACGTATCCACTCGATCATGGCGGCCCGGGCACGATTCTCAAACGAAGCGGCGACACAGGGTTGACGTGGAGCGGGCGCCTCCCGACTCCTGACAACTTCATGTCGCACTCGCACAATGCACCGGCCGTCCACCGCCTAGTTGACTCAGACAGCAAGTCGCGACTTATTCTCACCGTGTCTTATCCGGTGATGATGCAGTCGGTATCCGAGGATGATGGGCGAACATGGACACCGCTTGAACCGATGTTTGGTGATCGACTCGGCACAGCACCCCCCAAATCGATCATCCCCATCAAAGGCAACCGGCATTTGATGCTGTATAACAGCCGCTTCGGTACCGACGACGGCTTTGGGCTGGTCTTGACGCAGACCATCAGCCAGGACGGTGGACTGACATGGTGCGAACCAAAGAACGTAGGCGCACACTCGAGATTCCCAGGCGCAATGCCCTGTGAGCCGGCATTAGTGCGATCGCCTGACGGGACGCAGATTCTATGTTTGATCCGAGAAAACGCTTCGAAGTACGGGGGGCTCTGGATGGTGTCCGACGACGAAGGCGAAACTTGGTCGCAGATGCGGCAGCTCCCCGCCGCACTGCATGGTGACCGTCATGTGGCCCGCTATGGCCCTGACGGCCGATTGGTCATCACGGTCCGTGACAATCGTAACCCTACCTCACCCACGGCCAAGCACTTCGTTGGTTGGGTTGGACGTTACGAAGACATTATCGAGGGCAGAGAGGGTCAATACCGGCTCCTTCTGCAACGCCACTATGGGAGATCCGGCGACACCGGCTACGCCGGACTGGAAGTACTGCCGGATGGCACTTTCGTTTCGTCGAATTATGTCGCGCACAAACCGGGTGAGGTGAATTCAATCATCAGCACCCGCTTCACTCTCGATGAAATCGACGAGCTTGCTGCGACCGCAATACTCCCTCGACATTTTGCAGTGCCGTTCAAACAGCAGATTGACGAGGCACAGTCCACGCGTTCAAAAGATGTCTCCGTTTTCGTGAGCGGCGAGGATGGCGTGTCGCAATACCGCATCCCGGTCTTGCTGACTTCTTCCCAACAGACATTGCTGGCGTTTTGCGATGCACGGGTCAACAAGCCGGGTGACGCACCGAACAAGATTGATCTGGTGTTGAAGCGCAGTTTCGACCAAGGTCAGTCTTGGCTGCCCATGCAACTGCTCGTTGAGAACGGCGCTGGTTCTACCGCGAATGCATGTGGTCTGGTGGACCGCGAAACGGGACGGATTTGGCTCTTCTACCTGCACTGCCCCGAAGGAATCGGTTCACAGAACGCTGAGCCGGGTCTGACAGGGCGAACCGTTATGGTCCGCGCCATCAGCAGCGACGATGACGGAGAGACTTGGTCCGAGCCGATCGACCTCACAGCCCAAATGAAAAGGCCTGAGTGGGCGGAAGTCGCCGCAGGGCCGGGAGTCGGCATCCAGACAAGCGAAGGACGACTCATTCTGCCGATGTATCACGGTCAGCCCGGTGAGCAAACTCCTTACGTCGTCTGGAGCGACAACCATGGTGAGAGCTGGCAAATCGGCGGCGATGTTGGAGAGGGGATGAACGAGGGGCAAGTGATCGAACGAGATGACAGTTCGCTGATGATCAACATGCGCAGCAGCCGACGTACGCTGACGCGATCCGTCGCGCTCAGCAAAGACGGAGGCAGAACCTGGTCGTTTCCCGAAGATGACTCTCGGCTCGTTGATCCGGTCTGCCAAGCCAGCCTGTTACGTTACAGCGGGAACAGTTCCGACGGCCGCAATCGGCTGTTGTTTTCGAACCCGGCTTCGATACCTCGTGATCCGAATCAGAATCGGCGACAGCGAATGGTCGTGCGACTCAGCTATGACATGGGCGAGAGCTGGCCGGAAGCAAAGTGCATCCACTACGGTAGATCGGCCTATTCCTGTCTGGCCGTCTTGCCCGACGGGAGTATTGGTCTGCTGTATGAAAAGGACGATTACGAAAGAATCGTCTTCACGCGGATCACTCTTGACTGGCTGACCGACGGCCGGGACCAAGTCGACAGGGAGGCCTGAGTTGGGTCTCGGTTTTTCCGATGGACCCTCAAAGAACCAACACCATGTCGGCGTGGCGGGTGTTGTTGACGGGTTTAGCAAGTACCGTAGCCTTGGATACGGCGGGAGTGGCGGCGGTGATGCAGTCCGCAGAGGCCAACCCAACATTCTGCTGGTTATAGGGAAGCCAAGGCTTCCAGGTCACCAGAGAGTCGTTCGTACGTAAACTCCATCACTGGATGTAAGCTACCGACGACCCTTTAGCCTCAGACTTCACGGCCTTAACCTGCTGACGATGGGAGCAAGCGGACCATGGCAAACAACCAGGCGAATGTGTCTAAGCTCAACCGGCGATCTTTTCTGACGGGCGCCGCCATGACGGGCGCGGCTGCCATCCCCAGCGCGTCAGCTTACACTGCCGACGCCTCTCCAGAGGGTGAGAAAAGGCCGAACTTCCTGGTCATCATGGTCGACCAGCACAACCCCACCTACTTCGGCTATGCCGGGCACCCCGTTGTGCAAACCCCGAATATCGATCAACTGGCCGCGAGCAGCGTTAATCTGTCTCGCGCCTACGTGACGAATCCGGTCTGCATGCCGTCGCGAGCCTCATTCTTCACCGGTCTGACCACTCGCGGACATCGCGTGCGCATGAACGGAATTCCCCTGAGCCAGGAAATCCCCACGATGACAGAATCGCTTCGGCGATCCGGTTATCGAACACACTGTGTCGGTAAGCTCCATTTCCGCACCTCTGGAACACCCACGGGCGGCGACCCGTCGGATACGAACCCCGAAGACTTCCCAGAAGCACGGGCCCACTGGCTCGCCGGACGGATAGAGAACTTGCCGTCCCCTTACTACGGCTTCGAATCCGTCGACTATGCCAACGGTCACGGGCCCGGAACGTGGGGTCATTATTTGCACTGGTTAGAACGCGAACATCCGGCTGAATTCAAGATCTTCCAAAGCAAGACGGCTCTCGAGCCTCCCAGTCCGGCGTTTCAACATTACAACCGAACGTCGTTCAAGTGGGCGTTGCCGCAGGAAGTTCATCCCACCACATGGGTGGCTGACCGCACGGTGGATTTTCTGAAGAAGATGAGCACGGCGTCTACGGATCAACCTTTCTTCCTTTTCTGCTCGATCGCGGACCCGCATTCCCCATTTGCCCCCCCGAAAGAACTGGCGTACAAGTACAAGGAATCCGATGTCGCGCCCCCGCTGCGCAGAGAAGGCGAACTGGATCTCATGCCTCCTCACTACCGTGCGCAGTCGGAAACCGACCTGATTACCAGCGGCTCCAAAGGGCAATCCATGGACGCGACCGATCCTTACCGCGCCGAGTGTGCCGCCCACTATTACGCGCTCATCGACCTAGTGGACCAAAACGTGGGACGCGTTCTCAAAACCTTGCGCGAGACAGGATTGGAACAAGATACGGTAGTTGTTTTCGCCGCCGACCACGGTGAAGCTCTGGGAGACCATTGGATGTGGGGCAAGGGTCCGTACCACTACGACGGTGTGGTTCGCGTTCCGCTGCTGATCCGTTGGCCCGGACATTCGGAAGCCGGGTACAAACACGAAGGCGTGGTCAGCTATGTCGACGTCGCCCCTACAATTCTTGAAATCGCCGGCCTCCCGATCCCGGTGGGGCCGACATCCCC
Source organism: Bryobacterales bacterium (assembly GCA_028819575.1). Taxonomy (GTDB): domain Bacteria; phylum Acidobacteriota; class Terriglobia; order Bryobacterales; family UBA6623; genus JAPPLB01. The sequence continues at coordinate 89,250 of JAPPLB010000077.1, read as the reverse complement.
TGTGCCCGAAGCGCCGAACGCTTTCCATCCCTGGCCGGGAAGGAGCTTGACGCCGATTCTCACCGGAACCGACCGATCCACCGATACGACTGCGCTGATCGAAGGCGACGAGGACTATCTCGGTTTTCGCATGAGGACTCTCGTTACCCAGCGATACCGCCTGACTGCGTACTCCGGCCAAGGCTACGGCGAACTGTTTGATCTGCAGGAGGATCCAAACGAGTTCCACAACCTTTGGGATGTCTCATCCCGGAGAACGCTGCGCGATAATCTCCGAATCCAGTTGCTCGAGAAGATCATGGAAACCGATTATCCCTTGCCGAGGCAGACCTCGCGATCATAGCCTTCATGTTGAATGAACTGAAGCAGCGTTCTGAAACCAAGCTGTTCGACTCGATCATGCCTTTCCGGCTTGATCGCTCTCTGGATAAGGAGCACGGCGGCTATTTCACTCGCCTCGACCGCGAGGGCGCTACGACACCAGTAAGCTACATCCGGCTTCAGGGGCGGCAGGTTTGGACGCAGAGTCGGTTCTACAACAAAGGGCCGAGGTGAACTCCCGGTCGGTTTGTCGCTGTGGCATCCGACCCGTCCGTTACCTTGGCGGTGGACTCGACACTGCTTTCTGACCGTGATCCATGGCTCTCCACACCGGGAAAGCCTCCAAGTACGACCAGCGGAAATCATCACGGCTCCGATAGCCCAAGTCGCGGTTGGCGAGCTGCTCGCTCACAAAAGCATCGACATGCTCCTGAACGAGAAAGGGATCACGTATCTCTCGTTGCCAAGCCTTCAATTCCTCGACGAGTCGCAGCCTTTCCTCGGCGTGTTCCGGATCATCCGCCAGATTCGTCCATTCCTCCGGATCATTCTCCAGGTCGTACAGTTCATAGAGAGGAGGGCGAGACCAGCGCTCCAGGGCCTTCTTGACAAACGCGGATGAGGTGGACTGCTCATCCCCGGTGGCTCCGGACACGACGAAATTCGGGTGATCCTCGTCAAGATAGGTTCCGGCATCCAGATTCTCCGTACGCGGCCGCGGATTAGAAATCAGTTTGTATCGTTCATCACGGATGGAGTGCTGCACAAAACATGCTCGTGGAAACGCTCCCGTCGTGAATCCAAAGAGGTAACGGCGCCACGCGGAAGGTGACTCTCCGGTTAGCAATGGTTGCAGAGCCCAGCCGGGCAGCGGCGCCGGCGGCGTCACGCCGACCGCCTTCAGAACCGTCGGCAGGATGTCGATCGTCGATACCAACTCGGTGCGCACCGTCCCGGCCTTCGCTTGCCCCGGCCAGCGGATGATGAGAGGGACGCGCAATCCACCTTCGTATACTGTTCCCTTTCCACGCGGAAACTGCGCCCCATGGTCGCTGAAGTAGAAGACGATCGTGTTCTCCGACAGCCCGGTCTTGTCCAGTTCGCTCAGCAGAAGCCCCACTCCCTCATCCAGGCGCTCCAGGCAGTTGTAATAGTTGGCGACCTGCTCACGGATACGAGCCGAGTCCACTCCAACCCAAGGCATGGGTTTCACATCGTTTGCGGAGAGCGGTTGCTCCGGACGGCCGTTGGCCTGACGCAGAAACGGCAAATGCGCGTCAGGGTAGTTCACGGAAAGGAAGAACGGACGGTCTCCGGCTTTCCCGAAGAACCGAGACGCGGCCTCCGCGTAGTCTCGAACGGTGTGCTTGCGGTTGAAGTTCGAACGAGGGATGGCGCGAAAGTCGAAGGGGAAGGCGCTCTCCGGATTGACGTGCAGCTTGCCGATCAGGCCGGTTTGGTATCCGGCCGATTCCAACAGCGTCGCGATATTCGGTGTATCTTTGCGATACATCGCGAATTTGTGCGTCGCAAGTCCGATCTGGCCGTTCTGAGTCGGGTGCAAACCGGTGAGGAGAGCGGCCCGTGATGGTGAGCAGACGGAATAGGGGACAAAGGCATTTTCAAACCGCACGCCTGCCGCCGCCAACCTGTCCAGGTGGGGAGTCCGGGCATAAGGGTCGCCGTAACTGCCCAGTTCGGGACCATTGTCTTCCGAGACAATCAGCAGAATGTTCGGCGGCTGCCCAGGCCCATCCGGTCGAGCTGGAAATGGAACAGCCAGCACAAAAAGACAGATCAACCAACAGCCGCTCTTCATAACACTTTTCATGACGGAAACCAGACGGCGATGAGTCCGTCATCATAGCGCCTGTGACAGGAAAGGCATGCTACAAGACACTCGGCGGAAGACGTCACAAACTACCTCGTTCCCTCGCTTTGCGCCGGCCCATCGGCTTGGTCACATCGGCGTCAGACGGAACGGTGTCGCCGTCCGCCAGGGACTTGCGCACTGGCCGCTCACAGTCGTTCGCCGGGCAATTGGCTGGCTTGCTTCACCCAACCAACGAACTGAGCTTCGTCGAACGGCTCCTCCTCGCGGATGTCGAGGTAGCGCACTTCCTTGTGCTTGGACTCGCCGGGGGGAAGAGGGCGCAGCGACGCGCCGCGGAAGAAAGTCACTTTGACGTACTTCGTGAAGCAATGATAACTGAGGAACCAGCCCTGGCCCTCGATGCCGTAGAAGGGCGAGTTCCACTTGACTGCCTTGAACACGTCGGGGACGGTACGCTCGACGAGCGCGTCAAGGAGGCGTCCGATATCGCGCTTCCAGCCCGGCATGGCCGCGATGTAGGCCTGCACGGGGGCATTGCCGTAGCCCTTCGCAATCTGAGGGTTGCCGCCTGAGAGGAGCACCGGCTTGCTGGCCATCTGGGGCTGCGATTTCTGTGCCGTCTCAGTCTGTTTGGCAGTCTTCGCAGCGACTCGCTTGGAGGCGGCTTTCCCTCCCGCCTTCGCTGACTGCTTGGACTCCTCGCCGGCCATTGCGTTTACTCCATCGCAATGTCGGGCGAGAAGCTCTTGAGATGGTTCTCCCGCACGCCGCAAATGGTGATCGAACCGCAGTCGGGGTAGGCTATCGGCTGGTCCCGTCTCATCCGACTGACCTCAGACGAAAAGCTTCCCAGACTTGCCTACATCGACCCCGGCTTCTGGCGCCTTCGGTGGGCTGATCCAAAACGGCTGCAGGGCCATTGTGCGGCGACGGAAGCCCGGCGGGAGCCCTGTGACGTACACTGCCGTTAGCGTCTTGGTGGTTGCGGGGGAGGGATTTGAACCCTCGACCTTTGGGTTATGAGCCCAACGAGCTACCAGACTGCTCCACCCCGCACAACCATAGTAGCGGATGAATCTGGCTTGGGCAACGATCAGCGGGTGTCAAGCCAACTCAGCCTCAATCTACCGGCGGCTCGGAGAGCTTCCCGACGACCGCCTGGACTTCGCGGATCAACATGGGAGCATTGCCGTTTGCGAGGACGTCTGTCGGGACAGGATTGCCAATGCGCAGCTCGGCGCGCCCCGGGTGCAGATGGGCGGAACCGGGCGGCAGGATCTTGCGGGTTCCGACAATGGCCATCGGGACGATCGGGCAGCCGGCTTGCATCGCAATCCGGGCGGCTCCGGACTTGAAGGGACGCATGGTCGGCTGACGCGTTCGGCCGCCTTCGGGGAAGATCAGCAGAGAGAAGCTGTCCTTGATCTTGTCCACTGCACGGATCAGGCTACGCGCCGCCGCCCGTGGGTTCTCGCGTTCGACCGGCACGTGACCGGCTCGGTTCAGGTGCCAACCGAGAAAAGGGATCTTCCACAGCCCATGGCGCGCCAAAATACGGAACTCTCGCGGCATCGATCCGAACATCAGTGGGGTATCGATCAGGCTGAAGTGGTTCGAGACAAAGATATAGACCTGCTCTGGATCCAGCTTCGCGGCGCCGATGACTTCCACGCGGACCATGCAGATCCGCAATAGCATGCGCCCCCAGGCTACCGCCACCTTGTGTTGCCATCGACCGCTGCGGTCAAACAGAGACGCCCCCAGTGAGATCGTTCCCATGACGGCGGTCGCGACACCGATCAACGGACACATCCACAGGACGGAACGCAGGTAGCTGAACATGAATCGTGCTGTTTGGCCGAGTCCTTGCTGATCGGCCGGGCTTACTGACCAACCGGCACCGCGACGCGTTGCTCCAGAGCCGCTTTGGCTTCGCCCACGAGAAAGATCGATCCTGAGACGACGATCAAGTCCCGACGATCAGCATGGCGCTCGACCCATTCCAGCGCTGCTTCGACCGTGGGCTCCATCGTGAGGTCATTGTGATGGTGTTCAACGGCCTTGAGCAAGTCGTCGGGGCTGATCGAGCGGGTGACCCGTGACGCCGTGAGAACAATCCGATCGGCATACGGAAACAACAACTGGGCGATCTGCGCCACAGGCTTGTCACGCGAGGACCCGTATATGAGATGAATGGTCCGGCCTGTACAGTGTTCTCTCAAGAAACTCGCCAGCACCGTGGCCCCGGCGGGGTTGTGTGCGGCGTCGAGAAGGAACTCGGGCTTGCCGGCCAGGCGTTCGAGCCGCCCGGGCCAGGACACATCCGCCAGTCCCCGTCGGATGGCGCCCGTTTCCACTCCCAACACGTCGAGTGAAGTGATCGCGGTCAAGGCGTTTGTAACTTGGTGTTCACCGGCGAGCCCCAGCTCGACCGGGAAGGGCTCTCGACCGCCCGCCGCTTGCGGCCCAGGGATTGCTTCGAACCGATAGAACCCTTCGTCACTCGAAATGTTCCCGGACTGCCAAGCCTGGCGAGATTCGATGAGGTGGATCCCCCATTCCTCCGCGCGTCCGCGGATCTCATCCAACACTCCGCGGCTTTGATCGGCCACAACGGAACGGCAGCCGTGTTTGAAAATGCCGGCTTTTTCCCGCGCGATCAAGCGGACCCCGTCTCCCAAGATGCGTTCGTGGTCACGCGCGATGGGTGTAATTACCGTCAGTTCCGGGTGGAGCACGTTGGTGGCATCGAGCCGTCCGCCGAGACCGACCTCCACGACACCCCATTCGACCCCGGCGCGGCGAAAAGCACAGAAGGCTGCAGCCGTAACCGATTCGAAGAAGGTCGGGTGCATCTCAAGGCCTTCTCGAGCGCTGATGGTTTCGTTGGCGGCACGGACTTCCTCGACGGCGGCAGCGAAGTCGTCATCGCCGATATCGGTGCTATTGATTCGGATACGTTCATTGAGTTGCATCAGGTGAGGGGAAGAATTGAGGCCGACCGTCTTCCCTGCTGCGTGGAGGGCGGCGGCAATCATCGCAGCCGTAGAGCCCTTCCCGTTGGTTCCTGCAATGTGGATCGGCCGAAACGACCGTTCGGGATGGCCTAGCTCGACCATCAAACGCTCCATTCGATGAAGTTCGAACCGTGAATTGGAAAAAGCGCCGAGAAGCGAGAGCAGGTATTCGACGGATGCGGCGTAATTCATTCGACGGGATCGCAGAAGAACTTCAACGCCCGGTGCAGGAACGACTTCAAATCGTTGCGGGTCACGACGGCGTCGAGCATGCCGTGCTCGACAAGGAACTCGGAGCGCTGGAAGCCCTTGGGGAGCTTCTGGCGGATCGTTTGCTCAATGACACGCGGGCCGGCGAACCCAATCAACGCACCCGGCTCAGCAATATTCAGATCGCCGAGCATGGCATATGAAGCGGTGACGCCTCCTGTCGTCGGGTCGGTGAGGACGCTGATATATGGCATCCGGACCGCGCCCAGCCTGGTCAGGGCGGCCGAGATTTTCGCCATCTGCATCAGGCTGAGCGCCCCCTCCATCATGCGGGCTCCTCCCGAGGCGGAGACGACGATCACCGGAAGCCTGCGAGCGGCGGCGCGCTCGATCGCCCGCGTGATCTTCTCTCCGACGACTACGCCCATGCTGCCGCCGATGAAGCGATACTCCATCACGCAGGCAATGACCGTCCGTCCGTTGAGTTTGAACTCCGCGCAAATGACGGCATCCTTGAGTCCGGTAGCCTGCTCCGCCTTGGCCAAGCGGTCCTGGTAAGAGCGTTGGTCGACGAAGTTGAGGGCGTCCGTCGTGCGCAAGTCGTCGTCAAAGGACACCCAATTTCGGTCGTCCGCCAGCATCGCCAAGCGAGCTTCCGCGTCCACCTTGAAGTGGAAACCGCACTCCGTGCAAACCATCAGGTTAGCTTCCAGATCCTTCTTCCAGATCGTGCCGCGGCACGAATCGCACTTGATCCACAGCCCTTCTGTGCGGACATTCTTCGGCCCCGATGAATCCACGGGTTTCTTGGGTTTGCCGAGCCAAGCCATCAACACGGGTCTGACCTCGTTGCACGATCATAACAGAGCCCTGTGAACACACTCGGTGCGAGGGTTCGGCGCCAGGTTGCTTGGCAAGCATCAGGCTTGCCGGGCGAATCCCTCGCGACGGGGCCACAGGACAGCCAGCCAAAGCACGACCACTCCGAGTCCTTGTGCGATCGAGATAGCCGTCCCCAGAAAGAGCCAATTGAGCAACGCAGCGGCCGCCGGAAAGCAGAGTTCGCCGAAGGTGGCCAGCGACGCGGGCGTCCTGGCCAACCCACGGTAGTAGATAAGCAGGGCCAGAAATCCGGGAATTAAGGCCATCAAGGCAAGCCGCGCCCACTGATCCGAGCCAGGCATCGGGATGCCGGCAGTCGACTTACTGGAAAGAGCCAAGAGCCCGAGCAGCGGCAGGGCGCTCACCACACGTAACGCCGTAAGCAGGATCGGCGAAAGGTCGGGCAACGCATAGCGGCCTACGACTGTGCACGAGCCCCAAATGGCCGCTGCCCCTACGGCCCAAAGAGCGGGTACCCACTCTGCGTTACTGAAGGCTCCCCAAGCGGGACTAGCACCAAACGAGATGAGATAGGCGCCCAAGAGCGTAGTGCCCGCGCGGACCCAGAAGCGGGCTCTGAGCGGTTCTCTTTCGCCAAGCCACCATCCGGCCAAGACGACGGCAATCAACGGCTGGAGCTTCTGAAGAAACACCACACTGGTTGGATTTCCCAACTTGACAGCCTGCGTGTAGCAGATCGTCCCCAGCGCCGATCCACCCCAACCAATCCAGAGAGAGCTCCACCACGAACTGGCGCGGAGTCCTGTTAGCTTTCGTCGTTTGATGATCAGGTAGGGAGCAAAGGCAATCGTGAGAAGCACATGTTCATAAAACACGATCACGCTGCTCGAGAGACCGCCTGTAAGAGGGGTGCGCAATACGGTGTCAACGCCCCATAGGCTCGCACCTGCGGCCACCAGCAATAATCCCGAGCGGCGTGAACTCTGGTCCCTTCGCATAGCGGACACGAGCCGACATTGTAGAATGCGCGTGCCAAGCTTACATCCTTGTATCCAGCCTGCCCTGCCACACACAAGGTGGTGAGAAACGCAGATCAGGTGAGAGAATCGTGGAAAATCTTGTCTGAACCAATCGCGATCATTGCTGGCACAGGCAACGTGGGCCTCGGCTTGGCCTTGCGCTGGGCGCGGACAGGCGATCAAGTTCTGTTGGGCTCGCGTACGCTCCACAAAGCTCGAGCAGCCGCCGATCTAGTGCGGCAGGCGGTTCCAACGTGCGAAGTGGAGCCCTGTCTCTACACGGACGCGGTGCAACGTGCGCCGGTGGTCGCCCTCGCTCTACCGCTGAACGGACGGCGTGGGATTCTTAAATCCCTCTCTGCATATATGCACTCTGGAATGGTTGTGATCGATACGACAGTGCCCCTGGAACACTCGGTAGGCGGGCGTCTCTCGCATATCCTGCCGCTGTGGGAAGGCTCGGCCGCCCAACAGGCGGCTTGTTATCTCCCCGCCGGGGTACGCGTCACGGCGGCGTTGCACAGCGTCAGCGCCAAAGCCCTACAGGATCTGGAAAACCCTGTCAAATCGGATGTCCTGGTTGTGGGCGACGACCGGGAAGCCCGCGAAATTACGGGAAACTGGATCCGCAAGATCTCGGGAGCGCGCGCCATCGATGCGGGCCCTTTGGAGAACGCCCGTTACGCCGAGCATCTGGCCGCACTGCTGATCTCTCTCAACCTGGGGCACAAGGTCGATTCGAGCGGTGTACGTTTCACAGGCTTGCCCGGTCTCGAGGATGACGCTTGAATGGCATCCCGTACTACCGTCCTGGCCGGCGGTATCGGTGCAGCGCGCTTCCTCGAGGGCTTGGTGCGCGTCGTTGCGGCGGATACAGTCACGGTTATCGGGAACACCGGAGATGACCTTGAGCTACATGGGCTGACCGTTTGCCCCGACCTCGATACGGTCACTTACACTCTTGCCGGCTTGGCCGATCCGGCGAGAGGCTGGGGCCAGGCGAACGAGAGTTTTCACACGCTGGACGCGCTTCGCCGATTCAGCAAGGAGACGTGGTTCCAACTTGGCGACCGTGATTTGGCGACGCATCTCTTCCGCACCTCTCTGCTCCGCAGGGGTTTCCCCTTGTCGGAAGTCACCCGCCGAGTGTCTCGATCGCTCGGTGTGGAATCAACGATCTTGCCGATGAGCGACCATCCGGTTCGCACTTGGCTCGAAACCGATTCGGGGCGGCTGGATTTTCAGACCTACTTCGTGAAGAACGGCGCGAAACCGGTAGTCCGAGCCGTAGAGTTTGTGGGAGCGGATCAGGCCGCCCCGGCGTCAGGTGTTCTCGAAGCGATCGCTCAGGCTGATGCCGTGATCGTTGCGCCGAGTAACCCGATCATCAGTGTGGGACCGATCTTTGCAGTGCCGGGAATTCGCGAAGCCCTTCGCAAAACAGCGGCGCCCGTGCTTGCCGTGAGTCCCATCGTGGGAGGGCGTGCTGTCAAAGGTCCTGCAGCCGAAATGATGACCAGCCTCGGATACGACGCCTCCGCGCTGGCAGTGGCCAGCCTCTACAAGGATTTCCTGAACGTCTTCGTGCTTGATGAGGCTGACAGGGAATCAAGCGCTGCGGTGGAGGAACTTGGAATGCGTGCGGTTGTCTGCCCCACGCTGATGACGGGTATGCCCCAGAAGGAGGCTCTTGCACACACCGTGATGGAGGCTCTCGTCTCGTGAAAGTAGCGGTGCTGACTGTGAAATCAACCGCCGGTTCGATGATGCGCCTCGCAGACGTCCTCTTGCCTGCTGAACGGGAGGAATTGGCGAGCAGACTCTATCAACAGGCCTTGAACGTTCTTGGGGCCGTTTCCCTGCTCGACGAACGCATCGTGGTTTCGACGGACAGTGCGGTGCTCGACGCGGCTCGACTCGCAGGCGCTCGGATCTTGAAGGAACAGAATCAGTTGAGCCATAGCCATTCGGCGGAAAGGGGCGTCGAAATGGCTTTGCGGATCGCCGCTCACACCGTGCTGTCGGCGCCGATCGATGTCCCTTTGGCGACTTCCGGCGAATACGAAAAACTCCTGGAGGCTTCGTCGCGCCTGCCGACGCCCTCGCTGATCATTGTTCCTTCATGCGATGGCATGGGAACGAATGTCCTGGTCCGATCTCCTCCCGACGTGATCGCGAGTGGGTTTGGTCCAGGCAGCTTCGAGAGACACCGGAACGCAGGGATCGCAGCCGGGGCTGAAATCCGAGTCATGCGTCCGCCGGGTATTACGCTGGACGTGGATACTCCGCAAGACCTGCTTACGCTCGGGAATCAGGCCACGAGCAACAACGATATCCTCGATTACCTTGAAAGGATCGACGCCTTCAACCGCGCCCGGCGTGTGCGAATCGGACGCGACCAAGCGTCCGACAGCGGGTATTCACCGTGGATACGATCCTGAAGCTTTCCCTTACCGCGCTGGAAACTCTGCCCGAATTTCAGCCGGGCGATGATGTTTCGCAGGAAATACTGGCGGCGGCGAGCCGGGAAGGTCTCTCCTGGAAGGATCATGCCGTCGTCGTCATCGCCCAGAAAGTGGTCTCGAAGACTGAGGGGAAGACCGTCGACCTGGGAACCATCGAACCGTCCCACAGGGCGCGGCGATTTGCCGAGGAATTCGACAAAGACCCGCAACTCGTCGAGCTTGTTCTTCAGCAGTCCCGGCGCATCGTGCGCATGGAGCAGGGCGTCATCATCAGTGAGACGCGTCACGGCTTCATTTGCGCCAACGCGGGCGTTGACCGTTCGAACATAACGGGCGAGCGGATGGCGACGTTGTTACCCGAAAACCCGGACACTTCGGCGCAGAGGATCCGGGAAAAGCTCATGGGGGCGACGGGAGTGGATTGCGCGGTTATCATCAGCGATTCGTTCGGCCGGCCGTGGAGGGTGGGGCAAGTGGATGTCGCTATCGGTGTGGCGGGAATCGCCCCGTTGGAAGACTACTGCGGCCGGGTCGACCGTCACGGCAGAGAGCTGAATGCTACCTGCATCGCGGTCGCCGATGAACTTAGCGCTGCGGCCGGCCTCCTCATGCAGAAAGACGCCGGACGCCCGGTTGTCGTCGTTGACGGGTTTACTGGTTCGGGGGGCTCGGGAAGAGCGGTCGATCTCCTGCGCGAGCCCGGCAAAGACCTGTTTCGCTGATGTGAAACATCCTCCTGATCAAGCGGCGTTGACAGCGGTGCAGGTGTTTCCCGCCTGTATCATCCGCACGCGGGCGGAGAAAAACTAGCCGGAGGCTGCCTGGTCGGCCGCTAGGTAGCGCACAAACTCAATAACGTGACCGTCCGGGTCGTGGCAGAAGAGTTGCTCGATGCCGAGGTCGCGATTGCCGCCTTCCCGAAACTCGATTCCGGCTTCCCCAAGTTGGTTGCGGACAGCCTGAATGTCTCTGACCTCAAGAGCCACATGATCCGCGCGATTGATGCGCCGTTGACGATCCCCCTCGGGATCGGGAGACTGAATCAGATGGAGCTGCCGGTCGCCCAGCGCGTACCAGGCGCCAGGGAATCGGAATGCCGGCCGACTTATCTCTTCAAGCCCCAGAACACCGCCAAAGAATTGCTTTGCGCGCTCGAGGTCTTGGATTGCGAAAGAGACGTGATGTAGCTTCAAGAGACCGATCATCATCCGCACCCTGGACATCGCCGGCTCACCGGCATTGGTTGTCAAACAGCATAACCCTGCGTTTCTGACCGCGGCAATGGACCGCCTCCGGTCGGTGGATCAACCCTCTGTGTCCGCCGTTCGCGCCTCATACATTCCGAGGCGGTAGATGAGGGCGTGGTCGGGTTTGTCCGCACGATAAAGGACGGTGAGCGTGTCGCCCTCCGTCAACCGGCGGGTTCGTTCGGTTCCCCGCAGGCTTTTCCTTTGTCCCTGCGCCCGGTATGTCACGGTGTAAACAGAACCGGCCCATCGAGGCCGCAGCATCTCGACTTTTCCCGGAGTCGCAACGCCAAAAACCGTGATGGCCCTATGGCGCCTCCGAATGACTTCAAATAGAAGCAGTAGAAGTCCGGCCAACCCCACTGCAAACCAGACGACCGGCGTAGCCGGGGCTTTCTCTTCCAGGTCGGGCAACTCGTGGACGGTCGGGTTTGGAGCGAGATACCACACTCGCAACAAATCGCCGATTTTCAAAGCACTGTACTGCCTCTCCGTGACGGAAGCCGACGCGCGTAAACGACCCGGCGCCTCGGGAGATTCAAAGTTGTAATAGATGTAGAACCCATCACCACGCGCCCCTTCCCTCTTCACCTTGTCATGAATGACGGCCACTCCCTCGACGTACTCGTCCGCGTAGTCGGTGCGCACGGGAGTAACCCGTTGACCGACGAGATAGGCGTATAGAGGCAGCGCCGACAGCATGACGAACCACCATGTGACCATGCGGCGTCCCGACGGACTCAGGCGCACGGCGCGCGGAGTCGGCGTTTCCAACTCGGATTCAGGCGCCCAATCCGTGATTGCGGGGGACGCCTCCACGCGAGGTTGGTTTCTCTGCGCCCGCTTCACCAAGCCCCACGTCATCACCAGGGATCCCAGTACGACACAGACCAAACCGGGAATCGTCCGCACTCCGAAATCGGGCAGTGACTGCCAGATCAGAAGCGCCCCGAACAGTTCGATGCCCACTCCGGCAAGAATCCAGGACAAACCCTTCCTCTTGCTATCAGTCTCTTGGCGCATCAGGACAGAAACCGATGGTAGCGTAATTGCGGATTCCTGCATACGACATGCTTGAGACACCCCACCCCTCCAGGATGCGTGTGTGCTCAAGAGCACATCCAAGGCAGCCGATTCTATTTCGCGAAACAGGTTTTTGTGGCATAATCAGCATGGCTTTTTGCAGGATCGATGTGGAGTAAAAGCAAGGCCGTCCTTCTCATCTCGGGCGCCGTGGCGCTTATCGCGGCGGAGCCTCCGCTGTGGGTAAGCGCCGAACTCGACGACGTGGAGTTCCGGGCGCGTCTTGTCAGGGATGTGAATGAGATCCAGTCACGGCTGGGCGACGATCTCGACCGGGAGTTCATCCTGGTCGAGTTGCAGGTGCGTCCCCTCTACAACTCCGAGGTGATCCTCAGCAGGGACGATTTTCTGTTGCGCTCGTATCGCAACAACGAGCGCTCCCAAGCGCAATCGCCCGACCGCATCGCCGGTGAAGCCGTTCTGGTTCTCGGCGAGGGGGGCTCCGGGGGAGGCGTCTTCTCGCAGGAGAACCGGACCGTCTTTGGTGGTGGCCTCCCCGGCACCGGACTGCCCGGCGCATACCCAAGGACCGGAGTCGGTGGAGGCGTCAGTGGAGGCGTCAGTGTGCCGTCGGCAACCGAGTCGCAACGGCAAACGGGACCCTTGGCCGATCGGCTTGCGGCCATCGAGCTACCCATCGGACCCACTCGCGAGCCGGTCAACGGATTCCTCTTCTTTCAGGTCAATCCCAAGCACAAAATCAAGCATCTCGTCCTCAACTACAACGGCTCCGCAGGCGAGTGCAAGATTCCCTTCAAACCCCGATAGATCTTCGTCCTTTTACCCTCGCTGGGTTGGGGCGCCAAGGAAAAAGCACGGTCATGGAGAATCGGAGAGCTTTGCCGAACGCCGCATCTTCGCATTGCAATGAGCCTCTTTTCTTCGCAGGTCACTGCCAGTTGCATCCGAGTAGGGGGTAGAACCGCCGGCTGGAATCATCCCATGAAACGCCGTGACTTCATCACGACTACGGCCGCCGCTGGTTGGGCCGCCTGTGGAAAGCATTCTGAACCGCAGCGCCCTCAGAACGTCGTCTTGATCCTGACGGATGACCAGGGGCCGCGCACTTTGGGGGTCTACGGAAATCACGAAATCCGGACGCCCCACTGCGACCGCCTCGCCCGAGAGGGGATGCTCTTCACGAGGGCCTTCTGTACGACCCCCGTATGCTCACCTAGCCGCGCCACGCTCTTTACGGGGCAAATCCCTTCGCAGCAAGGCATCCACGATTGGGTGCGGAATGAGAACGAAGGAGAAGGGGCCTACGCCTTCCTCGATGACGAGGCCACTTTCAGCGAAGTCCTCGCCGCGCACGGCTACCGGGTCGGACTCAGCGGCAAGTGGCACATGGGTGACAGTGCCCGGCCGCAGGAAGGCTTCGACTATTGGTTCGCGATGCCAACCGGCGGTAACCGCTATCAGAACCCTCCCATGTACTGGAACGGAGAAAAGCGAGCGTACCCCGGCTATACGACGGACATCGTGACGGACAAGGCTCTGGCTTTTATCGACGAATCGAAAGACCATCCTTTTTTCTGCTTCGTCTCCTACAACGCGCCTCACACGCCCTATTCCGGCACGCCCGAGAAGTATCTCGACCTCTATCGAGATTGCCCGTTCGAGACCTTCCCCGGCGAGCCGCTCAACGAGCCGATCGCCCACAACCTGTCCAGGAGAAATGTCGGCAACCGCGAGAGCAAGATGCATTACTACGCGATGGTCACAGCCATCGACCACAACGTGGGCCGAATCGCCGTCAAGCTTGACGATCTGAAGCTGTCTCAAGATACGCTGATCATCTTTCTCAGCGATCACGGTTTTCTGCTCGAGCAGCACGGACTTTGGGGGAAGGGGAACACCTCGTGGCCTTTCAACATGTATGACGAGTCGATGCTTGTGCCGGCCTTCTTCCACCACCCGGGCTCGATCCCGGGAGGTCGCACGAGCCGGATCTTCACGAGCTTCTACGACTTTGCGCCGACGATTCTCGAGTACCTGGACCTTCCTCCGCTGGCATCCGGCAAACCGCTCGCCGGGCGCAGCTATGCCGCAGCCCTGCGCGGCGCCGAGATGGAGTGGGACAACGTCGTCTACGGCGAGTACCAGTACTGCCGGATGATCCGCGATGAATACTGGAAGTATATCCATCGCACTGAGGGGTTCGAGAGTGAGTTGTACGACCTGCGGAACGACCCGGGTGAGCGCCTCAACTTGGCCGAGCACGAAGACTACGCCGGCCGGAAAATGAGCTTGAAGCGCCGCATGGACGAGTGGTTCACAAGCCTCGAATGTGGCGACGAGGACCTCTGGAAGAACGCCGAACAGAAGAACCTGCCCAGCTATCGGCGAGTGTTGAAGAATAAAGGGGCGTAGTCCGGAACAGGACAACGTCCGGCCGAACGATGAGTTTCATGCCGATGCCGTTGAAGCCGCATTCGACTCCCTGAGCCGCTCCTCCTGCTGCGGCAGCAGGAAGGCCAGACCGATGTTGCTCTCTCCTTGAGCTTTGCGGAGCGCTCCGAGTACACGAGAAGAGGCACAGGAAAGGGCAGGTTAGGAATCAGGTTCACTCCTGGGCAGCACCGCATCAATCGCGTCCTCGACGTCCTCGAGATGCATTTCTCCTTCGAAGGGGTCGCCATACACTCGATGCTGCAACCTGCCCTCTGTGCCGTAGACCAGCACCGCCGGCAGGTCGTCGGTCCCAAGAATGGCAAGTGCTTCTTCGACTCCCGTCTGCACGGCAAAGTGTGGAAACCGTGCGTCGAGCTCCAATACCAAAGCTTCGGCCTCAGCCAACGCCGCTGCGTCCGCGGGATCTTCGACGATGACCGACAGAAACTCCACATCGTCATATGCAACTCGCTCGCGCAGGGTGACGAAGAGGGGCAGAAAATGCACGCAGGCGCGGCACCAGTTTGCCCACACGTTGATGACCGTGACGCCGCCCCGGTAGTCCGCGAGAACCTGGGGCCACTGGGCAGGGTCGATCGTCTCAACTTCAGGAGGCGATGAACAGCCCGCAAGCACGAAGACGACAACGAGCGCCGCTCTGACCCGCAACGACATATCTCGAGTCTCTCACAGGGCAACCCGTCCATGAACCATGTCAGCGAGGGTGTCTCGGCCCAGGTAGGTTCAGCAGCAATTCTCTATTTCTCGACCTTGATCTTGAAGTTGTAGATCACCTTTTCCCGGCTGTCAAGAGAGCTCACTGTGCGCGTCCGGCTAGTCGATTCTTTGTAGCGCGCCTTGATCTCATAATCAACAGAGGGGTCGAGTCCGTGGAAGTAGTAGGAGCCTTGGGAGTCCGCAATAAACGACTTGACCTGCAACGTGCGGGTATTCTTGAGCTGCACCACTGCTCTCGGTAGGGCCTCCTCAGATTCGTTCGTCACCAGTCCGGTAACGGATTTCGTAGGTTTACCCTTCTTTTTTTTCTTTCTTTGCGCGAGAACGTCCGAGGGCAGGGTCACGAGCACCCCCCCCGGCACGAGCGCAGTCAGCCACGAGCGACGCGTCTGCATCGTTACTCCTTCATCGGTGAAGCGGCGTACTCTTCCAGACCCGTGTGCGGTATGCATGACGCTTCACCACTCTTTCGATTCCTGCGAAAGCTACTTGCCCTCCACCGGCTTTAGTTGGAAGGTAACCGTCGTCTTCGTGCCTTCGTAGACATCTGCCGTCCTCTGCTGTGACGCGAATCCTTTTGCTTCCGCAGTCACGACGTAAGCTCCCTGCCCGGCAGGCAGGCGTAAGGCGAACTCCCCGCGACGCCCTGTAACGGTACCCTTCTTGACCTTCGGATTCTGCTTGCTCACGGCAAAAACCTTCGCGCCGGGCAACGAGAAGCCTGTGCTCTGGAAAACCGTCCCGCTGATCAGGCCGAGCGGTTCGCTCTTGCGCCTCTTCTTCGGCGCTGCCGTCGAGATGGAGGCCACCACAAGAGCGGTAACGAGGACTGTGAATGCACGACGCATGCAAAGCACTCCGACGTAAGAGCCGACTACAACTATATGATTCTTGCATCAACGCGGCCCGGTCCGCCAGATCAGCCCTTGTCCGGCTACGAGGCCCTGTGCTGCAATCGAAGAGAGGTTATGTCCCGCGAGTACCCCGCGCAACCCATCGTCGGCGTGGGCGCTATTATCTTGCAGGACGACTGTGTGCTCCTCGTCCGGCGCGGCAAGGAACCGCTTAAGGGCATCTGGTCGCTTCCTGGCGGCGCGTTGGAACTGGGGGAACGCCTCGAAGAAGGCATCCGGCGAGAGATTCGCGAAGAAGTCGGCCTGGAGGTGGAGGTCGGCCCGATTGTCGAAGTCTTCGAGCGCATCACCCCGGATAAGCGAGGTCTCGTCCGCTATCACTACGTCTTGATCGATTATCTCTGCCGGCCCACGGGCGGCTCGCTGCTCGCCGCGGATGATGCGGATGACGCCCGCTGGGTCACGCTGAGGGAGCTGAAAAACCTCGTCATCACCGCAGGAACAGCCCCCGTAATCGAGAAAGCGTTCCGGATGCGGAACAGCGCATCGTCGTAGCAGGTCACTATGTCGCGGAGCGCCTTGGAAGCCCTCGAATTGCCCGCTCTTCTGGACGTTGTCGGGCGTTACGTCGTGAGCCCACTAGGCGAGTGGCGTCTCGACGTGCTGCGCGAAAACCCTCTTCATGAGAATCGCTCGGAAGCCGAAAAGTCGTTGGCGGAAACCGCCGAGGCCATGGAAGTCTGCGCCCGCGCACAAGGAGCGGACGATGACGATAGGCGTACGCTGCCCCCGCGATTCCAAGGCCTGCGCGACCTCCGAACAGCTATCGACAAGTTGGGCGTGGAAGGCTCCGTTCTCGACGCGATCGAGATTTACCATCTCCTGGAACTGCTCGACCGCTCCGACGATGCCCTTCAGCGACTCGCACGCGAAAGCAGCCGCTATCGACACCTCACCGGGCACGCCGGCCGTCTCGCCGATTTCAGTCGCCTGCGCGGCGACCTTTCCGGCAAGCTCCGACCGAATGGTGAACTGCTCGACGAGGCGAGCCCGCTACTCTCCCGCATTCGCCGCCAGATCGAACACCAACGGAATCTGATCCAGAAAACCCTCGAGGAGTTTGTCCGTCATCACTACGAAGAAGGCGTCCTGCAGGAAGACTACGTCACCATCCGCAACGGACGCCTAGTTGTGCCCGTGAAATCGACATGGAAGCGCCGTGTCGAAGGGGTGATCCACGGTTCCAGCTCTACCGGCCAAACAGCCTTCATCGAGCCGGTCGAATCCATCGAACTCAACAACCGCATCGTGGAGCTTCTCGAAGAAGAGCATCGCGAGATCCTGCGGATCCTGCGCGGGATGACCGACCGCCTGCGGATGGACCGGTCGGATATCTCCACGGCGCTGCATACCTTGGCCGATCTCGAGATCATCTTTGCCAAAGCTCGCTTCGGGATGAATTTTCTCTGCTCGACCGCAACCTTTGCGTGCAAGGGCGAATGCCGCCTCAAGCTGCGTCAGGCCCGACATCCTCTCCTGGAAGATGTCCTGAGTAGGGAAGGCCGCCGCGTCCTGCCGTTCTCCCTCACCTTGAAGGACCAGCGCAGGGTGCTTCTGGTCAGCGGGCCGAACGCCGGCGGCAAGACCGTAATCCTCAAGACGATCGGCCTGCTCACACTGATGAGTCAGGCCGGCATCCCCGTGCCCGCCGAAGAAGCCGAACTTCCCTGGTTCCATCACGTGCTCGCGAACATTGGCGACTCACAATCGATTACAGAAAGTCTCAGCACGTTCTCGGCCCACGTCGAACAGCTCAAGTTCATGATGCGAGAGGCCAACGATCGATCACTTGTTCTGATCGATGAACTTGGCGCCGCCACCGACCCCACCGAGGGAGGAGCTTTCGGTGTCGCGGTTGTGGATCACTTCCTGCAGCGGAACTCTTTTACAGCCGTGTCTACTCACCTGCCGGAGCTCAAGGCATACGCTTCCAACCGCGATGGCGTTGAGAACGCCGCCGTCGGTTTCGACGAACTCACCCTGGCGCCCAACTACGTTCTTACTATCGGCATCCCGGGCCGTTCCGCCGGCCTCGCCATGGCCGAACGCCTCGGTGTTCCCGAAGAAGTGATCAAGCGCGCTCGGCAGGCCCTGGGAGAACATGCCGGAGAAGCCGCCGATTTCCTGCGGCGGCTGCACGAAAAGGTTGCCGAGCTTGAGGCGGCACGAGCGGAACTAGAAAAAAAAGACACGGCCCGGGAAGAAGAAAGCCGCCGATTCCGGCGCCGGCTCGAGGGCGAGCATGCCGCCAAGATCTCCCAGATGCAACGGCGCGCCGATGAGTGCATCAAGCACTTCGAAGCCGAGATGAGATCCGCCATTCAGAAGCTCGATGACTCGAGAGAGAGCCGTCGGATCGGGTCAGAGATGCGGCAGCAACTCTCGAAAAAGCGACGCCAGCTTCGCTCGAACCTCCAAGAGGAAGTCGGTGGAGGAGGGCACGAGCCGGAGCCCGTCCGCGAGCGGCAGCCCGACGAACCGATTCCGGTGGGATGCATCGTCCGGCTCAACAGCCTCGGCGCAGCCGGCAAAGTCATCCAGGCACTCTCACCGGGGCGCTGGGAAGTGCAAGTCGGACAGCTCAGGTTGAAAGTGAGCCGCAACGACATCAGCGAAATCCTCGATGAAGCCCCGACGCCGGCGCCTCGGTTGGCGCGAGGAATCACATTTCAGCCGGCAGAGAAGCCCATACAATCGTTGTCGGAGATCAAGGTGATCGGGCAGACACGCGAAGATGCTCGAGCCAGTGTGGATAAGTTTCTCGACGACGCGGTCGTGGCCCACGTAGCGCGTATCCGCGTCATTCACGGCCATGGAATGAATACCTTGCGCAATGCCCTGTGGAGGATGTTTGCCTCTCACCCCCATGTCGAGCGCTACTACCAGGCTGAGCAATCGGAAGGTGGCGCCGGCGCGACCATCGTCGAAATCCGGCTCTAGTGTGAAAACCCATGATCCTCGCCGCGGATAGGTCGAAACGAGGCCGGTGCGACTGTATGGAAGAGGTAGGGCGAAAGGCACAACGTGGGTTTTTAGCTGTGATTGATCCGCACTTGGGCGGGGGCGGGACTAGCCTGCCTCCTCACCTCGCCACGAGGCGAAATGCGTGAGAGGGCCGTCAGATATTTCTTTCAGACCGAACCAGGTCACTGTCAATGGCTTTCGTGAATCACGAAACACGGCATTTCCTCACCGGCCACGGTAAGCCAGCGCAACGGAGTCAAGGAGGTCTTATCGCGTGCTTCCCCAGCATGATGGGGAGAAAGGCTGGCTAGCTCAAGTTGCCTCCGTGCACGGCGCGTTGCTCGGTGGCGTGATGTGTTCGAACGATATGGAACGAGTTTCTTAACCGCCGAAGCCGCCGCAGGCGGCTCTCAGAACTGGGCCAACTCGGAGATGACGGCTTCGACGCCTTGGCTTCCGTAGAGACGGCTCAGGCGTTGTTCCTCGACAGACACGGGTGTGGCTCGGTCCAGCGACGAGGCTTCGAGGTCGTTCCGCGTCGGGATCCAAACGATTCCATCCTCGAACTCGACATTTCGAACGTAGCCGCTCATCCGGTCGATAGAAAGTCCACCGGCAGCGCCACCGCGATTCAACACGAAACTGTGATTCGATTGCGTCGAAGCCTCAGCCCCCGGCGCTAGTCTTGACCACCCTTTTGGAGCGGGCATGAGCCCGGCGGTGTAGCGGACTCCGTCGCCATCGCTGACAAGCCATCCGAGCTCATACCAACGCACCGGCTTCTGAGAGCGGTTCTTCACGGTGATCTTCGGCGTGCGCACGCGCGAGCCTTCCACAAGCGCGCTGCCGGACACGATCTCCAACGGCGACTCGGGAAAATGATGACGGGAAACCTGGATGCGCCGTTCGCGCCGGACCAATGGACGAGGCGTGGTGATGAGCTTGCGCAACTGCTGTTCCAGCTCGGCCCTCAAGCGAGGCCGTTGCTGCTGCCGCTGAACGCTTGCCTGCATGGCAGTGGCAAGCTGCTCCCGCCCCCCGGAAGCGAGCAGCGACTTGAAGTGCCTACGGTCACGCTCCGCCTCCATCTCCCAGACCACCAGTTTGCGGCGTGAATCGAACTCGTTCGGTCCCCGGAACACCATACTGGTGAAGAGAGCGCCGTCAATGTCCACGTTAACGGCGTGATCTGTGTTCGGCGGAAAAGGCCGTACGAGTTTCAATTCGACGTTCAATTCGGTCGTATCGTCGGGCGCGATATTGAGACTGGGCAGAGCCACGGAAGCCGTTCCGCCGGGTGAATGCTCAGCCGAAACGACACCCATCACGACTCCGCGCAAGAAACTCGTACTCTCGTTGCGGACTTCGAGACGGCATTTCAGGTCGACCATCATGATGGCGCCCATGATCTGAACCCTGGTGCTGCTCAGATCCTTCGAGACGAGCGACAACGGGATGTCGGGCGCGATCGCGACGTGAACGGCTTGGGCAGGGTCTTGCCACAGCGTCGCCGGCCCACTTACGCTCTGGGCTTGGACGGCACAGCACATCGTCAGGCTGTAGACGGCGAACGCCGCCGGCAGTGCGAACCCGAGCAGGACGGAGGTAGCTTTATTGCGCATAGACATCGGTAATCGTAATGCGGCCCGTGGCGGCATCGACTCTCCGAAAACGTACGCCGCCATCCGTCTTGACGTCGACGACAATCTCGCTGCCGTCGGTGGGAGGCGCAATAGAAGCACCCACGCCGGCAATCTGCATGGAAAAAGATGCACCCAAACTTGCGAACTGTTCTTCCTGGGAGACCGGCTGCCGCTCCACCGGGACCGAGCTTGCCTTCGCCCGGCGCAATTCGTCCGCAGAGGCTTTTTTCTTCCCGCCAATGGGCTGATCGAGTTCCTCGCGGAGAATCCCACGTCCCGTGACCCCTCGATCCAGAGCAAGGTTCATTGCGGCGTCCTTGCGTTGGGCTCCGAGCGGTCCCGTCGGTGCCGAGGGAGCCGGAATATTCGCGGCTCGTCCTCCGGTTTCGGAAACGGCATCCCGGCTCGAGGGCTTGCTGAATGACTCGCTGGGAGCGGCGGAGCCGCCGGGCGCAAGCGCGCCGCCGCCTTCCAACGTCCGAGCCTCTCTCGAAACTGCGTTCTGTTCATCAGTTGCTGTGATGACCGCATCTTCAGCCTCGGGCAAGGGGAATTGCCGGACGACAATGAAACCGCAAATGATCGCGGCCGTGGCCAAACCCAGTTGCCACGCCGACGGCTTCGGGAAGAAGCGGCCCCGGACGGGATCGGACTGTGTTTCTCCCGCCTCGGCTACGGCCTTGCGGATTCGCAGTGACATGCCTGCCCAGTCCACTGACGAAGGCAGTTCGCTCAACTCCTCGAGATCGCCCTGCAGATGAAAGAAATCAGCGACGGCCGTTCGGCACGGCTCGCAACTCTGCAAGTGCTTCTCAATGCGCCAGCGCGAAAGGGGACCCAGCTCGCCGCCCGCGAATAGGGCGAGGTCGGTTTCTCTCGGATGGCCGACGTAGAACAGTCTCATCGCTTCCGCCCCTTGACATAACTTCTGAACTTGACTCGCGCGTTCGCTATGTGCGAGCGCACCGTGGCCGGCGAGCATCTCAACTGCCGGGCCACTTCCACCGCCGGCAAACCTTCAATATCCCGTAGAACCAGCGCCGCCCTTTCGCGCTCGGTGAGCAGCCGCAGCCCGTCTTCGATGTAGGAGCGTTTCTCGCCCCGCAAGATGGCTTGCTCCGGCGTCTCGGTCGAGATTTCCGGCGCCTTGTCCAATCCCTCAAAGCTGACCCGCTTCCGCTGCCTGACAAAATCCAGGGCGGTGTTCGTAGCAATGCGCCCGAGCCAGTGCGCAGCTTTCTTCGGATCCTTGAGCTGCGAGCGGCGTGTAAGGGCCTTGACGAAGGCCTCTTGGGTCAGATCCTGGGCGTCGGGAATATTGCCGACGATTCGGTAGACCAAGCGGAACACGCGGCGCATGTGCGCCTCGATGAACGCATCATCAGTGGTCTCTTCTACGGAAGTCTCTACCGCAACGAAGGGTTCCGCTTCCATAACGCCCGAGGTTGCCCCTTGAGCCATGCCCTCAATCCTGATCCTCCTGATACTCTAGGACGCTGAACCGTGCCGAACGTGCAGGAAGAATCTGCCTCGAAAGGCTGGACAACACAATCGTACCGGCCTATGGGAGGAGCATGGCGCGTTTGGATTTTACTTCGAGCTTAACATCGTCGCTTGGTCCTCGAATGCGCAGACCCTCTCGGCGGAGCCTGGTCGGAGCTCATTCGCCGCACATGCATCGCAATCGGTCGGGAGACTATCTCAACAAATCCCGCACCTTGCGCAGCGGCCAAGTCAGGGCCCGGCCAATCCGAAAGCTTGGCGACTCGATCATGGCGGCGAACACCGTCCTCAATTCACGTTCGTGTTCCCGTTCGTAGCGAATCTGCCGATCGCGCCGCGCCAACAGACCGCCGAGTTCGGCGACATCCGCATCGGTCAGTGTATAGCCGGCTTGCAGATGATCCGGCATCCGCCGCGGAACGTAGTACGTGCCGTGCTCCGGTACGACTTCTTCGCGCGGACGCTCCTTTGTGTAGAAATAGACGGCTACGGATTTACGAGTTGTCTCCTGGCAATCGGCGGGCAATCGGATCTTGGGAAAGCCGTGCCAAGAACGCTCGCTCGTCTCGAACACGATGCAGCGGTTAAAAACCGGCTGGACGGTCTTGGCCGACGCATCCGTCCAAGGGTCGAGATGAAGTTGCAGCGAGCCGCCCCAGGAGTCGTCCCATTGCTTGTTCAGAAAAAGGATGAGATTCAGTCTTCTGTGCCAGCGTTGCTTTGGATGGTAATTGAAGTCCACGTGCGGATCGAGCTCCTGACCATCCCTGTTCTCGTGTGTCCCCCCTCCGACATAATCACGGTCGTACAGCAACTCGGGGATCCCGGTCGCCTGACTCAACCAATGCAGGAATTCCCTGCTTCGGAAAACCTTGTCCAAGCGGGCGTAGCAGGGCGCGATCTTCGGGAGGTTCTCATAGACAGACTTGCCCCCCGTCTCTCCAAACTCGTTGCGCGCCCGTTCATCGCTAAACGCCGGGAAGGCATCGTGGACTTCCTGGCAAAGCCCGTGGTCAAGAAAGCCGTCGATCACGAAATGCGGAAACGGCCAAGCGCTCCTGAACTGTTCGAGAAGACTTCCCGCGGAAGAGTAAACGGCGGGATTTACGCTCACCTTACGCTGCCATGACCGGACGGCTCACAGCCTCTAACTCTCTGATTCGCATGGAGTAAAGTCGCGCCGCATTCTATCACAATGATGATATGGGGCATCGCGGATCGCGGCGGTCCGCGCCCGGACTGTAACGTCAGGCCTGCGCCTCAAGCACCGGCAGCAGCGCATCAGACTCCGGCTTCTGCGGAGCAGGGGATGTCCACTCTGTCCTGGCTGTGTGACATCCGGCGCGCCTCTTGCCATCCCGGCCATTGCGATGCCGAGGGTGGCGGCTCCAAGACGATGGGTTCGTGGACGGGTTGCAGACATGGCGAATCCTTCTCGATCAGGTACCGAGGCGGTCCCCGACTCATATCGGAACCGCGCAATGCCCACGGCAGGTGGCGAAAGGTTGGTTCGCTCGAGGTCGATCCTCCGCTATTCTAGTGAATTCCAGGGACCGTGGAGGGTAGCTGGGCGGCCTGTGCGGGCATCGTCGTTCCTGGCGTCGAGGAGTCACGCGCCGATCGCGGCCCTTTCCGCGCTTTGTACGGATGAGGGCCGTCCGTCATCAGGGCTGACTGCCGCATGGGGCCGGTGATCGAAGGGCAGGGATGAGACTGACAGGATCGGTGGTGATCGCGTGCATGGCCCTGGCGGCCTCGTCGGCCGTGGCGGACGCCGCGAAGCTGAAGCCGGAGACAGTTCGCGCCTTTGATCGCTACGTGCATCTGACCGAGGCGCGCATGCGGGCGGAGATCGACGGCAGAACCGGATTCCTCTGGCTCGACCGTCTCTCCGACGCCAACCGGGAGGAGGTGCTCACACGGCTCCGATCCGGCGAGATCGTCATCGAGCCGCTCGAGACGCGGGACGGCGGAGACGAGGTCGACATCCCGTCCGGCATGGTGCACCACTGGATCGGCACCGTGCTCATTCCCGGCGTCACCCTCGACCGGTCGATCGCGATGATGCAGGACTATGAACGCTACCCCGAGATCTACGCTCCGGACGTGCAAGCTGCGGCGGTCCGGGCGCGCCGGGACAATCGCTTCGAGGTCTACTTGCGGCTGTATACCAAGAAGGTCCTGACGTGGGTGGCCGACACGGAGCATCGCGTGGAGTACATCGCGGTCGACGACATGCGCATGCACGTGCCGAGCCGCAGCACACGGATCCAGGAAGTCGAGCACGCGGATACGCCACGGGAACGCACGAAGCCTGAAGGGAAAGACCGCGGACTCGCGTGGCGGCTGAACAACTACTGCTCGTTCGAGGAACGCGACGAGGGAACCTTCATGCAGTGCGAAGCGATCAGCCTCACCCTGGGGGTCCCACCGCTTCTCGAGGCCATCATCCGGCCGTTCGTGATGGGTGTGCCCCGGGAGAAGGTGACGCTTACCCTGGATGCGTCCCGGCGCTGGCTCACGTCCGGTCGTGACGCTGCCCGGTTCGACCGGGAGGACTCGGCCCGACCGCATCAGTCTGGAGCAGAGCTGGGCAGACCTATTCGCAGTCGAGGACTCTGATCGCGGACTCTTCCAACGGAAGCGAATGCCTTTCGCTGAGGGTGAACCGGCCCCAACCTTCTCCGATCTGCCAGGAATCGTGGAGGCCAACGCAGCCCCGAAAGTCGAGGCGCGATTGCACCCGCTCCAGGCGTCGGTGTATCGTTGGTCAGCGAGAACCAGGCCATGAAGCGCAGAAACTTCCTGCGAACGATGGGCGTGAGTGCTCCAGCCGTCTTGTCGGGAGGAGCGGCTTCGGCTACCGCAGGTCCATCTGCTGACGGCGAACCCGGCGTTTTCTTCTACGATGACGGCCGGCACGCCTCGGGTCTTTATCAGTTTGCTCCGCCCTTGGAGCCGTATGATCTGACGTTCGCCGTTGATCAACTCGTGAACAGCGGCGTGGATACGCTGATCTACTCCGCCGGGCTCGAGGGTGGTGTGGTTCAGTACGACAGTGCAGTCGGGGAGAAATGGGGAGACAATGTCGATGTCTGGTCGCATCCGATTTTCTACCGCGCCGCCCGAAACCTGAAACAGCTCATCGACGACGGACACGACCCGCTGAAGATCCTGTGTGACCGTGCACACGAGAAGGGCTTGTGGTTCCTTCCGACGCTCCCGCTTTGCATTGTTGGCGGCGACCGCTCGCAGGGCGGCGGATATGGCCGCATGAGCGACTTCGTCTACGAGCACCCGGAATACTACGTCGGTTCGGACAGTCATCCTGCTGCCAGTGAGTTGGGGCGTTTCTTCGGGCCGGCGCGCATGAACTTCCTGCGGGCCGGCGTGCGCGAAGAGCGGTTCCGGCTTTTTGAAGAGCTGCTGGTCCGATATGAAAGCGACGGCGTGGAGGTCGATCTTTCGATTGACAACGAATTCGGCCCCTTTTGCCGCTTCGAGGAAGTGCCGAAGCTCGCTCCGATCCTAACGGAATGGCTGGCGAGGCTGCGTGAAGCCGCAGACCGGACGCAACGGGATCAGCAGCGCCGAAAGAGAATTTACGTCCGGCTGCCGGCCGGCGGGGAGGCTGCCTGGAACATCCCCGGATTTGAGGTGGGCCGCTGGGTGTCCGAGGGGCTGGTGGACGGACTGATCTGCATCACGGCGAGCAAGAAGGAAACGCCTGAGAACAGAAGGCTGATGCTGGATCAGGACCTCGACCTGCGACCGTCGGTTGAACTGACACGTGGTACGAACTGCCGCGTGCTGATGGGTTTCCGCGGATACCTCGGGCGGCAACTCGAAAGCCACGCGACGGCGGCGATGACGCATGCAGCCGCTGCGCTCGGATACGAGCAGGGTGCGGACGGTTTCGGGCTGTGCGACGGGATGTGGGCGCCGAATGGCTGGCCTTGGACCGAGGAAGATTACGAAACGCTGCGGCTGCTCGGGCATCCGGACTTGCTGGCGACCGCCGACAAGCACTACGTAGCGCGCTCGCTGGCGCGGGGCGCCGACAGCACGGAGGGCCTGTTCCCCGTCAAGGGGCCGATTCTTCCTCAGGTTCTCCACGAAGGCAAACCGTTGCGCGTGACGCTCCGCGTCGCCGACGATCTGGCGCGTTGGGGTAGTGACCGAGTGGAGAGTGTTCGGCTGGCGATCCGCCTTACGAACATCGAGTTGGATTTGGATGAAGTCCATGTCCGATGGAACGGAGAGTTGCTCTCGGATTCCGCTCGGCGCGCGTCGGACCTGCATTTCCGGGTCATGGAGAACACGGTCGTCGGTCCGTACGGGTATGTCCTGGAATACGCATTGCCGCCGGAGCAGTACCCGCTGCTCGGCGAGAACGCGCTCTTGGTCACGCTCATCAAACGCGACCCGAAGATCAGGGCCGCCGTAGCAGCCTACGACGTCGACCTGCATATCGCGTACCGCCGACACCGGCACTTCCAGAGTCAACCGATTCACTTTTGAGTCTTTTTCAGTATTCATCATGGCTATGCAACAACTTGATCGCAGCAGGTCCAGACCGATCTCCTCGCGGCGAGATTTCCTGCAGTTCTCGGCACTTCTGGCGGTGCTGGGATCAGCAAGATGCGCCGCTCCTTCTCCTGAAGGTGACCTCGTACCGTTCGGCTCGACGGACCTGTTCGTGTCTCGACTGTGTCAGGGCACCGCTTTTCGGGAGACTGAACGCTCACCCGATAATCCCGTAGGGCAAGCGATCCTTCGGCGGTGTCTCGACCTGGGTGTCAATTTTTTTGATTCCTCGAACGCGTACGGTTGGGGCGGCGCGGAGATGGCGCTGGGCAAGGCAATTCAAGGTCATCCTCGAGACAAGCTGGTGATCTGCACGAAAGTCCATCCGGGATCGAAGCCCGAAGACAACGAGCCGTCGAAACCGGTGGAATTCACACGCGAGTTCGCATTTCGGGAATGCGACGGCAGCCTGCGGCGCCTCGGGACGGACTATGTCGATCTCTATCTGCTCCACAACCCCACCGAGACCGTGCCGATCGAGCAGGTCACCGACACGATGGATGACCTCGTTCAATCCGGCAAAGTCCGCTACTGGGGTCTATCGAATCACACGCCCAACGACATTCGCGCCGCCCTCGAACACGCTGCGAACGGGGGGCGGAGCTCCCCGGCGGGGCTGCAACACTACTTCAATATCGTCGGCCGCCAAGCGCCGGAACAGACCGTACCCAGCCTGGAACAGGAGCTGTTCCCGTTGATTCGCCAGCACAAACTCGGCCTGCAAGCTTTTAGTCCGCTCGCGGCGGGCAAACTGGCGCCGGGACGTGAGCCCGGAGACGGTTCGCCGCTGGCGGATGTGATCGGCGTGATGGATGAAGTTGCGGGCGATTTAGCAGCGACACGCCCTCAAGTCGCAATCGCATGGGTGCTGAGCCATCCGGAAGTGACCTCGGCGCTGGCGGGCGCTGAAAAACCGGAGCACGTCGAAGATAATGTCGTGGGAAGTCGCCTGACGCTGCCCTCGGATGCCCTGGCCGCGCTGAACGCGGCGAGCGAGGCCTACATCCGGGCGACTACATCGCAAGAAAGTTCTTGAGGAGTTGCTTGCCGGTATCGGTAAGGACCGACTCGGGGTGGAATTGCACGCCCTCGATGGCGTGCTCCTTGTGGCGCAGTCCCATGATGATGCCGTCGGCCGTCTCCGCGGAGATGGTGAATTCATCGGGAAGGGAGTCCCTTTCGACAATCAAGGAATGATACCGCGTCGCCGTGAAGTCCTGCGGCAACCCGTAAAATACCGTTTGGCCGTCGTGATGAATTTGACTGGTCTTCCCATGCATCAGGTAGGGTGCTCGGATCACCTTCCCGCCGAAAGCCTCTGCGATCGACTGGTGCCCGAGACAAACGCCGAGGATAGGCAACTTGCCGGCCAAGCGCTGCACCAAGGGCACGCAGATGCCGGCCTCCTTCGGAGTGCAAGGCCCCGGTGAGAGGACAATACGCCCGGGATCGAGGTTCTCGACATCGTCGACGCTGACCTGATTGTTGCGCCGCACGACCATCTCCGCGCCCAACTCCCCGAGAAACTGGACCAGGTTGTAGGTGAACGAATCGTAGTTGTCGATGACCAACAGCATCGCTGTGGAATTCCATCTTCACTATAGCCCCCAGGTTAACCTGCATTTCTCACCACCCGACGGTCGAAGCACACGATACGACCGCCAGGACTTCGTTGCGCTTGCTTGCCGTGCTCAACGTACGGTTCAAGTACGCCTGCGCGCGCCAGTCGGCTCACTGTATGAGTGGCAGCAGGGAGGACTTCCAGATCCTGCTCGTTGCTGGTATGCCGGTGGGCTTTCCGCGCGTCAGTTGTCCGCCACGTTCGATTCTTTGCGGCTACCGCCTTTGTCCGCTGGCCGCTGGGAGGTTTTCCTGGCTTGGCGATGGGTTGCTTTCTTCGGTACTTTCTTCTTTGCCTGCTTCGTGGTCTTTCGGGTGGGTCTGCCATCGGGATTCGCCGCCAAACGAGCGGCTCGGGCGTCGAGCAGATTCACCGCGTCCTCTATCGTCAGCCTCTCGGGCGTCATGCCTGTTCGCAGCGTGGCGTTCAGTTCGCCATCCGTGACGTAGGCGCCGAAACGGCCGGACTTGATCACGAGCGGCTTTTGCGTTGCAGGGTGCTTGCCAAGTTCGCGCAGCGCCTTGGGCGGATCCGCGCGGCGCCGACCCTTGGGTTGCATGAGCATCTCGACTGCGCGCTCGAGCGTGATATCCAAAGGCGACAACTGCGGCGGAATCGAGCGTATCTCGTCACCGGACTTCACGTACGGACCGAAACGGCCGTTGGAGGCCAATACCGGCTTGCCGGTCTCCGGATGTACGCCGATCGTGCGCGGCAAGGCGAGAAGCTTGAGCGCCAACGCGAGATCTACCTCGCCAGGCTTCATGTTGGGCAACAGCGAAACCATTTTGGGCTTCTCATTTCCCGACGGCGCACCCAACTGCACATAAGACCCGAAACGGCCGTTTTTGAGATAGACAGACTTGCCGGTTTCCGGGTCGTCACCGAGCGCTGAAGGTTCCTTCTCGGCCTTCGCCAACAGGCACTGCGCCATTTCCAGATTCATTGCGTCAGGAGCAAGCATGTCGGGTAGACTGGCGCGTTTTTTGCCGTCTGAGATGAAGGGGCCGTAGCGTCCAATGCGGATCTCGATCTTCGCGCCGTCCGGCGCCTCGCCGACCGGGATGGAGCACACCTCGCGGGGGTCGATGGACGATTCGCCGTTTTCGACCAGAGTGCGCAGCCCGCGATGGCCGTTGCCGAAGTAAAACTTCTTGAGGTATCCCAGCCGCTCCGCCTCACCGCGCGATATGGCGTCAAGATCATCTTCGAGGCGGGCGGTGAACTCATAGTCCAACAGGTTCGTAAAATACTTCTCCAGAAGACCCACCACCGCCATCGCGACGAAGGTGGGCACGAGGGTCATGCCCTTCTTGAAGGCATAGGAGCGCGAGAGAACCAACCGCACGATCGTGGCCCACGTGCTCGGGCGACCGATGCCCAGCCGTTCCAACTCCTTGATGAGCGTGCCTTCGGTGTAACGCGGCGGCGGCTGTGTTGTCCGGTCCAGCGGTTCGAGAGACTTGACCGCAAGCTGCTCCTTTTCGGTGAGCTTCGGCAACAAGCGCTCTTTCCCCGACAGCTCGGCGATGCGGTCGTCGCTGCCCTCGACATAGGCGCGCAAGAATCCCGGAAACGCGATGGTTTTCCCAGAGGCCCGGAAGAGTGCTTCCCCCAAGCTGACTTGCACCACGATGTTGGTTCCGTGGGCATTCTTCATCTGGCTGGCGACGGTCCGTTTCCAGATCAACTCGTAGAGCTTGGCTGCTTCGACGCCGAGCTGTCGTTCGACCTCCGTGGGCGCCGTGAAAGCTCTGCCTGCGGGCCGGATCGCCTCGTGCGCTTCCTGCGCGTTGCGTACCTTGGTCTTGTAGATACGAGGGTTCTGGGGAAGGAAGTCGCGTCCGAAGTGCCGTGCAATCAGCGTCCGCGCGGCCGACAACGCCTCATTGGACAGCGTCGTCGAATCTGTGCGCATGTAGGTGATGAAACCGTTCTCGTAGAGCCGCTGTGCGACAGACATCGTGCGTTCGGCCGAGTATCGCAGCTTGCGGTTCGCATCCTGCTGCAACGTGCTCGTGACGAACGGCGCCGCCGGCGATGTGGTGTAGGGCTTTTCCTCCACCGAGTCGACTACCGCTGATTCGCTCTCGATACGGGAGAGCAGATCCTTCACATCCTGCTCACCCAAGGCAACGACGTCGTCGGCCTTCTTGAGACGACCTGTTCCCGGATCGAAGTCCTTACCGCTTGCTACACGTTGTCCATGTACGCGTACAAGCTCGGCTTCGAATTCCGAGGGTTTGCCGGGGGCATCCGGTTTGCAGAAGTTCGCCCGGATGCTCCAGTAGTTGGCCGCATGGAAGCGGATACGAGCGCGTTCCCGCTCGACGAGCAGCCGAACCGCCACGCTCTGAACCCGGCCGGCGCTGAGCCGGGGAGCCATCTTCTTCCAAAGTAGTGGGCTGACTTCGTATCCGAACAGCCGGTCGACAATGCGCCGCGTCTCTTGCGCATTAACGAGATCCTGATTGATTTCCCTTGCGGAGTCCAGCGCTTGCTCGATCGCCGACTGCGTGATCTCGTGAAAGACCAGTCGGCTCACCGGCACCTTCGGCTTCAGTGTCTCAAGCAGATGCCAACTGATCGACTCGCCTTCACGATCTTCGTCTGTCGCGAGGTAGATGCGATCCGCACGCCTGACCGCCTCCCGAAGACCCTTGATCCGCTGCTTCTTGCTGTCGAGGATGACGTAAAGCGGCGCGAAGTCCCGTTCGATGTGGATGCCGAGCTTTGCCCAAGCCTCCTTCCTGAACCTGGCGGGGATCTCGGAGGCATTGTCGGGCAAGTCCCGGACATGGCCGTTCGAGGCCATGACCGTAAAACCTGCCCCTAGAAAACGAGAAACCGTCCGAGCTTTGGTGGGCGACTCGACGATCACGAGCGTCCGCTCTTTTGTACTCTTGGCCATACTCATCGAAAAGGTGTTCCGCTTCACTGCGGAATCGTTGTGTTCAAGTTATCCAAACGCGAACAAAGCGCTTGCCGGGAAGCTGTTTGGCCAGACCGCAGAGTTCCAGCTCACTCAACGCCGACAGGATCTCCGAAGGCGAATTCTTCTCGCAACGGCGAATAATCTCGTCGATATGCATCGACTGATCAATCTGTAGCAGCGGAAGCAGCTTCTTGGCAAGCGGTGTCGCCGCGCTCTCCCACAAGGATGCCTGTCCGCCACTCGAGGTTGCAGCTTGTTCGTCTGCGGTCTCCTGGGCACGGGCCAGTTTTTGCTTGACGTCAAGCGGTAGGGCCTCGATCACATCCGAGGCGTCCTGGACCAGAATGGCGCCTTGCTTGATCAAGAGATTCGGTCCCCAACTAGGTTTCGAAACAATGCTACCGGGAACTGCGAATACTTCGCGACCCTGATCCAACGCCAAGCGAGCAGTAATCAACGAACCGCTGTATTGGGCTCCCTCGACGACCATGACCCCCAGACTTAGTCCACTAATAACACGATTTCGGATCGGAAAATTCTGTGGGAAAGCCGTAGAGCTCATCGGGAACTCCGAGACGATAACGCCCTTGGCGACGATCTGGTCGGCCAGCTTCCTGTTTTCACGGGGGTAAACGACGTCAACGCCACTACCGAGGACGGCTATGGTGGGCCCGCTGGTTTCGAGAGCACCCTGGTGTGCGTAACTGTCAATGCCACGGGCCATGCCACTGACCACTGTCATGCCGACTTGCGTCAACTCGCGACTCAACTTTCTCCCGACCGCCATGCCGTAGGGGGTTGGGCGGCGTGAGCCGACAATCGCCAGATTCTCTCCCGAAAGACACTCGGACCGGCCGCGAGCATAGAGCAAGATCGGCGGATCGAAGATTTCCTTGAGGCGCTCAGGATATCTCGCATCATGAATCGTAATGATCTCGGCGCCGCACTGTTCCACCTTGTTCTGCTCGGCATCGGCATCCTCAAAGCTGGTGCCCGAGTGGATCGATTCCGCAATCGCCTCACGCAACCCGCAGCCGCGCAACTCCGTCAGGGACGCATGGAATACCCGCTCGGGGCTTCCGAACTGCCGGATGAGTTTGAGAGCGTTCCGAGCTCCGAGACCCGGAACCAAGTGCAATGCCAACCAGAAAAGCTGCGCTTCCCGGCCGGTCGCGGAGGTCACCATTGGTCGTACTATCGAAGAATAACCTAACGGACGCCTCGACCTCGGCGCAAGCCTGACACCCCAACCTTTCCGTAAAGGGTCGCGGGCAGGGGCTCAGTGTGCGCTGTGTTGCCGCTCTACCATGTATTGTGCTATCAATAAGATTCCCGTCAGATGAGCCGCGTCCGGCTGCGCTTCACCAAGCGTGCGATGACGGTTTCTTTCATTGTTCCCCACAGGAACCGCTGCGATTTGCTGGAACCTCTGCTGTCATCGATTGGACGGCAGCGCACCTCCTTTAACGGCGAGACCGAAGTCATTGTCGTGGACAACGGATCGCAGGACGGTTCGCCTCGGGTTGCGCGTGAACTGGGCGCGAACGTGATCTCGTTGTCTCGCAACGAAGGTGTGAGCCGCGCCCTGAATCGCGGTATCCAAGCAGCGCGGGGTGAGTACATCGTGCTGCTGAACAACGACGTAGAGATCTCTCCCGACTGGCTGCAGCGGCTGTTTGCGGATCTGGATGCGACGCAAGCCTGGTTCGCCACGGGCAAGCTGCTGAATTTCAGCGAGCGGCGGCGAATCGACGGCACTGGTGATGCGGTGTGCCGTGGCGGCACCGCCTGGCGACTCGGCCACGGCAAGGATGACGGCCCACTCTTCGCACTTCCGCGGGACACGTATTTCCCCTCCGCCACGGCAACCCTGTTCCGGCGAAGCTTCTTCGACAAGGTGGGCTTGTACGAAGAAGCCTTCTTCGCCTACCTGGAGGACGTGGACCTCGGATTTCGGGCCGCAATCGAAGATACACCGGGACGCTATGTCCCCGAGGCCGTCGCGTATCACTGCAGCGGCGAGACAACCGGCCGCTGGAGCGCACAGATGGTCGAGTGGCTGACCTGCCATCAATTGCTGCTGCTCGCGAAATTCTATCCCGCTTCGCTGCTCGCGAAATTCGCGTGGCAGATCATCGTCGCACAGTCATTGTGGGCCGTTCTCGCGTTTTCGCGCGGACGGGCTCTCGGATGGCTCCGCGGCCTGGGATGCGGCTTGCGCCGGTTCGTCGCACTGCGACGGGGCTCACAATCCCTGCGAGCGCATGCTTCCCGGCTCGCCGGCGTGCTGACATCTACCGAGAGTGAGATCGCCCACATACAACAGCAGACGGAGTGGGACACCTACTGGCGCTGGTACTTCAAACTGGCTTGCCACCCAATGGGGGCGAAAACTTGAAGGCCGGGGTGTCGGTCATCATCGTGACCTTCAACTCGGCGCGGCATATCGCGGCGTGTCTGGGGTCTCTCGGGCAGGCCGACGAGGTCGTCGTTGTCGATAACGCTTCTTCGGACGGCACCTGCGAGATCGTTGCCCGCGAAGCGACGAAAATAAAGTTGATTCGCAACGCCAGCAACCGCGGCTTCGCGGCCGCCGTCAACCAGGGAATCGCGGCAACCAGCAGTCCTTTCGTTCTTTTGTTGAATCCCGACACGATCCTGCGGAGCAGTCTGCAACCCCTCGTGGAACGTTGTCTCGTTTTGCAGGCCGGTGCAGCCGGCGGGAAGCTTGTTGACGGCAAGGGACAAGCCCAAATCGGGTTCATTTTCCGGTCGTTTCCAACCCCCGCCGCACTATTGTTCGAAGTGCTTCTCATCAACCGGCTATGGCCGTCGAATCCTGTTAACCGGCGCTATCGCTGTCTGGACGCAGACCCCGACACCTCACGTGAAGTCGACCAGCCGGCCGGGGCGTTTCTGATGCTTCGCCGTGATGTGTTGCGACAAGTCGGCGGTTTGGATGAAAGCTTCCGCCCCATTTGGTTCGAGGACGTCGATCTTTGCCTGCGCGTGCGCAAGGCCGGGCACGTGATTCACTACGATCCTCGTTGTGTGGCTGAACATACAGGCGGACACTCCGTGGGCGGCATCAGCGTAGAAGAACGCTATCGGGCTTGGTATGGTAATCTTTTACGCTTTAGTTGCAAGCACTTCTCCAAAGGGACCCGCCGCTGGCTCTACATTGCCGTCCGAGTCGGGCTCCGGCTCCGCTGGCTTCTCTGTGTCCTGGGCGCGGGAACTGCCAGTGAAAGAATGGCATGCCAAAACGTTATCAAGACTCTCGGCGGTTTTTCCCTCCGCGACCGGAACGTAGCGGCTGGGTTTGGGACTGCTTCTCCTGCTGAATCGAAATCGAGTTAATTATCCATGGTTCGTGAACAATGCGTTTCGGTCACTATCGTCACGTACAACAGCGGTCGCTTCATCCGGCGCTGCCTTGAGTCGGTGCTCGATCAGCGGTACTCCAATTTGGAGTTGATCGTCGTCGACAACGCTTCCACCGACGGCACCACCGACATCCTCGAGCGCTTCGAGGATCGCTGCATCATCATCTACAACGAGGAGAACATCGGCTTCGCGGCGGCACAGAATCAGGCCATCGAGATTTCCCGAGGCGAGTGGGTGCTCACGCTCAATCCCGACGTGATGCTTCTCCCAAACCTTGTCGCAACGTTGATGGCGCAGGCGGACATCGATCCCACCGTCGGCACTCTTTGCAGCAAGCTGCTGATGATGGATGCCTCTTTCGAGATCCCCGATCAGCAGGTCGTCGATTCGACCGGGATCTACTTTACGCCGATGCAGCGGCACTTCGACCGCGGCTGTCTCGAGACGGACAATGGCCACTACCTCAAGCCGGAGTATGTCTTCGGCGCCACGGCGGCGGCGGCTTGTTACCGGCGCACAATGATTGACGATATCTCTGTGGGCAACGAGTTCTTCGATTCCGATTTCTTCACGTACCGCGAGGATGCGGACGTTGCCTGGCGCGCCCAACTGCTCGGTTGGAAATGTGTTTACGTACCCAATGCCTGCGGCTATCATGTCCGCAAGCTTCGTCCGGGGATGCGCCGTTATCTTCCACCGGAGATCAACATGCACTCGGTCAAGAACCGCTTCTTGATGCGTGCAAAGAACATCACCCCCGGTGTGTACCTGCGGAACTTCATTCCCATGACATTGCGCGACCTGGGCATTGTCCTCTACTGTCTGACGATCGAGCGTTCGTCACTCAAAGCGTTCTACCTGTTCGCTCGCGACTTCAACCGCATCCTCGAAAAACGCCGTCTGATCCAGCAGCGACGGCGTGTGGATGAAGAGTACATGATGAGCTGGTTCCGCTTCACTCCTGTCAGCCACCCCGTGGAAAGCTTCGAACCTGCTCCCGAGCCCATCAAAGTTCGGGAGCTTTAGCCATCCATGAAAATCGCCCTTCTGGGCACGCGTGGGATCCCAGCTCGCTACGGCGGGTTCGAGACGTTTGCCGAAGAGTTGTGCGCTCGTCTCGTTGAGCGCGGACACGAGCCGACCGTCTATGGCCGCACGAACAACGTTGGCCGCCCGGGACCGCTCTACCGGGGCGTTCGGTTGGTGGTCCTACCGACGGTTTCTCACAAGTATTTCGACACGCTCGTTCACACCTGCCTGGCGACGTTTCACCTGCTGTTTCACCGCCATCACGTCGCGTTGTTCTGCAACGGAGCGAACGCGGTCTTCACCGTGCTTCCCCGGCTGCTGGGGATGCCGACGGTTCTCAACGTTGACGGCCTCGATCGGCAACGCAAGAAATGGAATGCGTTCGCAAGAAGCTGGTATCGCATGTCCGAGTGGCTGACGAAATGGTTTCCCACCGCAGTTGTCGCCGATGCCGCGGTCATCCAGAAATACTATGCCGAAACGTACGGCAGGAAAACACATCTCATCTCTTACGGTGCGCCGGCCCATAAGGTCTTGACGAAAGCAGCGCTCGACCCTCTCGGCCTCGACCCCGGAGGCTACTTTCTGTATGTCAGCCGCATGGAGCCGGAGAACAACGCCCTGCTCGTGGTGCGCGCCTTCGAGCAAACGAACGTTCCCCACAAACTCGTCATGGTCGGCGACGCACCGTACGCGAAAGACTACATCCGGCGAGTGCAATCGACGGACGACCCGCGCATCGTGTTCACGGGCGCTGTCTTTGGAGACGGCTATCACGAACTCCAGTCCCACTGCCTCGCCTATATTCAAGCCACCGAGGTCGGAGGTGTTCATCCCGCACTGATCGAAGCGATGGGCCGCGGAGCGCCGGTATTGTTCCTGGATACACCCGAGAATCGCGAAGTGGCGGGGGGCGTAGGCCTGATGTACTCCAAGGACGAACGGAGCTTGGCCTCCATCATGGAATCAGTCGCGAGCATGTCGACCGATGAGCTTGCCGATTTGAGCAAGTCCTCCCACGAGCGCGTGAGAAAACGCTACGATTGGGAAACCGTCGTCGACCGCTACGAGGAACTTTTTTGTCAGCTTGCCGGCGTTTCCCATTCCAACGAAACCGCTTCCAGAACAGCGCGGTAACCTCCTGCCAGCGACCGAGAAGAGGACTCTTGCTCCTCGTTCTCGGCCTGATCATGCCCGATACTCGGCGGAGGCGGCTGTTACTTTCTACCCGGGAGCCTCGAAGCTCGACCGCCCTCACCCCGATTGGTCGGTCCGGAGTGTCGCTGAAGGGGAAGATTGGGTCGTGGATTCGCGTTTGGAGTTTGAAATCGTCGCAAGAGCCGACGGTGATGGGGGCCTCGCGGGTCCTGACTCGATGCCGGCCCAGGCCACGGACACCACAGGGCCGACTAGCCTGCATTTCTCACCACCCGACGGTCGAAGCACACGATACGACCGCCATGACTTCGTTGCGCTTGCTTGCCGTGCTCAACGTACTGTCAAGTACGCCTGCGCGCGCCAAGCGGCTCGCGCTTTTTTCCTCCGTCCGGCTTGCGCCTAGTCCTGACGGCCCTTTCACCCACTTCGCCTCGCCACGTGGTGAGAAATGCCGACTAACCGCTGACAGATCCCCGATGAGAGGTGCAGGTCGTTGACGATCAGAGTTCGACTCGCATGCGGTGATGACGCAGAAATCATCGCGGACCACAGCGCCGTGATGGCCCGCGAGATCGAAGACATCGAGCTGGACTACAACCGGCTGCTGGCCGGTACCCGAGCCGTCTTCGAAGATGCCGGGAAAGGGTTCTTTGTCGTTGCTGAAAGGGAATCGCGGGTTGTCGGGCAGTTGATGATCACGTTCGAGTGGAGCGACTGGCGCAACGGCCTTTTCTGGTGGATTCAGAGTGTGTACGTCGAGCCGGCATCGCGGGGGCAAGGGGTTTATTCGGCGCTGCACCAGTGGGTGATCGAGCAAGCCGCGGCCGCCGGGGACGTGTGTGGCATTCGGCTGTACGTAGACAAGAGCAATCACAACGCGCAGCGAACCTATCGGCGCCTGGGGATGACGCCGGCGGTCTACGACATGTACGAGACCGACTTCGTCTTGAAGAGAGAAGAATAAGGCTGGGGCATCGTGGAACAACTACTCGCACTGCATGAATCCATCAACGGTCTGGTTTGGGGAACACCCATGATGGTGCTCCTGATCGGCGCCGGGCTGGTGCTGACCGTAGTGACCAGGGGGGTACAGTTTCGCCGGCTGCCATTCGCATTCCGTGAAGTATTCGGCAAGCTGTTCCGAAAAGGAACGGGGGAGGGAACCGTGACTCCCTTCCAGGCCTTGGCGACAGCGCTGGCGTCCACCGTCGGGGTCGGGAACATCGCGGGCGTGTCGACGGCGATCTTTCTGGGGGGACCCGGGTCCCTGCTCTGGCTGCTCGTTTCGGGCACCGTCGGCATGGCTACGAAGTACTCGGAGATTGCCATTGCGCTGCACTACCGCGAGAAGGATGACCAGGGAATTGTCCGCGGCGGCGCGATGTATGTGCTGTCAAAAGGACTGGGACTCCGCTGGCTGGGGGCGGCCTTCGCCTTGCTCACGGCGTCGGCTGCGTTCGGAATCGGGAACATGGTCCAAGCCAACTCGGTCGCCGACGCCGCCAGGACCGGTTTCGGGATCGAGCCGTGGGTGAGCGGCCTCGCCCTGTGCGCACTGACGGCGCTGGTTGTGCTGGGCGGGATCCGCCGCATCGCCGAGGTCACGCAGTTCCTCGTGCCGTTCATGTGTGTCATCTATGTACTGGGCGCGGTCGTCATCCTGTTCCGCTATATCGATCAAGTGCCGGTGGTCATCGAATTGGTCCTGTCCTCCGCGTTTCAGGGGCAGGCGGCCGTGGGGGGATTCGCCGGAGGGACGGTGGCGGCGGCGATACGCTATGGCATTGCGCGCGGGATGTTCTCGAACGAGGCCGGGCTGGGGAGCGCACCCATCGTTCATAGCTCGGCGGTGACCGACCATCCCATTCGACAGGCATCCTACGGGATCGCCGAGGTTTTCGTGGACACCGTTGTCGTCTGTCTGCTCACCGGATTCATCGTGCTGGCCACAGGCGCCTGGCAGTCGGGCGCCGACGGCGCTTCGATGGCCGCCAAGGCCTTCGAGATCGGCCTTCCCGGAGACTGGGGCGGGCAGATTGTGAGTTTCGGCCTCATCCTTTTCGCGTTTTCCACCGTAATTGGATGGGCCTACTACGGGGAAACCGGAGCCGCTTACCTATTTGGCACGGCGGCAAGTATGCCGTACCGTCTGGTATGGATCATCTTCGTCTACCTGGGCGCGACAGGAAGTCTGCAACTGGTCTGGAGTCTCGCCGACACTCTCAATGGACTCATGGCCATCCCCAACTTGATCGGCGTGCTCGGGTCGTTGGGGATCGTGAGATCGCTTACAAAAGAATTCTTCGCAAGGAAACGCTGATTCCGCATATCTCCACACGCGTTGGGTCGGTATATGGAGATAGGGATACGAAGGAGAGCTCGTTCGGAGGGCTACAGGTCGGCGCATTCGCAACATGTTGTGGAACCGATGTTGGTCCAGGGTCGAGCTGAGCGTGGCCGGGAAATGATCGTTGCTCAGGCCAATCGAGCCAAGGTAGTGCTGCCGTTGCATTCGCTCAGACGGACACGGACCGGCATGCCCGGAGCGAGCTCCTGATCGGGAAGGCGCACGGGGATGTAATTGTCGGTGAGCGCACGGCTGCCTCCGCCGGCTCGTTGGTCGAGCGTGACGGCATCGAATGCAGCACCGATCAGACTGCTCCGGAACGCCAGGTTCTTCTCCGCCGCCAACTCCCGCAGCACGCGGTTGCGCAGTTTCTTCACCGGCTTCACCGGCTCGTCCGCCATTTCACTCGCTTCGGTGCCCGGCCGCGACGAGTAGCTGAAAACGTGCAGGTAGGTGAAAGGCATCTCTGTGATGAACCGGCGGGTCTCTTCGAATTCAAGATCGCTCTCGCCGGGAAAACCCACCATGACGTCAGCGCCGATGGAAGCTGTCGGCATGAGGGAACGAGCCTTCTCGATGCGGCTCGCATAGTGGCGTGCCCGGTAGCGCCGGCGCATTCTCCTGAGGACCGTGTCGGAAGCGGATTGCAGAGGGATGTGGACGTGCTTGGCAAGACGGGGCGTCGTTGCAACAAGCTCCAGCAGTTCTTCGGTCCAGTCCATGGGCTCGATCGAGCTCAGGCGCAGCTTCGCGACGTCCGTCTCGATCAGCACCATTCGAAGCAGATGAGCCAAGCGCGGTTTTTCGGGAAGATCCCGACCCCATCGTCCAAGGTTGATTCCGGTGAGCACAACCTCGCTATAACGTTCCGACAACATTCTCACCTGCTCGATGACGAATCCGATCGGAGCGCTCCGGCTGGCGCCGCGCACGGAGGGGATCACGCAGAAGCTGCAGCGATTGCCGCAGCCGTCCTGAATCTTGAGGTTGGGACGCGTGCGATCCGGTCCCGCCTCGACAACCGGCGCCGAGAGAAAGTGCTTTTGGTCGAAGATGTTTCCAACCAGCGTTCCGCCAAGGCTGATCTCTCCGTGGTAAGCAGCCTGGCTCACAGGAGCCGACGGCTTGACCAGAGCTTCGGCAACGATCGTCCCGATCCGTGTCTTGTGCGAATTACCGATGACCCACTTGACGCCGGGGAGATCAGCGAGTTCCGTAGGGTGGCGCTGAGCGTAGCAGCCCGTTACAAGAATCTCGGCCTCCGGATTTTCTCGATGCGCGCGGCGGATCGCCTGCCGGGCATCCCGGTCCGCTTCCGACGTGACGGTACAGGTGTTGATGACGACGAGATCGGCCGGACCCGAAGCGGTTTCCAAACCTCGGCGCTGCAGGTCAGCCGCGATGGCGGCGCCATCCGACTGCGAAGCGCGGCAGCCGTAGCTTCGCACGGAGAAGCTCTTTGTGGGGAATCGCCGGCGGGAACGCATGAAGATTGACCCTGTCGGAGGGAAGGAGTCGGGCTGTAACCCCGCCGGGGAAACGGTAAACAGCCAATTCTCAAAACCCTAACGAGTCTCGCGGCGCATTTTTTTGCGGTTCCGCTTGCGCGCCAGCGCCTGCTTGACCCGCTTTTTTTCGCCGGGCTTCAAATAGTAGGAGTGCCGCTTGACCTCTTTGATGATGTCTTCGTGCTGTACTTTCCTTTTGAAGCGCCGCAGTGCGCCGTCAAGCGATTCGCCCTCTTGAACATAGACTTCAGCCACACATACCTCCACCAACGAGAAACTCAGCAAGAATGCCGGTCGAGCGAGGAACGAAGAAACCGGCAGCCCCTCAACGAATTGTACCCTACAGATCCTTCTCAGGCCAGTCGCACCGCCTCTGTACGACAGCCGTGCATGGAGCTACCGCCACTCCCGAGGTGGATTTTTACCGCCTAGAGGCCAGCCGGATGACCGGCGAGAGTAGGTTATCGACGGGTGCGTAATCGTCAGTGAGGACGAGGCCCTGCGAGCGCCTACGAAGCATGGCGAGTTGCTCGGGATCAAGCACCATGCCGATGGCTGAGTTGATGGACAACTCGTTGACGTCGAGCGGCCGCCCCGATCCCAGCACGATGAACGTATCACGCTCATCGTCGTCAGAAGGACCGGCCAAGGAGCTGGATATTGCGTAGACGTGCGGGAAGCTCTGCTCCAGCGTGTTGATCATTGCACCGATGAAACGACCGGAGCGGTATATATCGATGACGTTCACCAGCAATACGCCGTCGGGCGTCATGAGTTGCCGCAGCTTCTGGTTGAAATCCCTGGTCGTCAGATGAAACGGCGGTGAATAGTGATTGAAGGCGTCGGAATAGACCAGATCGAAGAGGCCTTCTGTGGCGTTTTCCTGCCGTCGCAGGATATCTTCGACGTGATTCCGCGCATCGAGGTTGAAGATACGGATCGGCGTGTCGGCCGGTAGTCCGAAGGCCTCATGCGCCGCACGGGTGACCTCGGGATCGATCTCGGCGACTTCCAGATAGCTGTCCGGCCAATGGCGCAGCAGCCAGCGTGGAAATACGAAGCCACCTCCGCCGAGCGAGAGCGCTCGCAGCACACGATCCTGCGGCCAGTCCTTGACGGCGGCCCGCGTCACGGCGGCGTATACCTGCTCATACTCATAGATCAGCCTGCCGGTATCGTTCATGTCCACGTAGGCATGGATCAGAAAATCGAGAGTCATCGAGCGCACACCCTCCATTTCCATGTCGTCCTCGACAGTGATCAGCGAGTACTGCGTCTCCTCCTGAAAATGGATCCAGTCACTCTCGTACGGACGCAGGCCCAAGCGCTCGCCGACGACGCGGGCCTGTTCGAACGGGCCGCTCATGGCGATGAAGGAGGCAACGACTACGCCGGTCCAAAGGAACGCCAGCAGCGAGCGGGCCCCAAACAGGAAGGCCATACCCAGCAGAATAGCCGCCACGCCGAGCAGGACAGCCACGGTGCCGATTGCGGAGATCAGATAATAGCCCGTCAGGAACGTGCCGACGATGCTGCCGACGGCGCCCCAGGAATAGACGCTGCCCACAGTCCGTCCAGTCTCACGGCCCAGGTCCAGGGCCATTTTGGCCGCCACTGGCCCGATGGTCCCGAGCAATGCCGAAGGCAGAAAGAACACCAGGAAGACATGGCCGAAGATCCGCAGAATCCACTCCTGATCGCGCAGCAGCATCCAGTTTCCGGCGTGGATGTTGAGCATGGGGGTCAGCAAACATGTCGCCGAAGCGATGAGGAAGAGCGACGCCAACGCTTCGGTTGGGCGATAGCGGTCCGCCAGCCGGCCGCCAAGGTAGTTGCCGACGGCGATCCCTGCCAGAACGATGCCGATGACGGACGTCCAGGTATAGAGCGAGCTGCCGACGTACCGTGCGATCAGGCGCCCGGCCACCAGTTCAACGACCATGATGCACATGCTCGAAACGAATACCGTGAAATTGGGAAGCATCCAGACCCAGATGCTTGCTTTCGGCTGCGGCTGGACGTTCTGCGACGCCACGGGATCAGAAATAGTCGCCATCACGAGCTTTCGAGGTGAGTGGGAAACGGGGCCTTTCAAGCCTCTTCAGTAGGACGTATGCCAGATCCGAGAGGTAACACATCGGTAGGTTTCGAGAACATTGCAGGCCGTCTCGTCCCAACTGTACCACTGAACCCGTCGCGGCCCATGCAACGTCCAAGAAGCCGGAACCTCCCTCGAAAACCGGTCCGGGACCCTCCGCATGGTACAATGGGCGTGCTTTATCCCGCCGTTTTGGGCCTCTTGGAGACGGTTTGAGGGTTCCGTCTGCGGCCTCGTTTCCCGTCAGATCCAGATCGTAGGACGCGGTGGAAAACACCATGCGCTGGAGCCAGCTATTCATTCCCACGCATCGTGAGACGCCGCACGAAGCCGACGTCGTCAGTCACCAGCTCCTGCTGCGGGCAGGCTACATCCGACAACTTGCAGCCGGCCTGTACAGCTACCTCTATTTAGCCAGGCGTTCGCTGC
Source organism: Bryobacterales bacterium (assembly GCA_028819575.1). Taxonomy (GTDB): domain Bacteria; phylum Acidobacteriota; class Terriglobia; order Bryobacterales; family UBA6623; genus JAPPLB01. Next base: position 45,956 of record JAPPLB010000077.1, on the reverse strand, counting down.
TCAAGATCGAGCAGGTGATCCGGGAGGAGATGGACGCCATCGGCGCGCAGGAGATGTTCCTGCCGGAACTGCATCCCGCAAAAGTCTGGCAAAAGAGCGGCCGCTGGGATGCCATCGGCCACGACATGTTCCGTCTGCAAGACCGCTGGGGGCATGATCTGTGTCTTGGCATGACGGAAGAAGAGGTCATGACCTCCATCGCCACCGGTGAGTTGCGCAGCTACAAGCAATTGCCGCAGTTGTGGTACCAGATTCAGGCGAAGTTTCGAGACGAACCACGGCCGAAGTCGGGTCTGATTCGCGCGCGGCGCTTCACGATGAAGGATTCGTACTCCTTCGATCTGGATGCCGCCGGCCTCGACGTCAGCTACAAGAAGCATCACGCTGCCTATTGCCGCATCTTCGATCGCTGCGGATTGAAATATATCACCGTTGAGGCGCATTCCGGAGAGATGGGTGGCAGCCAATCGCACGAATTCGCGGCGCCCTCGGATGCAGGTGAAGACGTGATCGTTCTCTGCAAGGGCTGCGGCTACGCGGCCAATCTCGAGATGGCTCGCTCTACGCCGCGACCTCCCACGCAACCGGACTCTGCTGAAGACCTGCCTCCGGAGGAGTTTCACACTCCCGGCAAGAAAACAATCGCTGAAGTTGCCGCGTTTGACGGTTCACCAGAGACATCGCACATCAAGAGCCTCGTCATCGTGGCGGATCAGAAGCCGTACCTCGTCTTGCTGCGCGGAGACCACTCGCTGAATGAAGCGAAACTCGGGTCGGCCATTGCCGCGACGAAAGTGAGGCCGGCTCATCCCGAAGAGATCCGTGAATGGTTCGGCGCGGACGCGGGATCCTTAGGCCCTGTGGGTGTGAAGGAACTTACCATCCTTACTGACGAGGCGCTTCGGAACCGCCGCGATCTGATCTGCGGCGCCAACCGAGACCACTATCATCTGCGACACGTGACGCCCGGACGCGATTTCGAGACAAGCTTCGCCGATCTCCGAGATGTAGCCGAAGGCGACGCATGCGCGCAATGCGGCAAACCTCTCACGCTGCGAAAATGCATCGAGGTCGGACACATCTTCAAGCTCGACCGCCGTTATTCCGAATCGATGGGACTGAGCGTGCTCGACCCCAATGGCAAGGAAGTGACTCCGATCATGGGTTCGTACGGCATCGGGCTGGAGCGCATTCTCGCCACGTCCGTCGAACAGAATCACGATGACGCGGGCATGGTATTGCCGGCATCGATCGCTCCTTTCGAAGCCATCATCACGCCGGTGAATCTGAAGAACGACGCCCAACGGCAGGCCTCGGAGTCACTCTATGAGGACTGCCGGAGCCAGGGCATCGACGTGATCTACGACAACCGAGGAGAGCGCGCCGGCGTAAAGTTCTCGGATGCCGACTTGATCGGTATCCCCTACCGTTTCACGATCGGCAAGAAGATTTCCGAAGGAATCGTGGAACTGAAGGACCGCTCGACACGTCAATCTACCGATGTTAGACTCGAAGAAGCTGCTATGCGGCTCGCCGAGGAGTTGGCGAAAGCCGTCGATCCGAGCGCTTCCACATGATGCTGCTCCGGGAAAGCACGGCCCGCGAGCCCCGTTCCCGCCGGCGCTCTCGCGGTTTGCGAAAGCACACCGCGCCCCATTGACCCGAAGTGACGAATTCCAGGGAGTTCCGGGGCGCGGCATGCTGACGAACCAGGTGACGGAATGGGCAAGGGAAAACTGGTAGTCCGCTCGCGTATGCTTGGCCGGCTGTTGCGGTTGGCAAAGAGCCCGTTCGGAAAAGTACTGCTGGCTCTGTTTCTGATCACGGCCATCGCGGGCGGAGTGGCCTTCAACCACTTCTACTGGGAGTACGCGAAACTCATCGACGCCAAGCTGCACGGCGGCCCCTTCAACCGTACTTCCAAGATTCTGGCGGCTCCGGATCCGGTTTTCGTCGGCGACGAGATGTCGATCGCCGACGTCGTTGCGCACTTGCGCGAGGCGGGTTACTCAGAGTCGCGGCACAACCAGATAGGCCACTTCAGCATCAAGCCCGACGCGATTGAAGTTTATCCGGGGGTGCTCTCCTACTTCATTCAGGAACCGGCGGTTCTGTATTTCAGCGAAGGCCGTGTCACGAGAATCGTTTCCCTGAACGACAACAACCCGCAGACCGCATACGAGCTGGAGCCCTCGCTCGTCACGAACCTCTCCGATCAGACGCGCTCCAAGCGGCGGCTGGTCGCCTACAACGACATTCCCGCGGTCTTGAGAAACGCAGTAATGGCAATCGAGGACCACCGCTTCTTCAGCCACAGGGGAATCGATATTATCCGCGCGACGCGAGCCGCTTTCGACGGGCTTGTCGAATGGCGCCGGCCTCGGGGAACCTCAACGCTGACGCAGCAGTTGGCGCGCCAGTTCTTCCTGAGACCGGACCCGACCCCCAAGCGCAAGATCGAGGAAGCGATGATCGCTCTGCAACTCGAGAGTCGGCTTACCAAGGAGCAGATCTTCGAGTTTTATGCAAATCAGGTTCCCTTGGGCCGGCGCGGTAGCTTCAACGTCATGGGGATGGGAGAGGCTGCCGAAACCTACTTCGACAAAGACCTCCGCGCTCTGGAACTGCACGAAGCAGCTCTGCTGGCGGGCTTGATCCAGCGGCCAAGCTACCTCAACCCCTACCGCCACCCGGAGCGCGCCAAGAAACGCCGCGACACGGTTCTACGGGCGATGCTGCGGGAGCAATACATCACCTTGGACGACTACCGGACAGCCGTTGAGGAGGAGATCGAGCTGGCGCACGGCAAGATCGAATACAGCAACGCTCCGTACTTCGTCAACCTGGTCAACCGCGGCTTACGGCAACACTTCGGCGAGGAAGAATTGATCACGGGTTCCTACCACGTGTACACGACCCTCGACATGCAGCTTCAAAGAGCCGCGGTGGAAGCGATTCGCGTGAGCATGGCCGAGGTCGACGAGAAGGTGGCCCGGCAACACAAACGCGGCAAGTACACCGCCTTCGGATATCCACCGAGCGGCCCGGCGCCTCGCGCCCAGGCGGCCTTGGTCGCAATTGAACCGACAACCGGCGAAGTCAAGGCAATCGTCGGCGGCCGCAACTACGGCGAGAGCCAACTCAACCGCGTGTTGGCTTACCGACAGCCCGGGTCGGCATTCAAGCCCTTTGTCTACGCCGCAGCGATCGACACGGCGATCGAGCATGAGGACGACCCCTTTACGCCGCTCACGCGAGAAGTATTGACGCCCATTTCCATCATTGACGATGTGCCCACGACGTTCTGGTGGGACGACAAGCCCTATGAGCCGTCGAATTTTTCCAACAAGATTTACGGAACGGTCACGATGCGGACGGCGCTGGTCAAGTCGATGAACATCTCGACCGTCAAGGTGGCGGAATCAGCAGGGTTCGACCGCGTAAGCGACTTGGCGAAGCGGGCGGGATTGGGTGAGAACATTCTGGCTACACCGGCGGTTGCGCTGGGGGCGTACGAAGTGACGCCGCTCGATATCGCCGCTGCCTATACGGTCTTCGCGAACGGCGGCAAGCGGATGGAGCCGTACTTCATTCGATCCGTCACGGACCCGAAAGGCAACGTTCTGCTGAGAAACCGTCCGCAGGAAGAAGAAGTGCTCGATCCGCGCGTCGCCTACGTCGTGACGCACATGCTGCAGGACGTGATTCGCAGGGGCACAGCCGTGCGCGTGCGGGGAATGGGTTTTACCGAGCCCGCCGCGGGCAAGACCGGCACGGACGACGACGGCTGGTTCGCCGGCTACACGTCGAACCTGGTGTGCGTGGCCTGGGTGGGGTTCGACGACAATACCGATCTGGCCTTGGAAGGCGCTCACTCGGCGCTGCCGATTTGGACCGAGTTCATGAAGAGCGCGCACACGTTGCGGGAGTATCGCAACCCGGAACCGTTCCAGCCCGTGGACGGCATCGTGACAGCCGAGATCGACCCCGTCACCTACGAGTTAGGCACCTACTCCTGCCCACAAAGGAGCACGGAAGTCTTCGTCGCCGGCTCGCAACCGAACCGCTACTGCCGGCTCCACGGCGGTCGGGGCCGTCAATTGTTGTTGGCGACCAACGTCGCCGGCTGGGATAGCGGGGGCAAGCAGGTCAGCGATGAGGCCAAAGTCGAGATCGCCGACAGCGGCATGGAACCACAGGCATTACCGCCGAGCATCACGATCCCCGTCCTGGATGCGCCGCCGGACAAAGGGCGGCAGGAAGAGGACAGCCCTCCGAAGAAGAAGGGGTTCTTTGGACGTATCCTCGATGCCTTCCGGTAAACCTCGGCTGCGATAAGAAACATCTCATGCAAACCCCTTGGGGCGACGTCCCGGTCAGGGACGCTCACGCGCACTTGTTCTCGCGCAACTTCTTTCGCATTCTTGCGTCGCAGAAGGCCGGGCTGCCCGAGGAGGATCCTGACCATGCGATTGTCGAACAACTCGGTTGGGACTTGCCGCCGGAAGATACTGCTCAACTCGCCGCACGGTGGGTAGAGGAACTCGACCGCTACGGGGTGGAGCAGATCGCGCTGATGGCGAGCCTGCCGGGCGATGAGCAATCGGCCGCGGACGCAGCGCGAGCCTTCCCCGACCGTATCCACGGCTACTTCATGCTCAATCCCTGGGCGCCCGATGCTTTGGACCGCACTCGCAATGCGGTCGAGAAGCTGGGCTTGAAGGGAATCTGCCTGTTTCCGGCGATGCATCGCTTTTCGGTACAGGACGATGCGATGAGGCCCATTTACGAACTCGCGGCTGGAAGGCCCTTGGTCGTATTCGTTCACATGGGGGTGCTGACCGTCGGAGTACGCAAGAAGCTGCACCTGCCGTCGAAGTTCGACATGAGCTTTTCCAATCCCGTCTCTTTGCATCGAGTCGCTTTGGAGCACCCCTCGGTCAACTTCGTCATCCCTCACTTCGGCGCCGGATATTTTCGCGAGGTTCTGATGCTCGGCGACCTGGCGCCGAATGTTTATCTCGATACCTCCAGCACGAACTCCTGGGTGAAGTACCTCGCCTCTGAGATGGACCTCAAGGACGTATTCCGGCGAGCTCTTGCGGTTTATGGGGCTCAACGGCTGCTTTTCGGCTCAGACTCGTCATTCTTTCCACGGGGATGGAACCGTGCGGTGCTGGAATCGCAAATTACGATCCTCGAAGAACTCGGCGCCGCCGCCGAGGATGTGCGAGCCATCCTGGGCGGCAATCTGAAGCGACTGCTGGCATGAACCGTTGTTACCCGGGCTCTTTCGGTTCCGGCCGGGACGTGGCTTGTCTGTTCCTGCTAACCTGCATTTCTCACCACCCGACGGCCGGAGCACGCGATACGACCGCCAGGACTTCGTTGCGCTTGCTTGCCGTGCTCAACGTACCGTCAAGTACGCCTGCGCGCGCCAAGCGGCTCGCGCCTCGTCCTGACGGCCCTCTCACCCACTTCGTCTCGCCACGTGGTGAGAAAAGCAGGCTAAAACGGTGTTGCCACGAAACGGCGCCTTCTTACGCACGTTTCCGAGACTGGACGGTCAGATTTCGGCGTGCTTAGATGGGACAGATGCAGGGGAACGCCAAGGCCATCGACACGTTCTCGGCGCTGATCGTCGACGACGAACAACTGGCGCGAGAGGAGTTGGCGTTCCTGCTCAAATCGTTTCCTTCCGTCGAGGTCGCCGGCACGGCCGGAGACGGCCTCGAGGCCCTGCAACTCATCGAGCGGCATCAGCCTGACATCGTATTCATGGACGTCCAGATGCCCGGCCTGAACGGCCTGGAAGTCGTCCGGGAACTGGCGGGATCGGGAGTGCGCATACCGTACTTCATCTTCGCCACTGCCTACGATCAGTACGCTGTGCAGGCATTCGAAGTGAACGCGGTGGACTATCTGCTGAAACCCATCGAGAAGGAACGGCTCGCCAAATCGATCGAGCGCGCCGAGAAACTGTTGGCGTCGCCCCCGCAAAAAACCAGCCGCCTGGAGTCGCTCCTGGCGGAACTCAAGAGCGGTTTGCACCGGCCTACGAAGGTGTTGCTCAAGCACAGCAACCGGCTCTTGCTGGTCGACGCCAATGACGTGATCTACGCAGGCATCCAGGACGGCCTCATCACCATCGTCTCAACCCAGATCGAAGGCTACTCGAACTACCGAACGATCGAAGAATTGCAGTCCAATCTTGACCCGGCCGTTTTCTGGCGCGCTCACCGCTCGTATCTGGTGAACATCAACAAGATCCAGGAAGTCATCCCCTGGTTCAAGTCGAGCTATCAACTGCGAATGAGTGACAAACGGCGCACCGAAATCCCCGTCAGCCGGGCTCAGACGAAACGGCTGCGAGAGCTGTTCAAGCTCTGAGTCGAATCATCAAGCTCAGCGCGGGTTAGGGCTGAGAGGGCGGCGTCTCGGACGGCTGCTGCGTCTCGTCGACGACTTCCCCGAAGATGATGTCGGCGTCGCTCTTGAACTGCTTGTAGTCTTCGTACTTGATGATCATGCGGATGCGCTGGTCGCCGCTCTTGAAGTGCAGGACGTCATCAGCGCGCGTGTACACGGGAAACCAGTACTTGCCGTCAATCTGGTCCCGGTAGGTCTCGAAGCGCGGAAACTGATTGTCTTCTTTCTTTTTGAGCAGGCCCACGCCCTTGCCGTAGGTCTTGACGATATGCAGATCCCGCTGGTCGACCCAGATTTGCCCCTCGAAGTAGCGTTTCCCCTTCTCGAGTTTCTTCGGCTTGACAGCGAAAACGTAGGTCTCGATCTCATCAACCTGTTCCGGGCCGATATATCGGACGTTGTAATCGGGGCGCTCGGAAGTGGTCATGACGAAGGGCTGCACGTCGCGCAGGTCTTGCATGTCCTGCGGCGTGAGGATGATGTTGCGGAGCGTTGGCACCGGTGAATAGACCACCCTCTCATTGCGTTTGCCATCGGAGCCGAAGATGATGTCCTGCACCAGCTCGTACCTGCCCCGCACGCTTCCCGAATCGGTGTATTCCAGGATCTTGACCGTTTGCCGATAGGTGTAGTTGCCGCGGGCGCCGGCGAACTCGGTCTCCTTGGCGACGAACTGATCGATCAACTGCTCGGTCGGCATGGGCAGGCCGACCGTGACTGCGTCGGCCGCGACGACAGGCTGTGGGGCGGCCAGAACCGCCACGCCCAGAAAAAACAGGGCTGTCTTGAACAACGAGATCGGTTTCATCGATTTGCACCTCTCAAGGGTCTGACTGATTATCCCACGCTCCACCGGATTTCATCCTACTTTTGACAGACGTAGCCGCACCCGGAAACGGTTACGCGTTAAACCGCCCTGCGCCCTGGTGCTCACCGAAGACACTACGCAGCGCGTCGGAAACCTCACCGAGCGTAGCGTAGCTCCCGACCGCGTCCAGGATCAGCGGCATCAGATTGGCGTTCCCGCGCGCGCCCTCCGATAGCGTCTCCAAGCCGCGCTTGACCCGCCCGGAGCCGCGCGAACGCCGCAACGCTTCGAGCTCTTCCCGGCGCCGATCTTCCAACTGTGGATCGATCTTCACTGTCGGAACGGACTCTCTGTTCTCGGACTGAAACGCATTGACGCCGACGACCTTTCGCTTCCCCGTCTCGACGCTCCTCTGGAAATCGTAGGCCGCGTTCTCGATTTCACGCTGCACGTAGCCCTGCTCGATCGCGCTCAGCATCCCCCCCAGAGCGTCGATGCGGGCAAGATATTCCCTCGCTTCTTCTTCGATTCCGTCCGTCAGCCGCTCGATTTCGTACGACCCGGCAACCGGGTCCGCGGTATTCACGACGCCGGTTTCTTCCGCAATCACCTGTTGTGTTCGCAGCGCCAGCTTGGCGGCCTGCTCGGTCGGCAAAGCGAGAGCCTCGTCGAAGCCGTTCGTGTGGAGGGACTGCGCGCCGCCCAACACCGCGGACAGCGCCTCGCAGGCGGTGCGCACGACGTTGACATACGGTTGCTGCGCGGTCAGCGAAGAGCCCGCCGTCTGCACATGGAAGCGCATCCGCAAGGACGCCTCGTTGCCGGGACGAAAGCGCTCTTTCATGGAGCGGGCGAAGAGGCGCCGGGCCGCTCGAAACTTCGCGATCTCCTCCAGAAAATCGCGGTCGGCGCTGAAGAAGAACGATAATCGCGGAGCAAAATCGTCGATGTCCAGACCCGCCGACAGCGCCGCCTCGATGTAGGCAAATGCGTTGCCCAGGGTGAAAGCCACTTCTTGAGGCGCGGTCGCACCGGCCTCCCTCATGTGGTAACCGCTGATCGAGATCACATTCCATTTCGGCAGTTCCCTGCCGGCCCACGCAAACAGATCGGTCACGATCCTCATCGAGGCCTGCGGGGGATAAATGTAGGTGCCTCGGGCGATGTATTCCTTGAGGACATCGTTCTGCACCGTCCCCCGAAGGCTGCTCGTATCGACCCCCTGCTTGCGGGCCGCCGCGACGTAGAGCGCCAACAGAATGCTCGCCGTCGAGTTGATCGTCATGGAGGTCGAGACATCACCCAGCGGGATGCGGTCGAAAAGTTGCTCGATGTCATGCAGGGAGCTGATCGCAACGCCCGCTCTGCCCACCTCGCCCAGCGAGCGGGGATGGTCCGAGTCGTAGCCCATTTGCGTCGGCAGGTCGAAGGCGACCGACAAGCCCGTGATGCCCTGCGAAAGAAGATAGCGGTAGCGGCGGTTCGATTCCGCAGCGTCGCCGAGGCCGGCATACTGCCGCATCGTCCAGAGACGATCGCGGTACATGGCCGGATAGATGCCGCGGGTGTAGGGGAAGGCGCCCGGCAGCCCGAGAGACTCGTCACTGGCCGCGGGATCGCTCATCAGCTCACCGAGGGGCCGGACACGTCCTATCTCCCCCGCGAAACACGACGCGCGCGCCGGAAAGAGGAGACTCCGAAGCCCCCAAATATGATCACGAAGGCCGCCAGGGCCACGACGCGCCAGAAGTTGGCGGGGTCGCGATCCATTTGCTGATAAGTGGGTATCAGCCCGCCGGCTCCGAATGTGGCCAAGAGCGCGAAAGCAATGAAGATGAAGCCCACGATCTGGTGGAACAGTTCCCGCGCGACGTGCAGGAGCTTGACCCCGAACTTCCTGGCTTCCTGAAGAGCGACCGCTCCCAAACCTCCCCAGCGCGTAACGGGCATGGTCAGCCATCATGCTATCAGAGCCCCTGATCGAGGGCCAGGGTTGCCCGCGTCCGGTTCGGACCGCCGAGCGGCCATTCGGGAGTAGCACCAACCCACGGCCCAAGCCGGGTCCGGATCAGAAGTCCACGGTGAGAATGGCGACGGTCATCTGGGGATGCCTTATGCCTTGGGGGGAATGAGAGCCGTACCCAGATTCTGCCCTTGCAGCAGGCGTTCCAGCACTCGCGGCTCGGAGCCGGCGACGATTCGTACTTCCGGAATGCCCCGTGCGATTCCTGCCACGGCGGCGCGCAGCTTCGCCTCCATGCCGCCCTTGGCGACACCGGTCTCAATGAGGCGCAGGGCTTCGTCCGCTGGAAGAGTACTAATGCGCCGGCCCTCGCCGTCGAGCACACCCTCCACATCGGTGAGAAAAACCAGTCGATCCGCTTTGAATCCGCCGGCGCAGGCGACCGCCATCTGGTCGGCGTTGACGTTGAAGACGGCCCCTTGCCGGCCGCCGGCGATGCAGGCCACCGTGGGCAAATAGCCGTTGGCGCTGAGCAACTCGATCACGGAGGCGTCGACCTGCTCCACCTCGCCCACGGCTCCGAGTTCCTCGGAAAGCCGCCGTGCCTGAACCAACCCGGCATCGATGCCTGATAAACCGACGGCGCGCACCCCTTGCTGTTGCAGCGCGGCCACCAGCCGGTGGTTCACCAAGCCGGCGAGAGTTCGGATCACGGCATCAAGGATGTGCGGCGGCGTGACGCGAAAGCCGCCGCGAAACTCGCTCTCGATCCCATGCTCCCGCAAGTAGCGGCTGAGCTGCTTGCCGCCCCCGTGGACCACGACGGTCTGGTGTCCGGCCTTGACGACGGCCGCCAGCTTCTCCGCCACGGACAGCCTGCTTTCGGAGGTGTCGATATGGGCGCCCCCGATCTTGATGAGAAGTTTCACGAAACGAGACTCCGAAAAGGGCCGCAGACGGGGCGGCGGGAACTACAGGAGGGCTTCCGTCTCGGGAAGCCCCAGCACGAGGTTCATGTTCTGCACGGCTTGGCCCGCGGCGCCCTTGACGAGATTGTCGATCGCCGCCACGATGACGACCCGCTTCGTCTTCGGATCCGCCTTGATCCCGATGTCGCAGAAGTTGGTGTAGTTGACGGTCTGCAGATCGGGCAATTCGCCTTCGGGAAAGATCCGGACAAAGGGCTCGTCTTTGTAGACCTTGCGGTAGATCGCCGCAATCTCGTCGTAGCTCATCGATTCCGCCGTGCGGACGTAGATCGTCTCGAGGATCCCTCGATGCACCGGCAGCAATTGAGCGGTGAAGCTCAGCTCGTGTTCCTCGACGTCGGACGTGAGCAGCAACTCCGGGACATGCCGATGCATCAGCACGGCGTAGGCGCTGAAATTCTGGGTCACCGCCGAAAAATGAGTCCTGGGGGAGAGCTTCTTGCCCGCGCCGCTGACCCCCGACTTGGCGTCGCAGATCACACCTGCCTCACGGTCCAGAACACCTTCGATCACCAACGGCCGCAGGGACAGGTTGGCGGCCGTCGGGTAACAGCCCGGGTTCGACACCAGACGCGCGACCTTCGTCACGTTGCGGAAGTACTCGGGCAATCCGTAAACCGCCTCGGCGAGAAGATCTGGGCGGTTGTGTTCCAGGTTGTACCAGCGCTGGTAATTGCCGACCGTCCGCAGCCGAAAGGCGGCGCTCAGGTCGATGACCTTCAGCCCCGCGTCGAGAGCCTTCGGCACAAGTTCCAGGGAAACCTCATGCGGCGTCGCAAAGAAAACCACGGCGAGCCCGCCGTCCCGCAACGCGTCGTCCCCCCAAGGCAACCGTTGCAGATGGCCGTCGAGGAAACTTGTCTCTCCGTCGGCTCGGGTCCGGTGCTCCAGCAGAACCGGCTCGACCTGCCGGTGACGTTCGAGAATCTTCACGAGCTCCGCGCCGCTGTAGCCTGTGAAGCCGACGATGCCGGCGCGTATCCTGTCACCCATTACCGGCCCCTGAATATCTTTATGATACGGGCCGCCAGAGTACCAGACAACTTCGGACACAGCCGGCATTGACGCTCTCGACCGAGAGTTTCGCCACGCCCTTGACCGCTGCTCCACCCGTTACACTCGGGCGCGTTCCCTCTTGAACTGCGTGCCTGGATGAACGAATCGAGGACGTTCGGAACCCATGCCAAAATCGGGCTACGGAACGGACAGGTCTCCTCACGCTCTTCCCATCAATCTCTCCGAACCTTTCTTTCGACTTCCGGGAACGACCACGTCATCACTCAACGCCAAAATCATGAAGTCCGGCAGACCTCCTGTTCTGTGCCAATCTGCATGGCTCACCCAGCGCCTATAATGGCGCCGGAGGCTGCTGATGGCGCGTTCCTTTTCCCGCAGGGCTTTCCTCGCCGCTGCCGCAGGTGCAGCCGCCTGCTCCCCTGACCTGCGCGTCAACGAACCCGCAGCCGTTGGGCCGCAGGCGATTCTCGACGTCCACTGCCACACCCTCCACAGCGGGCGGACGAACGAACAGCTCCTGGCACACCAGAAGGAATTGGGCGTCACGAAAACCGTACTCTTGCCCGGCGAGGGCTGGATGCTCGAACGGATCGGCGGTAATGAGCAGTGCGCGGAGCTCGCCGCAGCCCACCCCGATCAGTTCGTTCTCTTCGCGAATGCGGATGCCGCGGTGGATGAAGCGGTGGAGATCCTGAGCGGTCAGCTTGATGCCGGCGCAGCAGGCATCGGCGAGCAGAAGTTCAAGGTAGCGATTGACGGTAGAGAAATGCGCCGGATCTTCGATCTTGCCAGCGAACGGCAAGTCCCGGTACTGGTCCACTTCGAGCACGAGATGTACAACCTGGGCATCCAGAACTTCCACAAAATTCTGGAGGCGTATCCGGACGTCACCTTTCTCGGCCACGCACAGACGTGGTGGGGCAACATCGATGCCAGCCTGGATCAGACCGTCATGTATCCGAAAGGCTCTGTCAAGCCGGGTGGCCTGACCGATCGTTACCTCGCCGACTACTCCAACATCTACGGTGACCTCTCGGCGGGGTCCGGGCGCAATGCCATCACGCGCGACGAGGAGTTCGCCAGAGGTTTTGTCGACCGGCATCAGGACAAGCTGGTTTGGGGCAGCGACTGTCCGTGCCAAGACGGCAGGGGCGCCGGCCGGAGCGACGACCAGTGCATCGGCGCCACTTGTCTCGCCGCGCTCAGGAACCTCGCGCCCAACGACGAAGCCTACCGGAAGATCGTCTGGGGCAACGGAGCGAAGATTCTCGGTCTCGGTTGAGGCGAACACCTCCCCAAGACCCCAAAACCGCCAAGAAGACTGTCAATCTCCCACGACTTTTTCCCGTTTGATCCAGTCGATGAGGGCATCGCGAACGAGGATGCCGCGGTCCTCAAGTTTGAAACCATTTTCGATCCACCGGTCACCGATGAAGCTGTTCGTCGCGACGACATACTCCCTTCCCGGATCAACCGAAATCCCACTCAGTTGTTGCGGCAATGAGCCGCCTTTGAAGCTGCCTACGTAGATGCTGTTGCCGAAGGGCAGTACGTTCCAGACATGCCGCGCCAGAAGCTCTCCCGCAGGCAGTCTATCGCGGATGCCGCCTCGATTCATGTAGGCGATATCCGCGCCCACTGCTTCCCGCATCACCTTTTCGATAAGGGGTCTGATCTCGCGACTGCCGAGTTGCCGCGCCGCTCGGCCGATGGGCACATCGACGATCTCGGAAACTTTCGATTCCCATTCGTCGACCCGTTTCGCCACTTCGGGGTCGGGGTCATACGCATCAGACGTGATCGGAATCCGCGCCCAGTCGTAAGAGACGATCCGGTCCTTCGCCGTATCCACTCCGAGCGTGAGCTTGCCCAGTTCACGCCCATAGGCCCGTACCTTGACACACGGACGGCCGTTGAGGGCCTTCACTTTGTCCTGACCGCCGTGATTGTGCCCGGATACGACGACGTCCACATCGGCCGCCTGCTCCAGCACCTCGTCGTCTTCGTCGTCGAACGTGTGGGAGAGCACCACGACGAGATCCACATCGCCCTGCAATTCCCGGGCTTGGCGCTGGACCGTGCCGGCGACCGGGAGAGCGCGCCAAGGGCCTCGAAACTCTGTCTTGGTGATCTCCGGAAGCCTGGCGGTAATCGCGCCGATGATCGCCAGTCGAACTCCGTTGATCTCACGGACCACATACCCCTCGCCGGTGATCAGGCGATTGTCCGAGTCGACGAGATTGGCTGTCACCGTGGGGAACTCGGCGATCTCCAAGTACTCGGGAATCTTCCGCCACCCGTAGTCGAATTCGTGATTTCCCAACGTGTTCACATCGATGCCGAGATGATTCGCGACTTCCCATACCGGCAAGCCTTCGAAAATGCTCGACACCGGCGTTCCCTGAACGAAATCGCCGGCGTGGAGCACGATCGTCGACGCGGGCGCTTTCGCCCGCTCCTGCTTGATGGCCGCCGCCACGTAGGCGAAGCCGCCCCGGCCTTCCGCGTCCGGCAGAAAGCGCGCATGCAAATCAGTGGTGTGCAGGATCGTGATCGATCGAACATCGTTGCCCGCACCACCGCAAGCCCCCAGCAGGAGCAGCACAAGGACGAAGCCTGATGCTCTCCGCTGAAGCCGGGTAACGGTTTGTTGCACGCTGGGACTGATTACTCCGAGGGTATGCCGCAGGCGTTACAAGCGGGTAACCGGTATGGAAGCCATCCCATAGAGATGACCGCCCTTGACGGTCGCCACCGGTCGCAGGAGCTGGTGCCCGATGCGGGTCGCGCCCTGCGCGTCTCTGAACACGAAATCACCTTCAGCCAGATCAAACACGGCCACGTCCGCCTCCGCGCCGACTTTCAGTGTACCCAGCCCGTTGAGCTGGCCGTGGATCATCGAGGGGTTTTTCGTCGCCCGCTCGATGACCTGCTCCAGCGTCAAGCCGAGCTGCATGAACTTCGAAAGCGTCGTTGCGAGATCGAACACCGGGCCGTTTACGTTCCACTGATGCACGTCGCTCGAGATCGTGCCGGGAAGGACATCCTGCTCCAACGCGAGTTCCGCCGTGTCGAACGAGAAGCTCCCGGCGCCGTGTCCGACATCGAGGTGAACTCCGCGGGCAATCGCCTGATGGACGGACGGAAGAATGCGCCCGTTGTCGTCGATAATGCCGCCGTCCTTGTCCCGAAAGCAGTGCGTCAACACATCGCCCTTCTTCAGCATGCCCATGATGTCTTTGACGGGCGAATAGGAGGCTCCGATGTGGACCATCAGAGGCAGCTTGACGGCGTCCGCCGCCTCTCGCGCCATACCGAGCGCCTGAAGGTCGTGCGGCCCGGTGATGTTTTCCGTCAGGCGGACCTTCACGCCCATGATCATGTCACGGTGTTTCTCGATCGTCGCCGCGGTGAGCTTTGGATTCACGTAGCGCAACTCGATCAACTCGCCCCAAGCGTTGTCCCTCGAAAGCGTCGACTGGCCGACCACGGAAATGTTCAGCATGGCCTTGACACGGGTGTCGGCCTGGTTGATGACATACTTGCGGAAGCCCGGAAAGGTATTTGCGCCCGCTGAGCCGGCATCGACCACGGTCGTGACCCCTTTGGCGATGTGATTCGGGTCACAGGGAATCGAAAGCGGGGCCACGCCGTCGTAGACGTGCACGTGCATGTCGATCAAGCCGGGGGTCACGATCTTGCCCTTCGCCTGAAGCACGTGCAACGCGTCGGACTCGGGGATGTTCCGTGCGAGCAGCGCTACCTTGCTACCCGAGATCGCGATGTCTCGGTTCTCCGAGATCTCTTGGCTGGGATCGACGAGCCTGCCGCCCTTGACGACCAGATCGTATTTGTACGACGGAGAACGCTGCGCCTTGAGAAGCCCGCTCTCCTCAGATGAAAGACCGCACATCAGCGCCGAGCCGATGGCGGTCTGGCGAAGAAATCGGCGGCGCGAATGCTGCTGACGCGGGGGATGCCGGTGCTTCATGGTGGTTGAATGTTAGCATGCGGAGCACAGCCGTTCTTGCAGCGGCGCTCTGTCCTCCGGCGCCCGCCAGACGGTCCTTACCAGTGGCCTGGAACACGGTGCGCCTCGTCGTCGCCTGGCCACGGAGGCATCGTCACGCAGAGGAATCGAAGAGGCGACGGGCCGGTGTTGCGGAACTGGAAATGGACGCCGGTGGGGATCGTGAGCGAGACGCCCGGAGCGACCGCCGTAACTTCATCCCTCGCGCCTTGTCTTCGCCACACTTCGCCCTGCCCTTCGATAAAAAACCAGATCTCTTCGACAGTGCGATGCGTGACAGCGAGCGATGTCTTGCCCGGCGGGAGGGTGCAGTGAACCGTGCTCGCCCGTTCGGTCGCGGCGAGGAGCCGGATCTCCGATTGATCAGGAGCCAGACAATCGTAGTGCTCGGATAGCGTCGCTGTCTGCATCGCGTTGTCCTTCAAATTCCCACCAAGTTCGGCTGCAGCTTCCGGTAGCCTCGTTCCAACGCCCAGACGTCCAGGGGCAAAGCGGCGACCTCATCAACGTCGGGCACGGCCTGGACGTCCTTGGCGAGATCCACGTGATGCAGATACCGCTGGCACGTGTCGCAGACCTGGGTCTGCAAGTGGTCGATCTGCTGGGGGGAGTAATAGGCGATCTTCTTTTCATCCCGCTCGCCGCACGAAGCACATTGGCTGCGTGGAAAAGGCCACTCACTCAGGCAGAGGGAGCAGGCCAGCGTCAGCGCCGCCCCGTCGCCTTCGGGCCGCAGCACGCCGACCTGCGGCGGATGCCCGCAGTGAGGACAGCGGTTGTCCAGGTGCGATCTGCCGCCGTCACCTTGGCTGATCACATGCGGCTGCAGAAGCACACGCGCGAAAAAGCTCCGGGCCGAAGAGGTGTCGATCTGCTCGAGATAGGCGTAGAGGGCTTCACGGCAGGCTCCCTCGTCGAGCGCTTCGGCAGCCTGCTTCAAGACTCGAGAGCCCTTCTCCCGCACCAACCGACGCAGGGGTTCGTGCAGCTCGAGCGCGGACTCGACGTACGAAGCGGTTCCGCTTCCCTCTGCCTGCTGTTGAAAACACGCGATCTCTCCATAGAACTCCAGCGCCTCGCTCGACGCCGGATAGCGCACGGCCAGCTCACGCGCCCGCGACGCCCGACGCCGGCTCAATTCTTGGAAATCTCGCGATACCACTTGGGATGATGCGAAGTCGCCCAGCCGGGCGTAACCCACCCCCGGATCATGGCGCGGAAGGAGCCGGGCACAGCCGCGGTCCCCATATAGATGTGCAGGATAATCATGCCGATCGAGCCCGCCGCGACAATGGGATGGATCAGGATGGCCGCAAGCCTGAAGTTCCGGGGCATCCACTCGGGGAACCACAGAATGACGCCGCTGGCGAGCAAGAGCAAGGTCAGCACCACCTGCCCCCAGAAGAGCATCTTTTGACCGCCGTTGAAGCGGCCCGCCTCCGGCAGCCCTGCCTCGTCGTGAACGGCGTATTTCTTCGCATTGCGGAGCCATGTGCGGTCGTCGGAGTCAAGTCGCATCTGCCGTGCCCAGATGAGGAACATCGCACCGACGAGAAACGCGAAGACGGTCCCACCCCAAGGGTGGCCCCAGCGGGTCGCGACTCCCCCGCCGAGGACGGTGGCGAGCCAATAGAGATGATGACTCCAAAGGGCAAGGCCCGAAAGAGCGGCGTAGAGAAAGCTGAGCGCGGCCAGCCAGTGAATGGCGCGCTCTGCGAACGAGAAGCGATGGACGGGCCTAGCCCGCATTTCTCACCGCCTGAGCGCTAGGCATCGATGCCCTCCTCGTCGCCCGTTGGCTTCGGACCGTAGCGAAGGTAGTGGAAGAAAGCCCCCAAGATGCCGCCGGTGAACACCAGATTGCCGAGCCACTTGACGGGACCCTGCCACAGCGATACGGTCCAGGGGATCTTCGGGGCTTTCGGCAGGCCGTAGCTCTCCGGGTCCGCGGCGTCCTTCAGCACGTAGAGGACGTGAGTCCCGCCGACACCCTCCGGGTTGTAAATGCCGGCGCCGGCGTGGCCGTCCTGCTTGAGTTCACCGGCTCGGGCGTTGGCGATCTGTATCAGATCCTCTCGGGTGCCGAAGGTCAGGCAGTTCGTGGGACACGCCTTGATACAGGCGGGTTCGAGTCCTACAGCAGTGCGGTCCGAACACAGCGAGCACTTGTAGACCTTCTTCGAGTTGGGGCTGAGCCGGGGAACGTCGAACGGGCATCCGGTGATGCAGTAGCCGCAACCGATGCAGAGATCGTGGTTGAAGTCGACGATGCCGTCCTTTTGCTGGAAGATGGCGCCCGGCGCGGGGCATGACCTCAGGCAGCCGGGATCGACGCAGTGCATGCACTGGTACTTGGCCATGTTCCACGTCATCTGGCCGTCTTCGCGCGAGAGTTCGTTGAACTTGATCAGGTTCCAGAAGTTGTGCTCGAGGTCCGGCAGTGTCTGGTAGCTTCCGTCGAAGCCGCTGATCGTGAAGTCTTGATCGTTCCATTCCTGGCAAGCGACTTCGCAGGCCTTGCAGCCGATGCAGGTCGAGGTATCGACGAGTTTGGCGACGGTGTGCATGCGGCTACACTTTCTCCAGGTTGACCAGGAAACCCTTGTACTCCGGCGTGCCTGAGTTCGGATCCATCACCGACGGCGTAAGGTTATTGACGAGCGGCCCCTTGACGCGCCCCAGGAAGCCCCAATGAATCGGCAGGCCGACCTGGTAGATCGTCTTGCCGGCGACTTGCAGTCCCCGCATGCGTTTCGTGACCAGCGCAGGGCCTTCCACACTGCCGCGCGCCGACGTTACCCGGACGCGGTCGCCGCTCGCGATGCCCTTCTCGTCGGCAAGCGCCTGGGGCAACTCGACGAAGAAGGTGGATTGCAACTCCGAAGTGGCGGAAACGTGCTTCGTCCAAAAGTGAAAGTGCTCGGTGAGCCGGTAGGTAATGGCGACGTACGGGTACTGCTCGGCATTCCCCAACGGATCGAGGTCACTCGAGAACTTGAGCGCTGCCGGGTTGTCGCCGACGTTCGGATGCAACAGATTTTCGACCGGCGACTCAGCGGGCTCGTAGTGCTCGGGGAACGGGCCTTCGGCGAAGTCGGGCGCAAACAGCTTCGCCACTCCTTCGGCCAGCATGATGAATGCGCCGTTGGCCTCCGGTGGAGCGTCGGCCTTGTAATCGGGGACATCACCCACCCAGCGGTTGCCCTTCCAGCGGACGGGAGCGCGTGTTTCGTCCCAGGGCTTACCGTCGGCATCCGCTGAAGCGCGGTTATAGAGGACACGGCGGTTCGCGGGCCAACTCCAGGCCCAGTCGGCGTAGAGGCCAAGTCCGGTCGGGTCGCTCTGACCCTGCCTTTCCATCTGGTTGCCGGCTTCGGTGAACGAGCCCGAATACAACCAGTTGCCGCACAGGGTCGATCCGTCGTCCTTGAGCGCACCGAACCCCGGCACTTGCCGCCCGCTGCGAACGTCCTTGCCACTGATTTCCCTGGCGACTTCGGTGAGCGACGGCGAGACCGGGTTGGCGTAGCTCCAGTCCATGGCGAGGAGCGGTTCCGGGGATGCGCCGCCTTCCTTCTCGTACAGCTCGCGCAGCTTGAGGAAGAGCCGTGAGATGATTTCCTGGTCGTCCATCGCGTTGCCGGGGGCGTCGACCGCCTTGTACTTCCACTGGAGCCAACGCGAGGAGTTGACAAACGTGCCGTCTTTCTCGGCGAAACAGGAGGCGGGCAGCAGGAAGACTTCGGTTTGAACGTTCTCGGGGTCGGTGACCTCGCCGTAGTACTTCTCCTGAAGCTCCTTGGCCTTCCAGAACGCCGCCGTTTCCGTCTCGAAGTTCTCGGCGACGATCAACCACTTCAGTTTGCCGAGCGCCTCGATCATCTTGATGCTGTTGGGCCCGCCCGCGACGGGATTCATCCCAAACGAGATGAGGCCTTCCTTCTTGCCGGCGTACATTTCGTCGAAGAGGTACCCCCAACTGTGGGTCGCCCCCTCGGCGATTTTCGGCAGGTAGTCATAGCCGAACTGGTTCCGATGCGTGGCGTTCTCTCCGTAGTAGGCCCTGAGCAGGCTGACCATGAACTTTGGAGTGTTGCCCCAATAGTTCAACGAGTTCGGCCGGAGCGGCTTGGGCGAGTTGGCACGGTTGTACTCGGCGAGGCTGGTCCAGTTGGCGCGCGGGACTTTCAGATAGCCCGGCAGCATATTCCAGGCGCCGAGGTCGGTGGCGCCTTGAATGTTCGAGTGTCCCCGCTGCGCGTTGACGCCGCCGCCGGGCATGCCGATGTTGCCCAGCATCAGTTGCAGCATCGCCGCGGTGTGGATGAGCTGCACCGAGTGGCTGTGCTGCGTCCAGCCGAGTGCGTAGAGAATCGTGCCCGAGCGCCCGGCGCGGCCGGTGGAGCAGATGACTTCGGCGGCCTGCTCGAACTCTTCGGCGGTGCAACCGGAAATCGATGCGACCTGTTCCGGCGTATAGCGCGTGTAATGCTTCTTGAGGAGCTGGAAAACGCAGCGCGGGTGCTCGAGGGTTTTGTCGATGCGGGCGTAGCCATCCGCGACCCGCTCGTACTCCCACGTGGACTTGTCGTACCGTTGCCTATCCTCGTCCCAGCCGGAGAAGTAGCCGTCCGCAAACGAGAAGCCCTCCTTCACGATGAACGACGCGTTCGTATGTTCGCGAACGTAGTCGGCGTGAAACCGATCGTGGCTGAGCGCGTAGTTGAGCAGCCCGCCGAGGAACGCAATGTCGGTGCCCGAGCGGATCTGAACATACCTGTCGGAGACCGCCGCAGTGCGGTTGAAGCGCGGATCGACACAGATGAGCTTGGCCTTGCGATGACGCTTGGCTTCCATGACAAAGCGGAAACCGACGGGGTGATTCTCGGCAGGGTTCCCGCCCATCACCAACACGACATCGGTGTTGGCTACGTCGGTCCAACCATTGGTCATGGCTCCGCGGCCGAACGTGGCGGCCAAACTGGCCACCGTCGGGCCGTGTCAAAGACGGGCCTGGTTTTCGTACGTCAGGATTCCGAGACTGAACCGAAACTTGCCCAGCAGGTAATTGATCTCGTTGGTATCGGTGCAGCCGCCGATGATCGCGACGTTATCGAGGCGATTCACCGTGCGGCCTCGAGCGTCCTTCGGCTCGAAGCCGCGGTCGCGGGAGTCCTTGATGCGGCGGGCCATCTTGTCGATGGCTTCGTCCCACGGAATGACCTTCCATGCTGTCGCCCCGGGAGCGCGGTAAAGCGGTTCGGTCAAGCGCTGGTCATTGACGACGAACTGCTTGAGCGAAATCCCCTTGGGACACAAGGTGCCGCGGTTCACCGGACTCGCCGGATCGCCTTCGATATGAACGACCGCCGGCTTGACGTTCTTCGCCTTGTCACCCAGGGTGTGGATGATCACGCTGCAACCCACGGCGCAATAAGGACAAATGCTGTGGGTTTGCGTGGTGCGTGCGATCTTCAGTTCACGGGCGGCGGCCCGAGCAGGCTGAAGATCAAATCCGAAGGCGGTCGTCGCCAGGGCGGCGCCCGTCTTGAGGAAGCCTCGCCTGGTTACTTCTACATCTGATGGCATCGCTTTCAAGACTGATCGCCCGGTTGTATCACGGGACTTCGCGGGGTGTCAATTCTTACCGAGGTCTCAGGCGATATCCCGCTGGCGGCGGTTTTCGCGAATGAACGTGATGATCGATTCCAGCGGCGTGCCGGGCTGAAACACCGCGGCTACACCCAGACGTTCCATGGCGTCGATGTCCTCGTCGGGGATGATGCCGCCCAAGATAACCTGCACGTCGTCCATTTCCTTCTGCTCGAGCAGCTTCATGACCCGCGGAATAATTGCGGCGTGCGCGCCCGAAAGAATCGACAAGCCGATGAACTCCACATCTTCCTGGAGCGCCGCGTTCACGACCTGCTCCGGCGTCTGCCTGAGACCCGTATAGATCACTTCCATGCCGGCATCCCGCAACGCCCGCGCGATCACCTTCGCGCCACGGTCGTGGCCGTCGAGACCGGGCTTGGCGACCAGAACACGGATCGGCGGGGCGGAAGTCGAGAAGGATGCTGCGCTCATGGGTTGCCGTGCAGCGGCATTGCCATTATAGAAAGCCGTCCTGGTCAGGTTTGCGGCGGCGCCTTGACCGCCTTGCCGGACGCTGCGCCTTCGACGAACGCAGCGTCCTCGAGGGTCACTTGACCGTTGACCAGCACATGCCGGATCCCTTCCGAATAGTGAGCCGGGTCCTCAAACGTGCCCTTGTCGATCACAGTGTCGGGATCGAAGACGACGATGTCAGCGTCGGCGCCCACGCTCAGCCGGCCCTTCTTCTTCATCATGGGCGCACGGCGCTCGAGCCGCTTTGCCGGCGCAAGCGACATCTTCCGCAGCGCGTCCATCAGCGACAGCGCCTTCTGCTCCCGGACATAGCGGCCCAGAATGCGTGCGTACGTCCCGAACGAGCGCGGGTGGGCGCGGCCCTTGTCGAGCCACATGCCGTCGCTGGCGATCATGGTGATCGGGCTCGCGACAGCGGTTCGCAGGTTCTCTTCGCTGTAGCTCGGCGGAGAGATGATGGTGCCGCCCTGCTCGCGGTATTTCCCGAAGGTCTCACGGCTCAAGGTTGCGCCGGTCTCGACCCAGATGTACCCCGCGAGGCGCTCGTCGTCGTACGTCCGCCAGTCGTTGAACAGATGGGACTGGATCAGCGTCGAGCCGCGGTTGTAAGGGTAGCACTCGGTCGTCACGTCCTCGCCCCGCCCTTGTGCGGACGCGATGACGTCGAGGTACTGCGGGATGCGCGTCGAGGCGCTGCTGTTGATGTGGAAAATGTGCAGCGGCGCACCGGTTTTCTTCGATGCATCGAGGACTTCCTGGATGTTGGCGAATCCGGGCGGCTCGGAAGTGCGCATGTGGACGTGGCAATTGGCGTTGTGCTTCGCCGCCACACGAAAGATCTCGACAACCTCCTCGGTCGTCGCTCCGGGCGTATAGGCAAGGCCGAAGCCGACAGCGGGCGCTCCTTCCGAAAGCCCGCGGCGAATAAGATGCTTGAGTTTTTCGAGTTGCCCGGCATCGAGGGGCTTCATGAGCGCTTCGCCCTCAAGGCCGGGGTTGCTGCCCAGCACGGCGAGGTTGCGCGAGTAGGGATGGCTGATGCTCGCTCCGAAGTTGACGGGCGTCTTCCCCTCGCGCTCGCCGTACCAGGCGGCGATATCCTCGACGCCGATCTCGAGCTCCAAGGCCGTCGTGATGCCGTCGTGAATCTGCGCCCTGTAGTTGTCCGGACTGTGTCCGTGCTGATGCAGGTCGATGAACCCCGGCGCCACGACCTGCCCGCTCGCATCGAGCACTTTAGCGCCCGAGAGCGCGTCTTCGCTGATCGCGGCAATGCTTCCGCCTCGAATACCGACATTGCGAATCCCGTCCAGCCCCGACTCGGGATCCATCACCTGTCCGTTCACGATCACGAGATCGTATTGCGGCGGCCCCGCGCAGTGAACAAGAAAGAGAACGAGACCAACCGCGGCGGAAACCCTGAACATGCGCGTTAGTATGGCACGAGACCACTGTTTTAGAGGTGCTTGCCAACTGACAGTCGTAGTGAGTCCTCGCCGTCACTCACTACGCTGCGTACCTGAATCGGCGCGAGGAGCGGCCAAAAGTTCTCGCCCCTGACGTGGAAAGGAAGAAAGCCGCACTCCTTCGACAAGAGAAGAGGGACGGCTATACCGCGGACTGTTCGCTGTAGGCGCCGAAAACGCCCCGCAGCACGTCGCACATTTCTCCCAGGGTGGCGTAGGCGCGGACGGCGTCGAGGATGGGGAACATGAGGTTCGTATCGCCTTCGGCGGCTCGTCCGAGGTTGTCGAGGGCTCGGGTAACAGCGGCGTTGTCGCGTTCCGACCGCAGCCTGGCGAGCTTCGCCGACTGCTTCTCGGCGACAGTGTGGTCGATCGAGAGCGTGGGAATGGGTTCGTGTTCCTCCTCGATGTATGCGTTCACGCCGACGATCCGACGGCGGCCTTCTTCGATGGACTTCTGGAACTCGTAGCTCGATCGAGCGATCTCGGCCTGCGGATAACCGTTCTCGACCGCCGTCACCATCCCGCCCATCGCTTCGATCTTCTCCAGTTGCTCGAAGAAGCCCGTTTCCAAATCGAGAGTCAGCCGTTCCAGGAAGTAGCTGCCCCCGAACGGATCGACCGCTTCGATCACACCGGTCTCACAGGCCAACACCTGCTGTGTCCGCAGCGCCAGCAAGGCGGCCTCCTCGGTCGGCAAGGCGTATGCCTCGTCGAGCGAGTTGGTGTGCAGCGACTGCGCTCCGCCCAGAACGGCGGCCAGGGCCTGAATCGCCGTACGAGCAAGATTCACTCGAGGCTGTTGGGCCGTCAGCGACACGCCCGCCGTCTGCGCATGGAAACGCAGCTTCCACGAACGCTCGTTCTTCGCGCCGAAGCGATCCCGCATCAGCCTGGCCCAGATCTTCCGCGCCGCCCTGAACTTGGCGATCTCCTCGAAGAAGTCGCTGTGCACGTCGAAAAAAAAGCTCAACCGGGGCGCGAAGCGATCGATCTGCAAGCCGCGTTCGACAGCCCACTTCACGTATTCGACTCCGGCGCCGAGGGTGAAGACCAACTCCTGCAGAGCCGTCGCGCCCGCCTCGCGAATGTGGTAGCCGCTGATCGAAATCGGGTTGAACTTCGGAGTGTTCCCGGAGCCGAACTCCAGCGTATCGACGACCAACCGCATCGAAGGACGCGGCGGGTAGATGTACTCCTTTTGCGCCATGTACTCCTTGAGAATGTCGTTCTGGATCGTCCCCGAAAGCCGCGCCCAATCAGCGCCCTGCTTCTCGGCCACGACGAGATACATGGCCCACAGAATGGCTGCCGAGGAAGTGATCGTCATTGACGTCGTCACCTCGGCCAGCGGGATGTCCCGGAACAACTCCTCCATGTCCGCCAGGCTTGAAATCGCCACTCCGCACTTGCCTACCTCTCCGGACGCCAGGGGGTCATCAGCGTCATAACCCATCAAGGTGGGCAGGTCGAAGGCCACGGAGAGCCCCGTTTGTCCGTGTTCGAGCAAATAGCGGTAGCGGCGGTTCGTTTCCTCGGGCGCGGCGAAGCCCGAGAACTGCCGCATCGTCCACGGCCTGCCTCGGTACATGTCGGCATGGATGCCTCGAGTGAACGGGAAGCCGCCCGGATCGCCGAGATCGGCGCTCGGGTCGAAGCCGCTCAGACGGTCACGGGTGTAGACCTTCTCGACGGGAGTCCCCGAGAGAGTTCGCGAGCGATCGGGTTTAACCGTTTCGCTTGGCGTGGACGGTGACTTCAAGGCTGTCGACACAAGACCGGACTCGGAGCCGCAACCACAGTCTATCGAAGCCCCGCCGCAGGCAAGGCAGCCGGGAGCCTCGCCGGCCTTCGGGGTTGCAGCCGCCGCTTTGCCTCCTGTCGTCAATCCGTCATTGATAGAAGGGCTGGGATTTCAGCCAACGCGGGCCGTAGTGAGGTTGGGGGCGGCCTGATTCGAGGGCGCCCAGATCGGGGGCGTTGCCGCTGAAGTGGTCGTTGACGGTGGGGATGAGGACGCCGGCGTCGACGGCCTTGCCGCCAGGCTTCAGGCGGAAGTTCAGATCCCTGGCGTGGTAGACGGCGTGGCGCTTCGTCGGGTCGGGGGGGATCATCTGCTCGAAGACGTCGAAATCGAGCTCGAGGCCGTGCTGTTCCTGGCCCGTGGCGGCTCGGAACTCGTCGAGCGTCGAGAACGTGCGCCAGTCTTCGGGGCGGGGCTCATAGATCGTCTCACCGCTTCGCGGAGCGAGCCAGCGATATTGCTCGACGACATCCTTGTTGGGGCGGAAGCCGTTGTAGTCCGAGCTGTAGTCCGAACCGGCATTCGCCCAGATCATCACACTGCGGCCGGGAGTATCGCGCCCCAGAAAGAGGTTGTTGCGGTAGTGCATGTTGGATGAGGGATCGCTCGCGACGTGTTCGCCGATGATGGTGTTGTGGTAGGCGAACAGTCCGGCGGCCTTGGCGGAAAACTTGAAGGCGACGCCGCTGGGGACGTGGTAGAGGATGTTGCGGATGAAATAGGCCGGACCGCCGAAGACAGGTTGCGAGCTGTAGCCGCCGTGCGCCGCGTTGACGCCGCGGTTGTTGTAGACGCGGATGTTGTGCACGCCGCCGTCGGTTTCGATGAAGTCGTCGCCGGACATGTGGATGTCGTTGTTGTAGATGTCGATGGATGAGGCGCGCCGTTCGGGGTCGGACTCGGGCGTTCCGTAGGTGGAGATGCCGATGCCGTCGTGAAAGTACGCGACGGCGTTGTAGGCGATGACGTGACCGGGGCCGTAGACCTTGACGGCGTAATAGCTGCGGACTTCGTGAGAGCCGTAGGGGCCGGCGCTGCGCCACAGCGGGCCGGTCCAGCCGACCAGCAGGTTGCGCTGCTCGATACGGCCGATAAAGATGTTGTCGGCAATGTAGAAGTCGCTCGACCCGGCGTACTCGGTCCAGACGCCGAAGCCGATGTCCTCGAAGCGGCAGTTCTTGACGGTGAGGCCGACGGCGCCGTTCACCTCCTTGAAGCCCGCGAAGATGGCGATGTCGGTGTTGCGGAAGGTGAGTCCGTCGAAGATGTGATGGGCTGAAGCCGTGACGTCGAACAGGCGGTGGTTGCCGGCGCCGTCGAAGACGACTTCGCCGTCACCGGCGGCTTTGATGGTGATGGGCTTTTCGGGTGTGGCCTTGATCGTGAGCCAATTCGTTCCGTCGAACGGCGTCATCATCGGGTCGACGTAGTTGAGACGGTCGTTGCGGTAGAGGCCGGCATGGACGAGGATCGTGTCGCCCGGTTGAACGCGCCGCTCCCAGACGACGTTCCAATCGCCGAGCCCGGCGCCGTAATAGGCCTCGAGCAGGCTGCTGAAGTGGGGTTCCTGCCGCGGGCCCTCGTGATAGGGCGGATAGACGTGGCGGATGCGTCCGCCCGGGTAGGGCTGCGGCTCGGTTCGGGTGGTGACGCGGACGGTTTTGGTCGTTTGGCCGCCGGCGCCGTCGGGGTCGGCCAGCTTGAAGCGGCATTCGTATTCCGTGCCGGGCTCCAGATTGAGGATGCTTCCCGCGAAGCCGTCGGGGACGGTGTATTCGAGGTGCTCGCGTTTGCGGAAGATTCGCTCCCCTCCGACGCGAACCAGCGGAAGAGCCGGACGCCACTCTGCATCGCCGACGCGGCGGAACTCGACCGTGACGGAGGCGTTGCGGTTGTCGTCGCCGGTGATGGCCCACTCGAAGCCGAGATTGTGCAGCGTCGGATGCTCGACGGTGAAACGGCCGGTGCGGGTGCTGTCGGCGGCGTGGGCGGCGGCGGCGAGGAGGAGAAGGCAAAATGGCAGGAAAACGCGCATAAGTCCCGATTCTAAACGAATTGGCGTGCCGACTTGACTTTCTCGGAACCTCAGGGCAGGGGTGCGCGGTAAGGAGCTATCTCTTCGTTGCGCTTGTTTGGCATGAGCCGTGTAGGAGCAACGACACCTACGCGCACTCAACGGCGGGCGGCCGGGAACCGGGGAGATGGTGGAGCAGTCGATGGCCGCACGTACGGGACCGGCGGGATGCGGCGGGTGCATTGGCGGGGCCACGCCAACATTCGGAACCGATTGTTGATCCACGCCTGCGGATGCAATCTCGGAGTGCTCATGAGGAACGTTGCAGGGATCGGCACGCCCCGAACCCTGCAAGGACAGAGCCAAAGTGTCGTCAGAGCCGTTTCTTCGGGCGATTGCGGCGTTGGTGGGGACCATTTCGCCGCTTCCGGGACTGTTTTAGAGAGTCCGGGAGCACTTCCAGACGGATCGGCGGCAAACCGGTCTCGGCCGCCCCTGATCAACCGGATTCATCTCTGAACACCGTGGCCCACCGCGTGTCCCGAAAACACGAGATCATCCACAGGCTAGCCGATAACAACGGTTCTGTGCACAGGACTCCCCAGAGAGTGATTCGCAACACTGTCATCCAGAATGATCAACAGTGCTCCGCGATCAGCCCGCGCCGCGAGCTTGTACAGCAGAACCGGAACAGCCACCAAGACCGCATAAAAACCTGCGGAACCAACAGGATCAGACGGCTCCCCGCAACCACCTGCAACGGCGCAACCAACGTGCCACGCTCCCAAGGCAACGCCGAGCCCGGCAGGAACGCCTCCCGCGAGGGCAAGTACTCGATTCCGGTGGCTGCTTGCCTTGCGAGGGACAAGCCGGATTGAATGTATCTCGGTCCGCTGAATGAAAGTCTCGGACCCATTCCGTTCAAGCCTCAGTCCGGCGCCAGTTGTTCCGGTCACAATTCCCTTCATCTTCCTGTTCGATTTCAACTGAATCTGGAGCTTGAGGCGAAAATCAGGTTGACTCAGCGTGGTTCTGGTTTCTTTCCAGCCTGCTTTCACGACGACGGTTTTCGCATCAAGATGAATTGGCCAGCCGAAGAAAAAAATACCCGCAACGAACAAAGCTGTAGAAAACCTTTGCATGCGCACTGCTGATTCTAGATTCCAGGGGTCAAGTAATGGATTACAGCAAACGGAGAAGCACGGAGCCGGAGCCGCGGCATGCTTTTCCTGCCGAATCGGAGTACGCGGGGGTGAAGGACGCGGTCTTCAAGTAGGGCGTCCGGATTGCGGACCGTTGCCGCGCATGTACTGGACCGGCACCGCGTGTCCCCAGGAAATCTCGTCGATGGCAACGCCCAGGACGGAGGCCAGACGCTCTCTCTGCGACGGGCTGGGGATGTAGTTGCCGCTGACGATCGCAAGCACCCGTTTCTGGTCGAGGCCCGACGCGCTGACGAGTCGGGCGAGGCTGATCCCCGCCTCTTCCAGGTGGCGCGCAAGCGGCTTCATTCCCACTGCCAGCTTATCACTTTGTGCAGCCATATCGCTGCCGTGAGGCCTTGCGAAAACCGCCACTAATCCCCGGGGCGCTCCTGCAGATATTGCAGGAAGGCCGCTGCCGTGGGCGAGAGCGTCGTGCGGCGGCGTTGCACGATGCCGACCGGCCGAACAAGCTCCGGAGCTTCGATGCGGTGCGCTACCAGCCTTCCTTCCGTCACTTCCTGCCGAACCGTCCGCTCCGGCAGCAGGCTGATCCCCGAGCCGATCACCAGTGCTTCTTTGATCATCTGAATGTTGTCGAACGCGAGCACCACTTTCCTCAGCAGCCCGCGTTCTCGAAAAAAGCGGTCCATCGCCTTGCGGATCGAAAGATCCGGATCGAAGCTCACGAACTCCTGATCGGCCAAATCGTTGACTTCAACCGTCCGTTTCCGCGCCAGCCGGTGCCGCGGATGGCAAACGAGAACCATCTTCTCGATACGCCAGGGAATCACCTTGAGTTTCTTCGTAGCCGTGGGATAGCTGATCAACCCGAGATCGGCCTGATCACCGCTGACCGCTTCATAGACCTTTTCGGGATGCATGTACTCGAGATGCACACGCGCCTGGGGGTGCTCTTCTTCGAAGTCTTCCCGAATGCGCCGCATTTCATACAGGCCGATCGAGTAGATCGAAGCAACCCGCACCGATCCGACGAGCTCGCCCTTGAGCGAATCAATCTCAGCCCGCATCACTTCGTAGCGGCGTACGATGTCGCGGCTGGCGTCAAAGTAAAGCCGGCCTGCCGGCGTGAGCTTCAGAGGGCGCATGCTGCGGTCCAGAAGGACCACGCCGATGTCGTTTTCCAGATGTTTCAGGATTTGGCTCGCCGCAGATTGCGAGATGCCGTTCATTGCAGCGCCGCGGCTGACGCTGTGTGTCTGCGCAATGTCTCGAAAGACCTTGAAGTGGCCGGAGTTCACGGCAGGCGAACATTACTATAGCTTATTTTGTGGGCTTCTCGATATCATCAATCATCATGCCCATGCGGGGCGTGCAGGAGAGCGGCGCTGTTCAGGCGGACTCTGTGGCCATATCCATCTGATCCATCGGAAGCTGACGTGCCCCTGCGAGTTTTTCCTCCGCCTGAGGGCGGATCATACAAGCGGGGAACATCCGGACCGGTGTCAACGCGGCCTGATCAGGAGGACGTTTCAGGTCAGAACCGGAACTTCCCTGCACATCTTCCGTATCTCTATTCCGGAGCCTGTAGAAAATGTGGTCCTTCCTGCTGTGGTTGATCCTGCTCTTTCTCTGCTGGCCGCTGGCCTTGCTGGCCCTGATCCTCTACCCGATCGTCTGGCTCCTGCTGCTGCCCTTTCGTCTCCTGGGTATCGTTGTCGGTGGGGTGCTCGACCTGATCTGGGCGGCCGTTACGTTGCCTGCCAGGCTGCTCAAAGGCCCTGGAGCCTGAACTGCATTTCTCACCACACGATGGCCGAAGCGCGAGTCACGAATCACGGGCTTCGGATCGCGAGCCTCCCCCGTCAGGCGATGTGAAACGCAGCCTTGCGGCGTACGCCGGCATTGGGAGAAACCATCCGGCGATGCACAGCCCGAGCTCGCTGACTCCCTCGGATGTCGGAGAGTGCGCTCAGATGATTCGCACCTGCTCGCCGATCCGGCTCGCGGCGATACGATCCGCCTGACTGCCGGCGGCTTCATGGAATCGCTCGATCGGTTCGTGGGGCGGCTCCTGCCCCAGGGGGAAAGTCTGGTGATGCACCGGCAGAATCCGCTCGGCGCCCGCCTCGTTCGCCATGCGCCACGCTTGTTCCGGAGAACAATGATGGTGGATCCGAGGATTGTAGGCGCCGATCGGCATGATCGCCAAGTCGAAGGGCCGCTGTCTCTTCAGAGCCCGGAAGCGATCGGTCAGGGCCGTGTCTCCCGCAAAAAGAACTCGATAGCGCCCCGACTCGATGACGTAGCCGTTATAGCCCCGCCACGTGTCCGAGCCGTAACGCGCGCCCCAGTGGTTCACTTCGAACGCCGTGATGCCCATCGAACCGATTCGGACACCCTCTTCCCAGCCCGCCTCATGCACGGCGCGGAAGCGGCGGCGCAGCGGCACCAGGTCGCTTGTTCCGCAGGCCGTGATCAAGCGTGTTTCCGGGTGGGCCAGTTTGCGCAGCGAAGGGATATCGAAATGATCCATGTGCGCGTGCGAGAGCACTATCGCGTCCGGACGGGGAAGGTTGTCGATGGCCAACGCCGGCGCCACGCGGCGGCGCAACCCCAGCGTGCAAACGCGCAAGTGCACACCGGCGCGCCGGCTGAAGATCGGATCGGTCAGCACCATGCGCCCATCGATCTTGAGCAAGACCGTGCTGTGTCCGAGCCAGGCTGCGTGAAGGCCCTCGTCGCCCCAAGAGCTCGTGTCGGGCAGGAACGGGGCGGGCGCCACCCGTCGTCGACTTCGGCGGAACGGGCAGGGTGGCGATTCCGCCAACGACTTCCGCCCGCACTGAATGGCCAATACGGGCGCGAGGCCGAACCGGCTGAACCATTTGCGCCGGGAACAACGGGCGGACGATCTGCCTTGTTTCATGCCTGCAAGCCGAAAACCCGGGTTTTCGGCACACGATCGGACCAACGGGTACGTCTTCGCGCCTCGCCACTCTCGGTACGACGCGGGGTTTCAGCAGGGACGGCTAACCGATCTCGAGAATCTCCTTTTCCTTCCCGGCGCCAACGGCTTCGATCTCCTTGATGAAGCTGTCGGTGAGCTTTTGGATCTCGTCGTGGTTCCTGTGCTGCTCGTCCTCGGAGATCTTCTTGTCCTTCAGCATCTTCTTTGCGATTTCGTTCGCGTCCCGCCGAACGTTGCGGGCGGCGACTCGGTGTTGCTCGACAATCCGATGGAGCTGCTTCACCAGATCCTTGCGCCTCTCCTCGGTCAAGGGCGGGATCGGAAGTCGGATCACGGTGCCGTTGTTCGCCGGCGTCAAACCGAGATTCGATCTCATGATCGCTTTTTCGATCGCACCGATCTGAGAAACATCCCAGGGCTGCACCATGATCAACGACGGCTCGGGGGTGCTCAGATTGGCAACCTGGTTCAGAGGTAACGGCGAGCCGTAATAGTCAACCCGGACCGGGTCCAGGATGCTGACCGAGGCCCGGCCGGTTCGGATGCTTGCCAGTTCATGACGCAAGTCCTCGACGGTCTTGCCCATACGCCTCTTGGCTTCTGCGTTGAGGTCTTCCAGATTCTCGGCGTGCAAGGTTGACATCCCTACCTCAGTCGATCACAGTGCCTATCGTTTCACCTTCGACCAGACGCTGTATATTCCCGGCAACGGTCACGTCGAACACGACAACGGGAATTTCGTTCTCGCGGCACAATGAGACGGCGGCGGCGTCCATGACAGCGAGCTCGTCCAGGAGCACTTGGTCGTACGAGATTCTCTCATATCGGGCCGCGTCGGGAAACCGGGCCGGGTCCTTGTCGTACACTCCGTCGACTTTCGTCGCCTTCGCCAGCAACGAGGCGCCGATCTCAGCGGCGCGAAGCGCGGCGGCGCTGTCCGTCGAGAAGAACGGATTCCCCGTACCCCCGGCGAAGATGACGACTTCCTGGTTTCCCAGCCGTTCGAGAACCCGCGGCAGCGAGAAGCCGTCCAGGATCGGCGGCATCGGAATCGCGCTGAAGACTACCGCCGGTTGTCCCCGACCCTGCAGATGATCGCGCAACGCGATCGCATTCAAGGCCGTCCCCAGCATCCCCATCTGGTCGACGGAAACGCGTCCCGGTCCGGTATCGGAACCCTTCACACCCCGGAAGAAGTTGCCGCCGCCGACAACGACACCCATGGAAACGCCCGTCCGCGCCGCCTCGGCCATCTCGCGGGCAATCCTTTGCGTTGCCTCGGAGTCGATTCCGAAACCCGGCTTCCCGGCTAATACCTCGCCGCTGAGCTTGAGAAGAATACGACGATGAGCCGTCATCGGAGAGAACGGGGACCCTGTGAACCGGCGCGAAGCATGACGCCCCACGAATTCATCGAGCGGCGCGCGGGCTATGCGTCGGCTTCACCGACTTTGAATCGAGCCATCCGGCTGACCAGTATATTCTCGCCCAGTTTCGAAACCATCTGCGTGATCAGCTCGCCGACGGTCGAGGCGTTGTCCTTCACGAAGGGCTGCTCCAGCAGACACACTTCTTCATAGAACTTCTTCATCCGGCCCTCGACGATCTTGTCGACGATCTTTTCCGGCTTGCCGGCATCAAGAGCGCGGGCGCGCTGGACTTCCCGCTCCTTCTCGAGCACCTCGTTATCGACATCCTCTTTGCGGATGAAGCGCGGGTCCGTCGCCGCCACGTGCATCGCGATGTCGTGCACGAGCTGCTGAAAGTCATCCGTGCGAGCCACGAAATCCGACTCGCAGTTGACTTCCACGATGACCCCGAGCTTGCTCCCGGGATGCACGTACGCCCCGATGAGCCCCTCCTGAGCTTTCCGTCCGGCCTTCTTCCGGGCTACATCGATGCCCCGCTTGCGCAGGTTCAGTTCCGCCTGGTCGATGTCGCCGCCGGCCTTGGCGAGCGCCCTCTTGCAGTCCATGATCCCGGCCCCGGTTTTATCCCGGAGCTGTTTGACCATCTTTGCGGTAATTTCCGCCATAACGTCTTCCTACAGTTGTCCTGATCGAAAAGAGAAATCGACAAGAAAGAGACGGGTTTCTCAGAGGCCGTCGCCGGACGCGGGCTCCGTGTCGACCGCCGGCGGCGTCACTGCCTCCACCGAAGCCTCTGCCGCCGCGGCGGCGCCGTCGCCTTCCATCGTCTCACCCTCGACCTCCGCTTCCTGCTCGAAATCCTCGGCCGTGGCCAAGCCCCGTCCTTCGATGACGGCGTCCGCCATCTTGTTGGTGAAGAGTCGAATGGCTCGCAGCGCGTCGTCGTTCCCTGGAATCACGTAATCCACCGTATCCGGGTCGCTGTTCGTATCGACAACCGCTACCACCGGGATCTGCAACTTCCGCGCCTCGTGAACGGCAATGTACTCCTTGTTCGAGTCAATCACGAACATCACGTCGGGAATCCCCGGAATGTCCTTGATGCCGGCAAGGTTCTGATCAAGATGCCTCCGTTCGCGTTCCAAACGCGACACCTCTTTCTTTGAACGGCCTTCATAGCCTTCTTCGTTGGCCAGCCGCTCCAACTCCTTCAGCCGGGCGATCGACTTCTGGACCGTCGCCCAGTTCGTCAACAAACCGCCGAGCCAGCGGCTGTTGACATAGTACATCTCGCAGCGCTTCGCTTCTTCGGCGACCGCTTCCTGAGCCTGCCGTTTCGTGCCCACGAAGAGAATCGACTTGTCTTCCGCCGCCACGTCGCTGACGAAACGCGCCGCTTCCTTGAACATCTTCACCGTCTTCTGCAGGTCGATGATGTGAATCCCATTGCGTTCACCGAAGATGTATTCCTTCATCTTCGGATTCCAGCGCCTGGTCTGGTGCCCGAAATGAACGCCCGATTCGAGCAATTCCTTCATTGTGATTTGGGGCAATGATCCTCCTCTTTCCGGCTGCTGCCCTCTGAGCAGCCCGGCTGAAACATCCGCCCCGATCCAAGCGAGATTTGGGTGGACATCTGCAACCGCATCCGGAAGAACTGCGATTTAGCGTTTCGAGTACTGGAAGCGTTTCCTCGCACCCGGCCGGCCGTACTTCTTTCGTTCGTGCTTACGAGGGTCTCGAGTCAGGAAACCGGCTTTCTTCAGCGTCGGCCGCAACTCCGCGTTGAAGTTCTGCAGCGCCCGGGCGATACCCATGCGCGCCGCGGCGGCCTGACCGCTCAATCCGCCCCCACGAGCCGTGACCAGGATGTCGAACTTGCCCAACGTCTCGGTGACGAGAAGCGGCTGCTGCACCGTAGCCCGATGCGCCTCCGCCTGGAAGTAGTCATCCATCTCCCGGCGATTGATCAGAATCCTGCCGCCGCCTGGACGCAGGAAAACGCGCGCCACCGCCAACTTTCTCCGTCCCGTGCCTAAATACTGAACCTGGTCTGCCACGATTTCAACCCGGACCCCCGGTTAGCGGGAATCCTGCTTTCCGATACTCATCTCGCGAGGCTGCTGCGCATCGTGAGGATGCTGCGGCCCGGCATAGACTTTCAGCCGGCGCGTCAACTGTTTCCCCAGCTTGTTTTTCGGGAGCATGCCTCGGACGGCGTTCTCCACAAGCCGCTCAGGGTGTTCTTCGCGCATTTGCCTCGCGCTGATCTCCTTGATGCCTCCGGGATAGCCGGAGTGACGATAGTACTTCTTCTGCTCTTCCTTCCGCCCGGTCAGAAGGACTTTGCCGGCATTCACGACAATCACGTGATCGCCCGTTTTCAGAAAGGGCGTGTAGTCCGCCTTGTGCTTGCCCATCAGGATCACGGCGGCACGCGAGGCCAGACGGCCCAGCACTTGGTCCTCAGCGTTGAGCAAGAACCATTGGTTGCGCACTTCGGACGCCCTTGGAACAAAGGTCGGCATCGTTGTAAACACTCGTCTCCCCTCAGGCTGACGTTCGTCAGAAAAACCCAATCAGGAGCGGCGCGTGAAGCCAGCCGCAACTGCGGCTCTGGGGGAGAGCCTCGGATCCTCCAGTCAGTTTATCCCAAATGAACCGCGATGTCCACGCACGGGCTGGTTTCGATCGGCCTGCCGGCAGCCTCACCCCGCATGCACCGGTCAACCCCACTTGGCAATATACGCATTTGGTGAGACACCAGAGGGTCAGAGCGTCGGACGGACTTTCGCGGCGTCCTTGAACAGCAACTCGCGAACGGCCTGGGTGGCTTTCTCGTGAAACGCCACTGCGTCAGGATCGAAGTCTTTCGAGGGACGCGGCGGGCGGGCAAAGTGACCATAGCGGTCCTCGCCTCGAACCAGAGCCGCACTGTCCCACTCGCCGACCACCTGCTTCGTGCGTGTGGGCATGTAATGCATCGAGAGGCCGATCCGCCGGTCGCTGGAGCGGTTCGGACCCGATGCATGAGCCAGGCGCACATTGTGCAGCGAGATCTCTCCGGGTTCGAGCGGCATGGCCACCGCCTTCGCCTCATCCACCCGAACCGAGATTTCCTGCCCGCGTGTCAGAAGATTGTTCTCCTTGTATTCATCCTTGTGGGGCAGGAGGTCGCCCTGGTGACTGCCCGGCAGTACACGCATGCAACCGCTTTCCAGCGTTGCCGGCGACAGCGCCAGCCAAACGCTGACCAGGTCGTTGCTGTCGAGGCCCCAATAACGCAGGTCCTGGTGCCAGGAAACGAAACTCCGGCTGCCCGCTTCCTTGACCCAGAAAAAGGTGTTCCAGCAAAGGATGTCGGCGCCGATCAGGTCCTCGACCGCATCGAGGATCTTCGGATGGCGCATCAGATCGTCTACCCACGTGAACAGCAAATGAGACTTGCTTCGCAGCGCTCCGCCAATGGGTTCGCCTTGCCTGGTTTCGAAGTCCTCCAGAAGCTTCCGGTTGGCGGCGACTTGCTCGTCGTCGAGTACGGTAAGCGGAAAGTAGTAACCCTCCCGCTTGTACTGCTCGACGGCGTCTTCATGCAGCGCTTTCAGCATGCGGCCCCTCCATGATCAGCGGACCGGGTCCGCCTGTGTTAGAGGCTATCAGATTCCTGCCGCGACATTTTCGCGATGCGGCTTCGCGGCGGTTGTACCCATGAGTGGAAATTACTGAACGGGCGCTGCAAGAAATGTTTACACCTTGTGCTACAATCCGCTATCTTGAAATTTGCGATGGTCCCGCATCGACCGAGATCAAGGGATCACAGGTTCTGAATAGAAGGAGATCGCTACATCATGGCGTACGTTATTGCCGAACCCTGCATTGGCACGAAGGACACGGCCTGTGTGGATGCCTGCCCGGTCGATTGCATCCATCCCAAGGACGACGAAGACGATTTCGAGGACGAAGAAATGCTCTACATCGAACCCGATGAGTGCATCGACTGCGGCGCCTGCGTCCCGGTCTGCCCCGTCTCGGCCATCTTCGCCCTGGAAGACCTTCCCGAGAAGTGGGACGAATTCACAGAGAGAAACGCCGCCTACTACGGCAAGACCGCCGAATAACTCTGTCCGGGTCTTCCGACGTCCTCCGTGCTTCCAATCGCGGAGGGCGTTTCAGGCTGCCCGCTTCTCAATCCGCCCTTCGGCCGTAACCCTGGAAAGCAACCTGGCTTGATGCCGTTACGTCGCCAGCCCGGTATCGCACACCGGGGCAAGGCGAAGTGCGCAAGAGGAGGCCGTCAGGACGAGGCTCACCAGGCCTGTCGCTCCGATTCGGGGCGTGGCTGATTGCGTTCACCAGCACGAGCCGGCGAGGCACAACGACATCACGACGGGCTTGCCGCGTTCTTCGAACGTCAGGCGTCCGGATATCCAGGCTATGCGCGGCGTTTTGCCGTCCAGCGGGCTTTGCCGTACTCGCCCAGGCTGGCCTCGCCGCTCATATGGTCGCCCTGGACGTGACCGGTAAAGGCGTAGTTCAGCGTGGTCGCCTCGACCTTTCCGCCGCCGGTGAATTTCACTTCGTTGCCACTGACCGTCCCGGTGACGGGCTTGTCGGTAATCCGCCCGACATACTGGCCGCTGACGTCGTTGCCGTCGGTGGTGAAGTACACCTTGTGTTGCGCCGAGCCGACCGTGAACTGAAGATCGATGTCCCAGTGGCCGTCGATCGTGACCGTGGGCGGCTTCAGCGGAACCACCGGCTTCTCGCCCGGCGCATTGCGGAAGATCTCATGGAGACGCGAAGCGACGAGCTTCTGCTCGCCGTCGTACATCGCGCACGGACGCAGCCGGAACTGATGGCCGTCGCCGCCCGCGTGCGTCTTGATGCGCGGTTCGCCGTCGAGCATCATCTTGCCCAGCTCACCCGCCGTGAGACCGATCTTCTTCGGGTCCCACGAGATCATGAGCGTCGGATAGTTGGCCGCGCTGGCAGGCTCGCTGACGGTGGTCGTGACGCCGTCGACTTTCGTGATTTTCGCGGTGATCTCCTTGTACCAGGAGCGCCAAAGATCATCTTCGGCCTTGCGGCTGCGCCCGTTCAGCAAGCTGTGCACCGCCACGTAGGCGCCCACGATCTCTTCCTTGCTGACCTTCATCGCCCGCGCGAAAGCGTGATGCGGCGCGCTGTTGGTGAAGGCGGCCGTGATGAGATCCTTCCGGCCGATCAGGATGCCCGCCGACTGCGGACCGCGCAGAATCTTGCCGCCGCTGTATGCGACCAGATCAGCGCCCTTCGCCAGGATCGGGTTGGGGACGAGCGGAAGATCGGCAGCCGCGTCGATCAAGACCGGGACGCCATGCTTGCGCGCTTCCGCGGTGAACTGCTCCAGCGTGAACGGATTCTTGCCGCGCAGCATGTTCACCTGGCCCGTACACATCGCCGTCTTCGGGCCGAAGGCGTTCTTGAGGTCGTCGTACGTCGTGACTTCGAGCATCTTGATGCCGGTCGTACGAACCGCATGGTCGTAGGTGCTGCGCGACCAGCTCGGCACGATCACTTCGTCCTTGACGCCGTAGGTGTCGGGAAGCTGCTGGATCGTCTCCGGGTCGCCGCCCGCGACACAGGCCAGCGTGCCGCAGGTCACCGCTCCGGCCGCGCCCGAGCTGACCATCGCCGCTTCCGCGCCAAGCAGTTCGGCGATGCGGGGGCCGACGGCGGCCATCAACTCGTCGAGGTTCACATGGTAGAACGCCGCTTCGTGGACGGCCTCGATCACCTCGGGCAACTGCGCCGAGCCGCCGTTGATGGTAAACGTCGACGTACAGTTGATGAACGGCCGGCATCCGACCCTCTCGTACACGTTCGGGCCGCCGCCGCGGGAAGGCAATCGAGCTGCGGGCGCCGCCGCGGAGCGCAGTGGCAGGGCCGCCAGCAAGCCGGCCACGGAAGCCATCGAGCCCGCGCGGAAAACATCGCGCCGGGACACCTGGCTGGAATCTTTTACGGTTGTGGGTTTCATGGGGAACTCCTCCGGGGTCGGCTGCCGCAGCGCTAACCAAAGGGGCGGCCAGCCGGACTCAGGCTATTCTAGCCTGTTTTTCTTCCACGTGCTTTGTCCACGGCGCCAAGCAACAAACAGGCTTGTGTCTCAGCACCGGAAATCGAACGTCCTTGCGGGATTCGGGGTCAGCCGCGCAAGTCCCGCCGCCGGGGGCGCAGCTTGTTGAAGTCCGCCCCGGAGATGACGTAATACCAATCCGCGAAACGGTTGCGTAGTTCGTCGGCCAGCTCTTTGCCCTCTGCATCGGGCTCTTCGCCGTCGTTGTACTGTTTCGCCCGCGCTTCGCTGTACTCGACGGTGATGAAGAGGTAGCGGCGCTCGCCCTCGCCATCTTCGCCGGAGGATCCGTCCTCCGCGCCGGCGCTCGGCCCGCTCGATGCAATCTCGCCGAACCGCAGCGTGTACTGCAGCCCATTCTTCGAGTCGACAACGATCTCGCCTTCGTTGGCCAGCAGACCCCTTCGCGTAACGAAGAAACCTTTCTGCTGCAACGACATCTGTGACTGCCGCGAGATCGCAATTCCCGAGGTCCCTTTCAGAACTTCCGTGAGGTTCTGAGGCTTCGGCTGAACATCAACGATCTTGAGCGAGTCGAGCGCCCCCGTGAGGTCATTCATCTTGCTCGTATCAGGCACTCCTCCGCCGCTCATCGTCCACTTGTCGTCTTTCTTCGTCAGGACGAGCCGCTCCTGGTTTTCCAAACGGCCCATCCTCTCGTTGATCGAGTAGCGGTTGACCAGAACTCTCCGGATGTCGCCGGCGGAGGTCTTCAGCAAGTCCGTCTCGATCCAGTCTTCGAACTTGGCCGAAACGTCCGCCGACGTTTCCACCTCGTACACGCGCTTCTGCGTCGGGACGCGCATGTAGCGGCGATTCTGCTTGCCGTCGACTTTCCTGCCGACGATAAAGTCGGCGAGCGTGACGTCATTTTCGTCTTTCAGGGTGACGCGCTGGCCGCGTCCTTCGAGCGAGAGCTCGCCTTCGGCGAAGGGGTCGATCACGCCGTAGTCGCCGTGTTCCTCGACCCGGTCGCTCACGATGGCGTCCTTGCGCAGCTCCATCAATGCCGCGGCGGTGTTCGCCAGGCGGTCCTCGGCGTCGGCCGGGTAGTTGAAGTGCGACGGCACCCGCCACGTTCCCTCGGCGAACTCGACCTTCAACGGCCGCGCAGTCGCGGTGGCTTCGTCGTAGTCGACGACCTCGATGGCCTTCGGCGCTTGCGGGTCGGTGAAATCCGGATAGAACGCTTCGCCTTGGTCGCTGAACACGTCCGGCGTTGCCGCGCCGGGATCGATCACCATCGCCGCCGTTGCCAGAACGGCGGCGGTCACGCCGAAGAGGATGGTGGTTTTGAGTTCATTCATGACGTACCCTCCATCGCTATCCTTTCTTCTGCTCCACGAGGCGGTCGGGCGAGACGCCGATCTTCTCCCGCCGAAGTCTCCGCACGGATACCAACAGGAACAGGGCAAACGCGGGAATCGGCGGAATGATCACCGCCAACAGCTTGATCGTGCTCTGGATGGCCCGGATCGACGACTCCATCTCGGAGCGCGCCCGTTCCATCTGACGCTGCTTCTCGTCCTCGATGTTCTTGCGCGCAACGCTCAGCCGGCGGTTCTCGACCTTCTGCTGATTGGCGATCATGATGCGCTTGGTCTGGGCGTCGAGATCCGTCCTGGCCTGTAGCGCCGCGACGGCCTGGTCCAGGCGCTCCTGAGCTTCTTCGAGCCGCTTCTCGGCCACGTCTTCCGCTTCGGTCGTATCCTCCAGACGCTGCTCTTCATAGACCCGCGTGCGCGCCTCGACGGCTTCAAGCGTTCGGTGCCGCGGACGCCTCTTGCGAAGCTCGATGAACGAATCGTCGCCGGCCAGCGAATCGACGGCGTTCAGCAGGAACGTGACGTTGTCGAAGTTCAGGTTCTCGATGCCCCGGCGCCGCAGCTCGAAGAACTGCTCGCCCATCATGTCGAGATCGGCGACGACGATCGCCCGCACCGGCTTGTCGCCCTCCTTGCCCTCGACGCGGGCCGCCAGAACGTGGAACTCCTCGTCCGGCCGATGGGGGACGTTCGGGTTGAGCTGGATGCCGAACAGCGTCCGCTGCACAAGCCGCATCCACATGACCTGCCCCGAGTCGGAGCCGGTCTGCAGCAACGGAATGAACTCCGTCTTGTCCGTCTCGGCCGGCTTCAGGACGCCGGAATGCAGCAATACGACTTCCTGCAGCCCGGCGGTAATCGGCTCCTCGGGATGGAACGGGTTCACCGCCGCCTTGTTGCCCGCGCCGATGAAGATGATCTCTTCCGGCAGCGCTCCGATCTGGGGATGCGGGTTGTACTTGTCCCAGGCGATCTGATCCTTGGGCCACTGCAGGCCGAGAACGTCGAGCAAAGGCTGAACGTTGGTCGGGGGAGTCGGCGGCGGGCCACCCTGCTGGAAGGGATTGCGCGGCGGTATCTGCGGCGACAGCTCGATATTGAACGCCGGCATCGGGTCCAGCATGATTAGCGCCGGATGGCCTTCGCCGACATGGTTCGCGAGCCGCTCGAGCTCCTCGTCGGTGATGGTGTGCGGCAGAACGGCGAGGAGCACGTCGAGGTCCGCCGGGTAGTCGCTGTCCGCCGGCACCCGCTGGACGTCGTACTGCTTGCGCAGCTCGGCGACGATCGACCAGTCCGCGGAGCGGCGGCGGGTCTGAAAATCGAATCCGCCGAACATGTTGACCTTGCTGATGAGGATGCCGACCTTCTTCTTCTCCGCATTCGAAACCACCCGCACCGAGCGCATGATTTCGTACTCGGCGGGCAGGCCGGGGTCGAAGAACGGGATGACGAACTCCTCCGCGCCGCGCGTGAAGGCGAGCCCAAAATAGATCTCGTCCGCACTACCGGGCGTCTGCTCGAAAATCGGGATCGGACGCGGCTGGATGTCGTAGCGCTCCTGGGCTTCGCGGGCCTCGGGAGTGTACTTCTCGGTTTCGATCACACGGGCGTGAATGGCGCTGCCGCCGAGAGCGTTGAACTCTCTCAACACGTTCACGATGTTGTTCCGCGACTGCAGATAGCTGCGCGGCACATTGGGGCTCAGGAAAGCCTGTATGAAGACCGGCCGTTCGGGGTCGAGCTGGCCAATCAACGCGACGGTCTCGTCCGAAAGCGAGTGCAGCCGCCCCGCCGTGACGTCGACGCGGCCGCCGAGACGCCCCGTCAGGACCGTGAGGCTCGCTACGATCACGAGCAGCGCGAGTCCTCGCGCCAGGTAGTGACGCCCCAGGGGCGCAGCGCCCTTGCCGGTCTGCCAATGGCGACGGCCCAGCAGGGCGACGTTGAGATAAAGCATCGCCAGAGTGAATGCCACGAAGTACAGCAGCGACGAAAGCGAGACGACGCCCGCGGCGAAGTCCTCGAACTGCGTGCGGAACGACAGCCCTTCGATCAGCCGGCGCGCGCCGCCCGTGAGAATCACCCCGGCATGATCGATGAAGACCGGCACAGCGCAGAACGCCGCGCCGAGGATGAACGCCACGGTCAGGTTCGACACCAGCAGCGACGCCAGCATCCCCAGCGTGAGCAGCGCCGCGCCCATCAACCAGTAGCCCAGGTAGGTCGAGAACATCAAGCCCAGGTCGGGACTGCCGAGCCACAACAGAACCAGCACGTGGCTCAGGGAAAACAACAGCGCAATCTCGTAGATGGTCAGCGCCGCCAGGTATTTCCCGATCACGATGTCGCGGTCGGCGGCCGGCAGCGTCAGCAGCAGCTCGTCCGTCCCGTTGCGCTTCTCCTCCGCCCAGAGGCTCATCGTGATCGCCGGGATCAGAAAGACCAGCAGGTACGGCATGAAGGCGTTGAGCGGATCGAGATTGGCCAGGTTGTTGGCGAAGAAGGCTTCTTGCCAGAACGCCGCGACCGCGCTGAGGAAGACGAACAGCGTGATGAAGACGTAGCCCGTCGGGCTCGAGAAATAGCTCGTCAACTCACGTTTCAGGATGGCCTTGGGAAGCCGCCAGCGATCGTTCATGCAACGCCTCCTTGCGATGTCGTGGTGGTTTCTTCGCTGGACCCGGCAGGGCCGGCACCGTCCGGAGCGGCATCGTGAACCGACTCTTCCGGGGCGCTCCCGGACGCCGCCGCCGCGCCTTCACCCTCCGCCGGTGCGGCCTCTTCCGGCTCCGGCGGGACTTCGGGCCCGGCCGCGGGCCGGCCGGTCAGCCGGTGGAAAGCCGCGTCGAGACTCTCGCCGGAGGCCATTTCGTCCACCGTGCCGTCGAATACGACCCTTCCCTCGTTGACCAGGATCACGTGGTCCACCATCGCCTCCACTTCCTGCAGGATGTGAGTCGAGATCAGGATCGTCTTGGTTTCGCCGAGCCCGCGAATGAGTTGCCGCACGTCCCGAATCTGGTTCGGGTCCAGGCCGCTGGTCGGCTCGTCCATGATGAGGATGTCGGGCTCGTGGAGCAACGCCTGCGCCATGCCGACCCGCTGGCGGTAGCCCCTCGAGAGCTTGAAGATGCTCTTTTCGAGCACCGCTTCCAGATGGCACTGCCCGACCACCTCGTCGATGCGCCGCTTCAACCGGTCCGGCGCAAGCTCCCGCGCGCTGCCGAAGAACTCGAGCAGTTCGAGCGGCGTCATCTCCGGATAGAGAGGGCCGTTCTCGGGCAGATAGCCGATGCGGGCGGCGGCTTCGATGCGGTGAGAGACCACATCCAACCCGCCGATGCGCGCCGTGCCCGCGCTCGGGCTCAGATAGCCCGTCAGCACCTTCAGGGTGGTGGATTTCCCGGCGCCGTTGGGCCCCAGAAACGCGGCTACCTGGCCCTGGGCGACCGAGAACGATACATCGCGGATCGCTGCGAACTCGCCATACAGCTTGCTGAGGCCCCGCGCCTCGATCATCGCCATGCCATTCGTTGCAGACATAGTTTGTCGTCCCATGAGACTTCGTTGTTGATAGCAGGGCTGCTCGATGCCCGCCTGAAAGCCCGTTCAGAAACGACAAAGGCGCGCTGCGGCGACTCGCGCCTCTTTCGCCTGCGCGGGCCGCCGGCATCGAGAACACCGGGGCGGTGAGCCCTGGCCCTACTTTCCCGCCGCGTGGCGGGAAAAGCGGGCTTATTCCTAATTTATATAAACGACGCAGCCGGCTCAAGCCTGGTTAGTTTTTCCTCCGCCCGCTGTGGATCATTCCAGCGGGAAACATCCGGATCGGCGCCAACGCCGCTGCATCAGGAAGATGTCTCAGGCCAGTACCAACACAATCCGGAACGCTCTCCTTTCTCGGCATGGGTTCGTTTGGCGGCCGCCGTAGCGGGACAAGCCCGGAGGACGACGGGAGCCGCGGCGAACGCTGCGTTTCGCGCATTTTCCTGTGGGATCCGGGATTTTGTGCACTTTTGTGGGATTTCCCTGCTAACGGCGCTCGTCGTGAGGCCGGCCGTGAACGACGGACGGAGCGGAAACACTGGTTCCGGGGCAATCTGCCGCCCGTGCCGCGCCATAGCCGCGCAACAGCCGCGCAACAACGCGCAATTTATATAAAGACGCAGCCGGCTCAAGCTTGGTTAGCGTCAACGCAATCTGAAACGCTCTCCTTTCTCGGCATGGGTTCGTTTGGCGGTCGCCGTAGCGGGACGAGCCCGGAAGACGACGGGAGCCGCGGCGAGCGCTGCGTTTCGCGCATTTTCCTGGGGGATCCGGGATTTTGTGCATTTTTGTGGGATTTCCCTGCTAACGGCGCTCATCGCGAGGCCGGCCGTAAACGACGGACGGAGCGGAGACACTGGTTCCGGGGCAATATGCGCCGCCCGTGCTGCCGTGCCATAGCCGCGCCACAACGCGCAATTTATATATATGACGCAGCCGGCTCAAGCTTGGTTAGCGTCAACGCTCTCCTTTCTCAGCATGGGTTCATTTGGCGGTCGCCGGGAGGCCCGCCGGGAACGGTGGACGGTACGCGGAGGTGTGCACTTCACCGTCACCCCTTTCTGCACTTGTGCGCAACAGTTTACCGTCAAAAAAAGGGGGCTGAGGGCCGCAAAGCATTGATATAGAAGAGGTTTCGGTGAAACGGTCGGCGGTCCCTGGTGGCGCCATCGTTGCTAAAAAACGGCGAACCGAACGGCCGGAAAAGGCCGTGATTCGTGTCTCGTGTTTCGTGAAAACCATGGGCGGCGGCCTGGTTCGCTCCGCAGGGCAGCGCTCAGACCCTGAGATTTTCGATGCCCATTGAAAACTTTCTACTCGGTTCACCAAGGGAACTTCTCCCCTTGCTCCGACAGCT
The DNA here is from genome assembly GCA_028819575.1 of Bryobacterales bacterium. Taxonomy (GTDB): domain Bacteria; phylum Acidobacteriota; class Terriglobia; order Bryobacterales; family UBA6623; genus JAPPLB01. Next base: position 1,454 of record JAPPLB010000077.1, on the reverse strand, counting down.
TGGTCGGTGTCCGGATTCGTCTTTTATCCGCCGGAAAGCGGGTAGGGGGATCACCCCGGCCGCGGGCCGGTCCGATGCGATAATGAACGAAACCAGCCGGATGTCGGGGCGTGGCGCAGCCTGGTAGCGCACCTGCTTTGGGAGCAGGGGGCCGCAGGTTCAAATCCTGCCGCCCCGACCAATGCATTCAACAACTTAGTGGCTTTTTTCATCCTGCCTGAAAAGCTGCTGTAGCTGATTTCACGACCGCTCCTGACCCTCGCCGATCAACAGCCGGGCTTCGGGTCCGGGATCGAAACACCTCGCCGGGTTGTTCAGCCAACAGTCATCGACGCGCTCGATCCTGCAAAGTGGATGGAGTCCGCGAATAGTCGACCCGAGTCGAGTGGCAGATCAGGGCGATCCGCACACCTGAGGGGAGCAGCGCCGTCAATCCATGACCGTTGCCTGGGGTTTGGCCCGTGGCGGCGCATAGGTCAGTCCGAAGACGAAATCAGTCAGCTCTCGCCGGAATCCCTCGTTGTCGGTGAAATACTTGAAGAGCTGCATGTCGTCGTTGATCACCGCAGTCATCACACGTTTCAGGGCCTCGTCATGCTCGATCCGGGCGTTCTGCCTGTCCGAGTTCTCGCGGGCGTTGCGGTAGGCGCTGTCCTCGGCAACCTTGGCCGGAATCTCCTTCGTGATGAGGCGGCGAACGCGGTCCTCGTCCTCCCAGCGGATATTCCCGAACTGCTCGTTGAAGGCCTTGAGGATGTTCGAGAGGCGGTCGAGCTCGGGTTCCGGCATGAAGCCGCCGCCGGTGGCCGGCAGCGGATCGATCTCGGCGTCCTCGTCCGCCAGTTGGATGCGCACCGTCGCCTTCTTCTCGACTCGGTAACTATCCATGTCGATGGATTCAAGGATGCCCTTGGACAGATCCTCTTCCACGGGCGCGGGGAGCTTCGGCACGAGGAAGTTCAGGAAGATCGAGAGCTTTTCCCACTCGGCGTTCGTGTAAGGCAGGATCGAGGCGAGGAAGCCGTAAACGCGCACGAAGGCCTTGGCCTTGCCCTTGAAATCCACCTGCCCGTCCTCGTCGAGCTGCTTCCTGTAGACGGCGACGCAGGCGTCGAGGATGGGGTCGAGTCGGTCGCGGTCGGCCCCGTCCAGGTAGAGCGTCACGAACCTGTCGATCTCCGCGCCGGCATACACCTGATAGTTGTCGAGCGCGGCCTTGAGGTCGTGCAGCTTGTTGGGGTCGGTCTCCTCACTGAGGATCGTCGTCTGGTAGTAGTCGGCGAACGCCTCCTGGATGGTGTCGGCCTCATTCATGAAGTCGAGCACGAACACGTCGTGTTTTTTCGGGTTCGCCCTGTTGAGACGCGACAGCGTCTGCACGGCCTTGATCCCGGACAAGATCTTGTCCACGTACATCGTGTGCAGCAGCGGCTCGTCGTAGCCGGTCTGGAACT
>JAPPLB010000066.1 GCA_028819575.1 Bryobacterales bacterium | reverse complement strand
TTGCTTGCCGTGCTCAACGTACTGTTCAAGTACGCCTGCGCGCGCCAAGCGGCGCACGCCTCGTCCTGACGGCCCTCTCACCCACTTCGCCTCGCCACGTGGTGAGAAATGCAGGTTAACGACCCGAGTCGGCAGTGTGCTCAGGATCTGCGAAAAAAGCGAGCGTCACAGCGGGGAGATATTCTGCTCTGGAGGGAGCCATGAAACGAATTGCGATCACAGCGGGCGCTTCGTCATTGTTGACGCTGCTATTGGTTTACGGATTGGGGGCCGCGACGGCGATGACTCGTGAAACGGTGTTGGAGAACGTGCGGGTGGAAGTCATCGAGCGGAGCATCCCGTCCGGAGGAGAGCGCACCCCCTATATCCGTCCGACGGATCAGGTGATCGTGTTCCTGAACGATGCGAGCTATGACCGCATCGACTCCCGGACCGGCGAGACCATCTCCCGTAGCCGCAAGGCGGGCGAGGTGATCTGGCACAGCCGCGGCGAGATGGCACCGAAGCTCGTGAACACCGGCAGCGGACCTTTCCGATCGCTGATCATCCAACTCAAGGACCGCGACCTTACACAGTAGGAGCCTGTCTCACAGAACGAAAATCGCCAATATTTTGTCAACATCTTGTGTCTGTGATCGAGTCTGACCACAACTGATTGGGGCCAAAATTTTCTGTGGGACAGGCTCCTAGGGCCCGGACCGGACAAACCATCAACGAACGAGTTCAGGCCAGGGCGTTGAGCAGCCGGTCCAGGTCGTCGTCATTGTTATAGATGGATGGGCCGATTCGGACACCCTTGATGACTCGGGTATCGCCCGAGGGATGCGTGAACTCCCAGCGCTTGAGGGCGATCACGAAGTAACCGAAGGCCTTGTCGAGCTTGGCGCGGACCTTGTCCTGATCGGGCGTCAGGAAGCTGACGATGGGGGTAGGGTTGCCCGGGGGCGTGATCGCCGGGTAGCCGAGAGCGGGCATCTCCTTGAGGAGGCGATCCGTCATGGGCTTCACTCGTTTGCGGATGGCGGGAATGCCGAGCGTGGTGATGTACTTGAGGGCGGCATGGGCGATCATCCCTTGCGCCCAAGGGAGCGTGCTGCTCGATTCGTAGATCACCGCACCGGAACGAAGATCGAACTTCGAGTCGGCCTGCGCGCGGTTGGGGTTCGAGAACTGGCGGGTGCCGTAACGGGTCTGCTTGACGACGTCGCCCTGCAAGTCCTCTTTCACGTACAGGAAGCCGAAGCCCATGTCGCCCTGCAGCCATTTGTACGTGCCGGCGGACGCGAAGTCGATACCCAGCGCTTTGACATCGATGGGAACCGCGCCCGCTCCCTGAATGACGTCGGCGTAGACATAAGCGCCGTGGGCGTGTGCGGCGTCGCTGGTGGCTTTGGCATCGTGCAGGAAGCCGTTGATGTTCGAGACCAGTGCCATGGACACGAGCAGCGTGTTGTCGTCGATGGCCGCGATCATGTCGTTGGGATCCGTGCGCCAAAAGTCATCCTTGCGGCTGCGAACGACTCTCAGCTCGATATCCCCTTCACGTTCGAGCATGTGGTAGATGAACTTCGAAGCCTGGTAATGCAGGTCATCGACAACGACGTTGCCCTTCTTGCGGACGAGGTCCATGCCGGCGATGACGATGTTCTCGCCTTCGGTCGTGTTGTGGGTGAAGGCGATCTCGTTCGGCTTGGCATTGATGATCCGGCCGAACATCTCCTTGGTCTCGCGCTGCATGCCGCCATTGAAGCGGGAGCCGCCGCCCCGCGGCCCGCCGATGCGCCACTTGTAGTAGGTTTCGAGGGCGCGCTGCGAGTAGACGCTGAGCGGGTGATAGTCCGAAGCGCTGAGCCAGAGGGAGTTTTGAATCCAGGGAAAGTCGTTGCGAACGGCGTCCCAGTCGACCTGGCCGTTGGTGATCCTGGGGCCGATGTCGGCGCCCGCGGCGGCAGGCGCGGCAGCGAGGGCCGCGGCGGAAGTGAGGAAACGTCGGCGATTGGTTCTCATGATGGATCCTTGCTGAACGATGCTGGTGCGTACCGCAATGGACGCGCCCTAAGTATAGGGCGGCTCGGGACAACGCGTACCAGCCCGCATTTCTCACCACCCTACGGCCGAAGCACGCCATACGACCGCCAGGACTTCGTTGCGCTTGCTTGCCGTGC
>JAPPLB010000154.1 GCA_028819575.1 Bryobacterales bacterium | reverse complement strand
ATGGGCCGGGTTCTCCCTAATGCCCGGATACCCAGATTAATAGACAAGCCCGTGTTGAAACCCCGCGTAGCACCGAGAGCGGCGAGGCGTCTGGCTGACAAGGCGCGACGAGGGAGCATATTGAACATATTCGACCAAGGAGCAACACAGTTCAGCCGGGATGCATCGCCGCTTGAATGCAGCGGGGCCTTTTGACACGGGCTGTTAGCCCGCGTTGTCGTTCTCGCGACCGCCCTGCGTGACCGGGAGAAGGACTTTGAGTTGCTGGCGTGCAATCCGCGCCCATGGACTGCTCGAATCGAGTCGAAGATACTCCTGCCAGTGCTTGGCTGCTCGCATCGCATCGCCTCTTCTCTCGAAGACCAGGGCCAGATTGTAGTGGGCGTCCGCGTAATCGGGTTGCAGCCGCAAAGCATGCTGGTAGTGATGGATCGCCTCGTCGAAGCGGGCGAGCTCCTCGCAGACGTTTCCGAGGTTGAAGTGCGCCAGCGGATAGTCGGGTGACGAGCTGAGCGCTTGTCGATAGCAGCGCTCGGCCTGCTCCAGCTCGCCGCGGCGGTAGCTCAGGGTTGCGATGTTCACCCACGACCCGGCCGCTTCGGGATTCAACGCCAGCGCGTTTTGATAGGCCTCGATGGCCTCGTTGTCGTCGGCTCCCTGCTCCTCCAGGTCGAGTCCGCGTCGGAACCAGTACTCCGCCTCCTGCAGCCGGACCGCTAGCGGCTTTCCGGCGGTGTATGGGAGTGTCTCAGCCGACTGCTGCGCCTCGAAATCGAGAAGCATCTGCCCGGTCAGCGCCTCCATCTTTCCGTTGGGCAGCTTGACGGTCACGCGGCGCCCTTCCGAAGCAATCTTGAGTTGCAACAATGGACGCTCGATGCCGGGCAACATGCGCGACAGCGACAACAGGGAGTTCCTGATGCGTTTCGCCGGGACGCGTTCCTGCCTGAGGCGCTGCAAGACTCTCAGCGCGAGAAGGTCCAGGAAGCCGAACTTGGGAGGGGATTTGTAAAGACCGTTGCGCTCGAACGAGCGCAAGCGGTTTTCACGGATCTTCAGGATCCGCCTTACCTGAGACCGTGAGTAGGCCCCCGAGGATGGTGCCGCCCCCACGGGTCAATTCTAGCGCAGGTTGGATAACTTTGCACTCTTTGGTGTCCTCCCGATCGTCACAAAATCCAGGTAGGTAATGCAGGTCGGCTGATGGCCGGTCAGGCTGCCGGCAGAGGATCACTCGCTGTCCAAAAAACCACCTGCATGATGCCGACATCTGTGTTGTCCTCCCTGCGTCAGAAGTCCCATCTCATTGCAAAACAGGCCGGTGCTAGGCTGGTGAGGATGTCCGCGTCGTTCACTGCTGAGGACGAGCGCTTTATGCGGCTCGCACTCGCCGAAGCCCGCGTGGCAGAGCGCTCGGGAGAAGTTCCGGTGGGCGCCGTTGTCGTCAAGGAACACGAGATCGTCGGCTCTGGAGCGAACCGGCCGATTGCAACCGGCGATCCGACCGCGCACGCCGAGATCCAGGCGTTGCGGGCAGCGGCGCGAACGCTCGGCAACTACCGGCTGCCGGACACGACGCTCTATGTCACGCTCGAACCCTGCGCGATGTGCGCCGGAGCTCTGGTCGCGGCGCGTGTCTCGCGGCTCGTCTTCGCGACCCGTGATCTGCGCTTCGGGGCCGTCCGGAGCAAGTTTCGCTTGGCCGACTCGGAACTGCTTAACCATCAGGTCGAGATTGCGGAAGGGCTGCTCGCCGACGAGTGCCTTCCCCTTCTGCAGCGGTTCTTTCGGAGCCGCCGCTGAAGCGAACCCGCGCAAGACGGCTGAAGTGGTACTTGTCGGGGGAGGTTGATCCAAATCAGACACGCTCGTCCGTAAGCGCGGCCATCCACCAGCCTGCATATCTCACCACGTGGCGAGGTGAAGTGCGTGAGAGGGCCGTCAGGACGAGGCGCGAACGGCTTGGCGCGCGCAGGAGTACTTGCCCAATCGCCTCCTTCACCCCTCGGGTCACGAAACACGGTCTGTCCGGTTCACTGGCTGTCAGACATTTCTTCTGGAGCGAACCAGTCCTCCGCCCATGGTTTTTACGAATCACGAGACACGAAACACGAATCACGGCCTTTTTACCCTGTGCTTCCCCCGTCGGGTGGAGAGAAAGGTAGGCTAGGATATGTCCATGCTTAGAACGACAAGTTGGTTTCTCATCATCACAACAGGGGTCTGCTTCGGCCAGCAGCCCACCGCCAAGGAGATGCCCCAGGAGATGGTCTGGGTCAGCCGACAGGGTGACATTCTTGAAAGGGTCGGCGCGGTCCAGAATTCCATCTTCTTCCCCGAGCTGTCGCCGGATGAGAAGCGCATCGCTGTTTCATCCCGCAACGGCGAGGTCAACGATCGCGACGTTTGGATCCACGAGATCGCCACGGGGCAGAAGAAGCGGATCACGAAGGTCCGCGGCAATGACAATTTCCCGTTATGGACTCCGGACGGCCGTTCGATTGTCTTCACGAGCAGCCGTGTCCCTCGCTACGACCTCTTCCGCATCAAGATCCATCCGCTCGAAGCGCCGGTGCGCATCCTCGAAGCTGCGGGAACATCGGAGTACCCTCGCGATATTGCACCCGACGGCGAGTTCGCGATCTACACCAAGCGCGAGGACGACGGCCGGACGCTCTGGAAGCTCGATCTGGAAAGCGGCGCTGTCTCGTCTTTTATTCCCAAGACACCGGGAGTTTGGGCCGATGGGGGCAAGTTCTCACCCGACGGGACGTACTTCGCCTACTCGTCGAACGAGGCCGGTTTGTGGGAGGTGTTCGTTTGTGAGACAGCGAACCCGGCCAAAAAGTGGAAGGTGTCACGCGAACTTGCCAGCGGCTGGGCCGGCGGAGGGGGACAGCCTCGCTGGCGCGGTGACGGCAAGGAACTCTTCTACATCATGGGCCAGGACACGATCGTTTCCGTCCCCGTCGAGACGGAGGGTGGTTTCAGCCATGGCGACGCCAAGAAGCTTTTTACGTTTTCGAGTACGCGCGGCAACTTCCAGGACGAAGCCCCCTGGCTGCACAAGTACGACGTCACTTCGGACGGGCAACGTTTTATCTTCGTGCGGCGTGTGAACCGGCCCTAGCAGTCCGTGTCAAAAGTCCCGCGGAAGGCGCGGCGGGCTCCTGCGGTTGCTCGGCGCGAAGTGAGGAGGATGGCGATCCGGGTGATCTCCTCCGACGAACGACAAAGCCGACGACTGCAAATGTCCGTCGCCCAAAGGGTTACGCGCCACTCCCGCTCGACTGCGCGGAGAGCGCGGACCCACGGTCCTGGAACGGCTAGGCGTTACGCCATCAGCCTCGGGGCGCGTAACGCCGCCGCGTGACTTTTGACACGGGCTGCTTGCCTGCTTTTCTCACCAGGTGGCGAGGCGAAGTGCGTGAGAGGGCCGTCAGGACGAGGCGCGTGCCGGGCGGAGGAAAAAGGCTCGCGCAACACGGCCTTTAAGGTGTTTCACGAATCACGAGACACGAAACACGAGTCACGGCCTTTCTTCGTGTGCTTCGACCGTCGGGTGGTGAGAAATGCAGGTTAATTCCTTCTCGCCACGACTTCGTCCAGCGCTTCCTCGGCGGTTCTGAACATTTGCTCCAGAATTTGCTTGCGCCGTTCTTTCAAACCCTCGACGAATTGCCACAGGGCATTCGTAATTTCAGCGACCACTGCCTCCCGTTCCGCAAGGGAGAGAGTGCGGTCGTGTTCATATTCATATTTCTCGATCGTGAAATTGGCGATATCCCATATGTTTTCTCCGACGATATCGAAGTTGATCGCGCTCTTCACCGGTATCGTGCTGGGCGTCTCCGTCTCCTCCTGATCGCTTCTGGCGCTGGTCTGTCCAGTGATGGCTTCGATGGCCTCGCTCCGCGTTTTGTAAATCGAGAGGATCTTGTCAAAGCCGCTCACGGTGACAACCTCCTGGATCGAATCAGAGAGGTTGCAGATCGCGAAGGCCTTGCCGGGCTGGTTGAACTGTTTGCCAATGATCAGACAAAGGCGAAGACCCGCGCTGCTGATGAAGCCCAATTGCGCACAGTCCAGAATCAAGGCGTTCTCTTCGGGTTCTATTCCGAACTCCAAGCTGTTCTGGTATGCCAGGTGGTTGCCCCCGTCGATACGACCGACAGGCATGGCAATGAGAACTCCTTTTCTCCGGCTCCATTTGATTTGTGCAAGCATGGCTTGACTCCGTTTGAATACGATTTGATCGAGAAATGTTCACCCGTCCGTCAAGCGGACGGTGTTCGAGCGCCGGCCAGCAGTCCGTGGTGAAATCCCGTGTAGCACCGAGAACGGCGAGGCGCCTGGCTGACAAGACGCGACGAGGGAGCATATTGGACATATTCGACCGAGGAGCAACGCAGTTCAGCCGGGATGCATCGCCGCTTGAATGTAGCGGGACTTTTGCCACGGGCTGCCAGGGGCGAACACCACCAACGATGACGGTTTGCAAGACGACTGAAGGAATGAAAGGTGATGCTCGCGTAGGGTTTAGCAACCTGCAGGATGACTTGATGGCTCGCCAACTTCGAACCGATCGGTTTTCCGGACGCTGATTCTAACCTTCCGATCGCCATTGCCCGGATCCTGGCTTCAGGCTTTCCTGCCAACGCACGTACTGCGTCCTCGGGGGAACGGCCACATAGTAGCATTTTGCCCCGATTTCTTCGTAGACGTTTCGAACGGCAGGCCAAGCGATAGAGCAAGCACTTGTCTGTCGTGCCCGGTATTGGTATCGAAAGATGTCCAGCCTAGGTTTGTCGGAGGTCAACGTTCGGGGCAATGGGAGATGGCCGCCGTTGTGCTTGGCCGAGGCTTCGCGGAGCGCGTTCAGCGGGCCGTCGATGCTGCCGATGACTTCGGTATGGGAATCAAGCTGTCTCGCTCACGCTGCATGGCTCGTTCATGGCTCGTTCTCCCATGGCCATGGTGTCCGCTCAGTAGCGAACTCTGGGAAAGACCCGAAGACAAGTGCCGCAAGCGACCTTTGGCTGCGGGGACTTATCCGGGTCGGAGAGTTCGATTTCGAGATGCAAGACCGGTCCCGTTTTCGTCAGACAACCTCTCTATGGCGATCTGAAACTTCATATCATGATTGCCGCTTTCACAAGGCCACGGACACCCAGGGTAGATGGTATCGTTAGTGTCCGAACGAACACCTTGAGGGTAGGGAGGGCACCTGCGGCGTGTTGTTCGAACTCTCTCTTTGACTGAAATGTCAGACTTCCGGACAGAACCCCGTCAGCCTTGTGGACGTTACGCGAACCGCCACACCGGCGCATGGCTCCCGGCGTATGATCCGGTCTAAGTCGAAAATAGTATTGCGCATTCGATGTCGTTTCCCAGGGAGAAAGGCGGTGAGACATTCATAAGCCGCCGCCATGCTTTCCCCGCCCAAAAGCTCGGGCTCTTTCTGGTAATGCTTCTGAGTTCTTGTTGGGCTGCATGGGCTGGTGACGCGTATCTGGCTTCGCGCCTGGTTGCCGAGGGACTGGACCTTGCGAGGCGGGGGCAGATGGCTGAGGCGGCGATAAAATTCCGGGCGGCAGCTCAGGCTGATCCGAACAACGTAAACGCCTACAACAACCTCGGCGTCATCCTGCGAAGACAGAAGGACTTCGAGGGCGCTGTGGGGGCCTTTCAAGCGGCTCTGCGGGTCCGCTCGGGAGAAGCTCGCATTCATAGCAATCTGGCGACAGCCCTGCGAGGCTTGGGTCGGCTTGACGAGGCGGTGGCGTCGATGAAAAACGCCGCTTCGTTGGATCCGAACAACCCCACGATTCGCCGCAATCTCGGACTCTTGCTCTGGCAGACTGGAGACGCACAAGAGGCTGAGAAGGAATTGCGGGCAGCGGCGCAACAGGGTCCCGGCAGCGCCGAAGTACATCGGATCTTGGGCTCGCTGTTGGCGGGAAGCCAACGCAGCCGGGAGGCGATTGAGGAGTACCGTGCGGCGCTGCGTCTGGATCCCCGGCAGCCTTCTGTGCATTACGAGCTGGGCCGGCTGTATGAGGCCCAGGGTGACCTGGAGCACGCCGTAGCGGAATACCGGGCGGCGTCGGAGCTTGATGCAGGCTATTTCGAAGCTCATCAGGCTCTCGGGAGCGCCTTGCTTCAGCTCGGCGACACTGACGCCGCCGCGGCCGCACTTGGCCGCGCCGTCGAACTGCAACCTGCCTCAGGCGAGTCTCGCCGTGATTTGGGTATCGCTTTGTACAGGCAAGGCAACATCGAACAAGCTGTCGCGGAATTACGCCGGGCGACGGAACTGCTGCCCGACGACAGCTCCAGTCATCAAAACCTGGCTCGAGCACTCCGAAAAGTGGGGCGGACACAAGAGGCGGCAGTAGCCCTGAGCGCAACCCGCCGACTGAATCAAAGGGCGAAAGACGCCATTCGCGCCAAGGGTTACAACAATGATGGTGTGGAGCTTCTGAAGCAGGGCCGGGTAGAAGAAGCGACGGTGAAACTTCAGTACGCCTTACAGCTCAACCCCCAATACGCCGACGCCCATTACAATTTCGGCCGCGCACTTCTCGTGGACAACAAGCTGGACGAAGCCGTCTCGGAGTTCCGCCTCGCTCTGCGATTGAAGCCGGACGACGCCGATACCTACTATTACCTTGGGCGCGCACTGTTGGCCCAGGGTCAGACGGCAGAGGCGGTTGACGCTCTCGAAGAAGCAGTAGGGCTGAGGTCCAGTGACGCCGCGGCCCGCAACGCACTGGCCGTAGCGCTTGCCAAGACGAAGCGATTGCAACGAGCTGTCAGCGAAATGCGCATCGCACTTGGATTGGAACCGAACAATCCGCTTTTCCGTGAGAACCTGGTTTGCCTGGAGCAGCGTCGCCCGGGCTGTGTCCTCACTCCTTAGGCGGTTCTTCCACAATCAGAATTTGATTGGCTTCCACGTCTTCCAGACGCTGGACGATACCGCTCGGCCAAGTGATCTCGATCACCTTCAGGGCACGGTCATTGCCTAGGCCGAAATGTACCCTCCTGTCGTTCGCCGAAAGGTAACTTGCAGCGGTTGAGACCACCCGGTACTGTGTCAGTCCCGACTCTCCGACGACCCGAACCCGGGCGCCGATTCCGTCCCGGTTACTGGCCGAACCCACGGTCTTGATCAAGATCCAGTTCCCCTCGCCGCCGCGGTTGTGCAGTAGAAGGGGCTGCTCGTCGTTGATGTTCACGACCACATCGACAAAACCGTCGTTGTCGAAATCTCCGAATGCCGCTCCTCGTGCGGCCCGCGAAATCTCGAACACAGCGCCACTACGGTTAGAGACATCCTTAAATCGCGCCTTTACGTTTCTCATCATCAAGAGTGGCTGCAAATAAGAGATCTGAGGCGAATCGATGGACACGGTATCCAGCACGTGTCCTTGAGCCACAAAGAGATCCTTCCAGCCGTCGTTGTCGTAGTCGATGAACTTCGTGCCCCACCCGCTGTAAGGCATGCTGATACCGGAAATGCCGGCTTGGTCGGAAGTGTCCTCCAGGTCACCTTGTACGTTTTCGAAGAGTACGTAGCCTTGCAGGGAGAGCGCGTTCACAAAGACATCCGGCCAGCCGTCATTCGTGTAGTCCTCGAAGTCGACTCCCATACCCGCGAACGCCCGGCCGTCACTGTTATATGCCAGGCCAACCTCCAGTGCGACCTCGTTGAACGTCCCGTCACCGTTGTTGTGGTAGAGCTGTTGGGCAACCGAGTCGTTCGCGACGAGGATGTCGGGCCAGCCGTCCTGGTTGTAATCGTTGAACGCAACTCCCAACCCCTTGCCGGGATGGGCCGCGATTCCCGCCTGCTCGCTGACTTCTGCAAACGTCCCATCGCCCTGGTTGTGGTAGAGCAGGTGTGTCGCAGCCTCAAAAGTATTCGGGTGGCAATATCCCCTCTTCTTGACAACCTGCGGTCCGCACCAGGGGTTATTGTCGAAGTCCCAATCCAGGTAGCGGGCCACGAACAGATCGAGGTGACCGTCGCGGTCGTAATCCAGGAAGACGGCGCCGACGGACCAACCGCCGCCCGCCACTCCGGCGAGGGCGGTCGTTTCTTTGAAAGCGCCATTACCTTCGTTGTGATAAAGCAGGTTGCCTCCAAAATTAGTGACGAACAAGTCGGGTTTTCCGTCGTTGTCATAGTCGCCTGTCGCGACGCCCATGCCATACCCTTTCCCTTGCAGGTTCGAACGATCTGTCACGTCGACGAACGTTCCATCTCCTGCATTCCGATAAAGGCGATTCCACGAGCGCGGATCGGACTTGTCCGGCTTTTCCTCTTCAGGCATCGGGTCCTTGAGAGCCGCGCCATTCACGAAGAACAGATCCAGAAAACCGTCTTGGTCATAATCCAGCCACGCAACTCCGGCGCCCATCGTTTCAATGAGATACTTTTGAGGCGTACGGGATGACTCGTGGCGGAATCGAATACCGGCCTCTGTGGTTACGTCGGAAAATGTCGGGTGCGAGAGAGGTTCCTCCGCCTTGGCCGACTTTCGTTGAACCACTGCGGGAACTGCGATAAGGGCTGCGATCACCAAAACGCTTGCGATCAGCTTCCCCATCCGCAGACAGCATGACGCTGCAGCGCCTGCATCGTCACGAGTTGCACGAAGGCCTCGTTTTGCCCGGTTCGGCGCCGGTCCGGTAGGCACGTCCCTACGAGTGTACGCTTGTGGCCTGTAGGGGGACAATGCAAAATGGCTGCCGGGTGGGAGACGGCGGTCGATGGCCGCGTTCCCCGCTGAAGGTCGGGATTTCCAGGTCATCCTCAGGTCATTGACGGGCCTTCGGAGCCTTGTTCAAACAAACAAGCCGAGACCGCTGCTCTGCACCATCAGTGCGCTGTTGCCGCTCTCTCCCGACTCTCTTTCGGCCGTCGCAACGGTCTCTACGCCCTCGAGTGTTCTCGCAAGCCATGTTTTCAAGGTAGAATCGGGACCGGAATGGTGGGCTGGGCCACGGTCAACGGTCCTGATGCCTGCTCACTAACGCAGCACTGCGAGCACAAGCGGTGAAGAAAAGGAAAGCACGCAGGCCCCGTTCATCCCGCCCCGCTGCTTCTCCCGCGGACATCGCTCCGCGTCCGACACCGGGCCCTTGGAAGAAAGGCCTGTTCGCCGCCATTACGACCCTGAGCTTTTTTCTTCTCCTTGAGCTGCTGCTGGCGATCGTTGGCGTCAAACCTGTCCTGTACGAACAAGATCCGTTTGTCGGCTTTGCCGCCAATATCCCTTTGTTTCAGAAGGAGATCGAGGCGGCGAGTGATTCCTATCTGGTTACAAACCCCAACAAACAAAGGTGGTTCAACCTCCAAAGATTCCCCAAGCGAAAGGCGCCGGGTGCCTATCGCATTTTCAGCCTGGGCGGCTCAACCACCTACGGCCGTCCTTATAACGACAGCGCCTCGTTCAGCGGTTGGTTGCGCGAACTGCTGGCGCCGGCGGACCCGAGCCGGACATGGGAGGTTATCAATGCCGGGGGCATCAGCTATGCCAGCTACCGCGTCGCGATGGTCATGGAAGAGTTGATCCAATACGAACCGGATCTGTTCATCATTTATTCGGGTCACAACGAGTTCTTGGAGCGTCGCACCTACCGCACCTTATTCGAGGCGCCGAAACCGCTTACTAGCGTCAGCGCTCTGCTATCCCGCACCCGAATTTATGCAGCCGGGAATGAGATCTTGACCTCTGTGTCACGCAACCGGCACAGCCCGGCGCCGGAAGCGGAACTGAAGAGCGAAGTGGATACGATGCTGGCGAACTCGGTCGGGCCGCAGGACTACACCCGTGACGACGCTTTTCGGGAGAAAGTTCTCGCCCACTACCGATTCAACCTGAACCGGATGATCGACATGGCGCGGTCTGCCGGTGCACAGGTCGTGCTGGTCATTCCGGCGTCCAACCTGAAAGACTGCTCGCCTTTCAAGAGCGAGCATTCCCTCGGATTGAGTGCCCAAGACATCGAGCGCTTTGAAAGCTTGATGGCCCGCGCGAAAACCATGAGGAAACAAGGTCGGTTGGAACTCTCGCTGAGCGCCCTGGAACAGGCGCAAGCGATGGATGATCGATACGCCGGCTTGCAGTATCAAAAGGGGCTCGTCCTTTATGACCTTGCAAGATATGCGGAGGCAAAGGAAGCTTTTCATCGAGCCGTGGATGAAGACATTTGCCCGTTGCGCGCCTTGACTGCGATCCAGGAGATTATCCGTGAGACAGCGGCGCAGAGGGAAGTCCCCTTGCTTGATTTTGCCGCTGAGATCGAAGAGCAGTCCGACCATGGCATTCCGGGGTCCGATCACTTTCTCGATCATGTGCATCTCGCAATCGAGGGTTACCGATTGTTGGCTCTGCGGCTGATCGACACCCTCGCGGAACAAGGCGTGGTGCGGCTGGCGGAGTCCTGGAGCCCGGAAGCGATCGAAGCAGTGACGCGCACGGTGGAGGGAAAACTTGATCAGCAGGCCCACGGTGCCGCTTTGCGGAATCTTGCGAAAGTGTTTGACTGGGCCGGAAAACTGGAAGAGGCCGAAAGATTGGCTCGGGAGGCGGCAGAGTTCGTCAGTGAAGACGCCGCAACCCATCACCTTCTGGGCCGCAACGCGGAAGGCCGCGGGCAATGGGAGGAAGCCATCCGGCATTATCGTCGGGCGCTGGAGCTTGATCCTGCTCATGCTGAGGCCCGCAGCAGCCTGGGCATGGCCCTGGCGGTAGAAGGACAGAACAGCGAGGCCATTCGGCACTTCAAGGAAGCGCTTCTCATCCGTCCGGATCATCCCGGAACACTCAGCAACCTCGGCGCCGCACTGATGGCCCAAGGCAAGGCGGAAGAAGCGATCCGTCATTATCGGCAGGCGTTACGGCTCGATCCCGCGTATGTCGAAGCCCACAACAACCTCGGCTTGGCCCTTGCGGCTATCGGCCGGCGGCATGAGGCGATGGGGCACTTTCAAAAAGCCGCAGAGATCAACCCGGGTTACACCGAAGGGCGCAGTAACTTAGGCGCCGCCCTCATCAAGGAAGGTTCGCTTGAAGAAGCGATCCGTCATCTGAGAAAGGCTGTGCGCGTCGACCCCGACTATGCGAAAGCGCACAGTAATCTCGGGATCGCTCTCTCATCCCAGGGTAGAGTGGACGAGGCGATTCACCACTATCGGGAGGCCTTGCGCGTCGGCCCCGAGTCTGCGGAAGCGCACTATAACCTGGGAATCGCCCTCATGTCCAAGGGCGAACCTGACACCGCGATTCGTCATTACCGAGAAGCCGTGCGGCTCCATCCTGACTACGCCGAAGCCCACGGTAATCTGGGTACTGCGCTTCTGTCCACGGGCCGAGTTTCGCAAGCGCTGCGGCACTTGCGCCGAGCCGTAGACATCGATGCCGATTCAGGACCGGCGCACTACAACCTCGGCGTGGCCCTGGCAATGATGGGACGCAGCGAAGAGGCCCTGGTGCATCTCCGGGAGGCAAGCCGGCTGCAACCCGACTGGTCGGCTCCTCTCCACCGCACGGCCTGGATTCTTGCTACGGACCGGACAACCGACGTGCGAGACGGGCCGGAGGCCCTGCGGCTTGCCCGGCATGCGGTCGAGTTGAGCGGGTACCGAGACCCCGCGGCGTTGGACGCCCTGGCAGCCGCCTTCGCCGAAGTGGGCGATTTCACGAGCGCCGTGAAATTCGCCCAACGAGGTCGGCGTCTGTACGCTTCCGGCGGCGCAGCCGAAAAAGCGGCCTCCCTTCAAGCACGGCTCGAAGGCTACCGGCGAGAAAAACCCTATCGACAGGGGCTTTGACCGTTGAGCCGCTTCGGCAATAGCAGGCTCGACTTGGCCACCAAGATCTACAATCGCGTGTAAACAATGACCCCGGCGGGACAGCTCAGTCTGCCGCCGGGGCCCGTCAGGACAATACGACGCTCAGAAGAGCACTTTGAGCGCAATCTGGATGATGCGGGGGTCGCCCGCTCCTTCGATCCTGCCGAAACGACTGGTCTGGCGCTGATTGTTCCTCGGATTGCCGAAGTTCGGCCGGTTGAAGGTATTGAAGAACTCGCCGCGCAACTGCAGCCGCACGCTCTCCCGGACCGGAATCATCTTCATGACCGCCATGTCGAGGCTGAAAAGCCCCGGCCCCCGTAATAGATTTCGCGCAGCGTTGCCGAACGTGCCCAAGGCGTTCGGCATGAATGCGGCGGTGTTGAAGTATCTGGCCAACAATTCGTTCCGAGGCCGTCCGGTGTCGAGCTCCGCGGCCTGACCAGTCAGGTCGGCGTAGTCGCGGTTGATCCCGCTGAGGGAGTTGTCCCTCCCGGAGACGATCGAAAACGGCCGACCGCTCTGGAACGTCCAGATCCCCGAGTGTTGCCAGCCGCCCAAGATATGCCGCACGAAACCGCTGTTGTTGTTCAGCCGCGGCAAATCCCACACGTACGACGTCACGAAGCGGTGCGCCCTATCGTGGTCAGACAGCCCCCGGTTCAGACGGCGGTTAAAAGGAACCGCCAGTGAGCCGGATTGCCCCGGTGTCGGGTCGCCTGACTGCTCGTCGATCGACTTCGACCAGGTATAGTTCGCCTGCAGCGACAGGCTCGTCAACCGGCGCTCCACCTCGAGCTGCAGACCGTGGTAGCTCGTGGTTCCCTGCGAGCGCGCCGTCAGATTCTGTCCGAACTGCGTCAAGGGCCTGCGCTGCTGAGTGTTGCCCACCGTCGACTCCCCGGGAGTGTATACGGCAAGGTTGGTGTCGACACTGTAGGGTACCCGCCGTCCCATGTTCCCGATATAACTGATGCGCCCCAACAGGTTCTGCAGCATCTCGCGCTCTATCGTGAGGTTCCAGATCTCCTGGTAGGCATTGCGAAAGTTGGGATCGAAGGTGCCCACCCGGCCCAAGGGAGGGAAGAACACCGCATCTTGCGGCGGAGTGAATGGCGCAAACGACGCGGGAAACGGGTTGGGCCGGTCGGCGTAAGGATCTTCGAACCTGGCCCCGTTCACCGTCACCTGGGGACTGAACGGCGGACCGTTGACAAAACCGTTGTACAGCACCGTTTGCAGCGGATTGAAGAACACGCCCAGGCCCCCACGAATCACCGTCTGCGAACCACCGGGGCGCCAGGCGAAGCCAAAGCGCGGCGCGAGCGTCTTGTAGTGCGCCTTGAAACCGCCCTCGGGGCAACCCGGATCCCCCGCGCTCAGATAGCCATTTGGAGCGTTCGGAAAGCGTGTCGACTGCTGCCCCGGCCGGATGCACTGGACGCGCCCGATCTCGTCGGTGAACGGCAAGATGGGATCCCATCGTAACCCGAAGTTCAGGGTCAGGTTGGATGTGGCGCGCCAGCGGTCCTGGAAGAAGAACCCCATACGATAGCCTGTCAGGTCCTTGTATTCGCCCCCGCCTTGCTGGAAACGAAAGGAGTCGCCCAGCATAAAGTCCGCCATGGCATAGTCCGAAGCACTTCCGTTGAATGTGAAGATCCCCATCGTCCGAAAGTCGTTCCGGATCGTGTTCTTGTGGCGCATCATCTCGCCCCCGAACTTCATCTCGTGTTTGCCGCGAATGTACGTTGCCTTGTCGGAGAAATGCTGATTGTTGTCGTCGATGATGAAGGGCCAGGTCGGCCGCACCCGAAAGAAGCCCCGAACGTCGATGTACATCCCAGCGGGTTTCTGGATCGCAATGTCCTTCACGCCGGCAATCTGGTAGTTGATGGGATATTCGAAGCCGTCCCAGTCGTCGGCGCGCGCCCGTGAAGTGTACGTGAACGTGGCTTCGTTCAACAGTGTCGGCGAGAAAGTGTAGGTGTCGCTGATCGTGAAACTGTTGTTGGGCTGCCGGCCCCGCCGCGTCAGGGGCTGCGCGATGTCATTCGGGTCGGCATTGAGCGGTACTATCTTGAACCACCGAAAATATCTGGCGAAGAAGTGGTGTTTGCCGGCATTGTAATCGCCCCGCAAGGTGTACTCGTTGATGTCGGAATTTCTGGGCTCGCCCGCGAAACGCTCCCCGTTCGGTGTTGACGGCGTGGGAATGAACTCGAGGAAATTCAGCGTCACCGGGCTGAATCGGCTGAGGGGGATCTGGTTGTTCGTGAAGGGCTCTCCGGTCAAGGGATCTTTCACCGCGCGGGGCGCCGCGGAGAAATCACCCTGCCGCTGCGGTCCGGTGGGGAGAAACTGCCGGCCGACGCGCGGGTCGCTGCGCAGGCTGGTGTCCT
Source organism: Bryobacterales bacterium (assembly GCA_028819575.1). Classification (GTDB taxonomy): domain Bacteria; phylum Acidobacteriota; class Terriglobia; order Bryobacterales; family UBA6623; genus JAPPLB01. Next base: position 10,217 of record JAPPLB010000154.1, on the reverse strand, counting down.
GGTAGGAGGCGAAAAAGAACAGCTTGTCCTTGACGATCGGCCCGCCCAGTGTGGCGCCGAACTGATTCCGTCTCAATGAATCTCTCGCTCGGGCAAAGAAGTTCCGGGCGTTGAGCACCTCGTTGCGAACGAACCAGAAGCCGGCGCCGTGAAACTCGTTCGTGCCGCCCTTGGTGACGACATTTACGACAGCCCCCGTGGCGTTGGCGAATTCCGCGCTGAAGTTGCTCCGCTGCACGCTGAACTCCTGCACTGCGTCGGGGTTGGGAAACTTGCCGCTCAGGTTTCGGTAGGCGTTCGTGTTGAAGCCGCCGTCCATCAGAAAAAAGACACCGTTCGAGCGGCTCCCATTGACCGCGAAGGCAATGCCCTCGCTGTTGTTGGAACGATCCGCTGTCTGAATCACACCTGGCTGCAGGCGCATGAATTCCGTCATCGTGCGGCCGTTGAGCGGAAGCTGCACCATTCGCTCTTCATCGACCAGCCCCTGCAGGGTTCCTGTTTGGGTGTTGACGAGCGGAGCCGCTCCCGTCACCGTGATCGATTCGGTGACCTGTCCGACCTCCAGTTGAACGTCTACGGTCAGCGTCTCGCTCACCGTGAGAGTGAGTCCCTCCCGCACGGAGCGTTGAAACCCCTCTTGCTCGACTTCCAAGCGGTATTCTCCGACCGGAAGCAAAGGAATGGAGTAAGCGCCGTCGGCGCCGCTCTGTTGTGTCCTTTGTTGAGATGTTTGGACGTTAGTGGTAGTGATGATCGCGCCGGGCACTGCTGCGCCGCTCGCGTCTGTGATCGTCCCGACGATGCTCGCCGTGGACTGTGCTGCCACCGGAACTTGCAACATTCCGAGGGCGGAGGATATCAGGATGGCGGCGCCAGTGGCCCCGCGTGTGAACCTGTCGTATCTGCTCATGGTTCCCTCGTTTCTCTGGCATGTTCGCTTGGCTTGACATACACTTGTGGCTTGTGGTAAGGCCCGTGCCAAGGGCCGCTTGACCCATACCACAACAGCCCCTGACCTGTCAAGGCCCTGTGTCGGTTCAGAGGCCTTTTTTGAAACTCCGGCTCCTTTGCATCACCGCGGCCAGCTCCGGTCTCGCTGCGGATTGCGGCCCCTGTTCGCCATTGTTGTCCACTCCTGTGGATCGTAGAGTCCGGACGAAGCTGGTGTGTGTCCGGTGACAGGCTGACGTGACGGAGCGTCCGGCGGGCGTTGCCCCGCGCGCTTCGTACCTCTCGGTCTACGGCGGCCGCCTTAGCGCCTCACTCGACAACACGGCGCCCATTGCCGATAGTCGCCTGTCTTTCAGGAGCATGGTTCCGCAGGACGCGCATGCGGAAGCCGGATTATCGTTGCAGGTTCTGTCTCTAAACGGTTGCTTCAGCTTTCCGGTGTGCGGCAGCTCTCTGAGCGAGATCATCCATCTTGAGTCTCGCGCTTGCGGAGTTACTGGCGATTTGCAGCCGGAATGTCACGAGCTACCCGCAAACCGTTCCAGCGGTATCGCCGGCCGGGGCGCTCGCCGTGGCGCAGGGCAGGGTGAAGCAGGTCGGCCATGTCGGCGTAACCACCGCCGCGCATGACGCGCTGGCCCGCAGCGGTCGGTGATTCCCGGCCGTCCGACGGATCGTAGAAATAGCCTCTGAGCAGGCTCGACGTCCATTCCCACACGTTGCCGTACATGTCGTGAAAGCCCCAGCGGTTCGGCTCTTTCTCGCCGACGGGATGCGTCGAGTAGGTGTCGACCTTACGGAAGTCCGCGTCAGGAGCGGACTCTCCCGAGTTCTCTCGGTACCATGCATGGCGCTCCATCTCGAAGCGCTGGAACGGATCGTCGCCGGAGCGTGCGGCGTACTCCCACTCCGCCTCGGTCGGCAACCGGAATCCGCCGGCCGCGACGCTCTCGTTCAGCCTGCGCACGAACTCCTGCGCATCACGCCAGGAGACCCGCTCCACCGGAAGCTTGCCGGAGGTGTTGTGTTCACTGGGGTTGGTCCCCATCACCGCGTTCCAGTCGTTCTGAGTGACCTCGAACTTGCCCAGGTAGAACGGCTTGATCGACACCGTATGGACCGGCTGCGAGCCCTCGAATTCCTCGCTTCCGATGTCGAACTCCCCGCCGGGCGCCAGACGCATGACCATGCCGGTGCCCGCAACCTTTAGCTCCAGAGGCAAGCCCGTCACGGCATCGAACTCGTTGCCGGCGATCTCGAAACCGGGTAGCTCCGGAGCCAGCCGCCGCTCGCAGAATGCGATCCGCGCAAGCGCCTCCGCGTCTCCGGGCCGTTGCCGTATCGCTTCTTCGAACAGGTCCTTGGCGGCGGCCCAATCCTGCTTGGCGACAAGGCTCTCGGCGCGGCCCATCGTTCGGCGAAACTCGGCGAGCCTCGCCACGGCCTGGTGGATTGGGTCCCTGGAACGATCGCCCTGAAAAGACTGAATCTGTTGCGGCTTGGTCAGCGAATGGGAATTGTGGCAGTCAAGGCAATCCGCCGTGCGATTCGTAGAGGGACACCCCTGGTTGTGGCAAGTCGAGCAAAGCCCGTCAGCCGCCTTGCTGCGGGGGATGCGATCAGGGCTGACCTCGTTGCGCTCGTTTGCGACGTGCGCCGCACTGGGACCATGGCAGGCCTGGCAGTCGGTTCCGGCTTCGATGTGCCCCGAGATCTGCCACTCGAGGACCGACACTACATGGCAGCGCGAGCAAACACCCGCCTGTGCAAGGTTCGATTGTGCCGAAGCGGAGGCGGAAAAGACGCAGAGCGCCAAAAGGATGCCGACCGGCGCGAGCCGATCGAAACCGTGCATCCGATTCACGCCCGGAACTCGCGGTCGAGCCAGCGGTAGTGCGGCGGCAGCCAGCCCGGCCCCATCGCGTCGGCGATCTTCCGGGCAGCTTTGAGAGTGCTCTGTGCCTCTCTGTCCAACGTCAACGACCGCTGGAGCGCCTGATAGTTGTCTTCGACCATGTAGTCATCGAACATGCCCGGCATTGCGGACGTCATGAACGGACGCGTGTATACGAACCGCAGGGCGGCTTGGCACAGCGTTTCGTCCGGCATTCGCTTGAGGCTCTTCGTCAACTCGGCGACCAAGGCGGGCGGCAGCGGGCGATGCGTGTTGCGGTACAGCCGCATGTTGTGGTTCTCCGGCTTCGTTCCCGGGTCCGCCAGAGGATCGAGGTTCACGATCGAGCCTGCCGACAGCGGCTTGATCGCGATCAGACCCACGCCCTTCTTACGCGCCGCGGGAATGAAGTCCGTATAGTCCGTGCGTGCGTGAATGAAGTTGTACGGAAACATCACGTAGTCGAGGTCTTCGAACTCCTCGAGCGCGCTCATCATGATCGCTTCGCTGTGCGTCGAGATGCCGATGGTGCGCAGCTTGCCCGCCTTCTTGGCCTTGCGGAGAACGTCCCAATCTTCAAGATCCTTCATCCGCACCTTCTCGCCGGCGGCCAGGTAGATGCGATAGAGGTCGACATGGCCGTACAGCTTGGCGGCGCGGTCGATGTTCTCGCCGACGAACATCGGGAACTGCCGGCAGATTGAAACGAGCACCTTGTCCCGGCGCGGCTTGACCAGGCGCGCGAGCGGCTCCCATTGGCCATTGTTTTCGTAGGTGTCGACCATGTTGACGCCCAGATCGAACGACCGCCCAAGTTGGCGGTCACGCCGCTCCTGCCCCTCGGGATTCAATACCCGGCTGTGCTTCGCTTTCACCTTATAGGCTGGGTCGCAATGCGAACCGAATGACAGCAGTGATACATGCAGGTCGCTGCTTCCGAGTTGCCGGTACACCATGCCGCCGCGGCTGAATTCCCGCACGGGCTTGATGGCGGCTCCCTGCAGCGTGGGAGCAACGGCCATGGCGGCGGAAGCGGCGAGAAAACCGCGGCGAGACAAACAGGTCTTCATGTCGAGAATTGTACCATCATAAAACCGGTTCTCGAACGACTCTCGGAATATCGATCTCGCTGATGTGAAAACCCCTAATCCTCGCGACGGATAGGTCGAAACAGGGCCGGTGAGACGGTACGGAAGAGGTTGGACGAAAGGCACGACGTGGCTTTTTTGCTGTGATTGATCCGCGCTCGCGCGGGGGCAGGCTAGGCAAGCTTCAATAAACAGCCCATGGCAATAGTGATAGGGCCGACACCCGGAGGCAGCCGACGGTCAGTTCGTGGTTACAATCGGGGATCGGAGGTTTTCCATGCGCGTCTTGCTTTCGGCCCTGTTTCTGGTTTGCTCACTTACCGCCGCGGACTTCGAGCTTCTCATCCGCGGCGCCCGTGTCGTCGATGGCACCGGCAACCCTTGGTTTCTCGCCGATGTCGGCGTCAACGACGGCAGGATCGCCGCTGTCGGCAGCCTCTCCGGCAAGACCGCCGATGCGGTGATCGACGCCGATCGCCGTGTTTTGACGCCGGGCTTCATCGATGTCCACGCGCATATCGAGGGCCGTGCCTATCGACCGGGCATCGTCGACTATCCGGACGCGTTCAACTACACGATGGACGGCAAGACGACCATGATCACCGGCAACTGCGGTTCGTCGAAGATCGACCTCGAGGTGTGGTTCGCCGATCTGGAAAGAAGCGGGTTGGGACCGAACCTCATGACCCTCATCGGGCACAACTCCGTCCGCCAGGAAGTGATGGGGGCCGCCAGGCGCGCTGCCGCGCCGGATGAGCTGCAGAAGATGAAAGACATCGTTGCGCGGTCGATGAAGGCGGGTGCGGTGGGGTTATCGACCGGTCTGATCTACATCCCCGGTACGTACGCCGACACGGATGAAGTGGTCGCACTGGCCAAGGTCGCAGGCGAACACGGCGGCGTCTATGCCACGCATATGCGCAACGAGGGCGCCGAGGTGTTGGCGGCGATCCGCGAAGCGGCCTATATCGGTGAGCAGGCGGGCATGCCCGTTCAGATCTCTCATTTCAAGATCAGCAACAAGCATCACTGGGGCGGCAGCGACAAGTCAATCGCGCTCGTCGAGGAGTACCGTCGTAAAGGCGTAGACATCGTGGTCGACCAGTATCCCTATAACCGCTCGAGCACCGGTGTGCGCACCACGCTGCCGACATGGGCGCTGGCGGACGGTCAGGAATCCATCCGAGGCCGCCTGCGCAACCCCGAAACGCGCGCCAGGATCATCGAGGGCATGAAGGAGATCCTCGACAAGAAGGGTTTCGGCGATTACTCCTACGCCACGGTCGCTTCCTGTGATTGGGAGCCCGAACTGGCCGGGAAAACGATCAGCGAAGTGAACCGGCTGCGCGGCCGTGCAGCCACGATCGACAATGAGATTACGACGATCCTTGAGCTTGTCGAAAAAGGTCGCGTGCCGATGGTCTTCCACTCGATGAGCGACGAGGATGTCGAGCGCATCATGCGGTATCCGAACACCGCCATCTCCAGCGACGGATATATCCTGAAGTTCGGTGAGGGCGTGCCGCACCCGCGCTCCTACGGGACCTACGCCCGAGCCTTTGCGGAGTACGTCCGAAAGCGCAAGGTGCTGACTTTGGAGGACGCTGTCCGAAAGGCGACGTCACTTCCCGCGCGTACGTTCAAGCTGAACGACCGCGGACTCGTCCGGGAAGGCTACGCCGCCGATCTGGTGCTTTTTGATCCGAACAGGGTCCAGGACAACGCCACGTTCAGGGAGCCTCACCAATATTCGAGCGGCTTCGACTACGTGATTGTGAATGGAGTCCCTGTCGTCGCTGAAGGCAAGCGGACCAACGAACGCCCCGGCAGAGTACTCCGCCACTGAACCTGGCCCGCCGAGGAAGGTCATTCAGTAAAGAAAACCATTCAGTTTCCGGTTCGTATCTTGCCGGTCTGATGGTGTGACTCTCCCAGCCTCCTTTGGATCGCTCTTGCGCGTTCCATCGGTTGCGTCTTCGCGGCATCGACCGAGTTCGGCAGTCTCTCTGAGGCGGTTCGCTACGGCAAAGCCTCGCGCCGCAATCGGATCTCGGAGTGACGTTACGAGGAGAAACGGTGAAATTTCAAGTCAGGTTCTGCGCCGAGGCCGCTGTTTTCCACTCTCTGGTGGACGCGCCTCATTGACCCGCAGCACTTTGTCGTCAATCGGTGCGCGGTTGAATCGTTTGATCGCGGCTTTGACGTCTTCGTCGGTCGCGGCTTCGACGAAAGCGAAACCTTTCGACTCCTGGGTCTCGAAGTCGCGGATTACCTTGACCTCGTCGAACACGATTCCTTCCGTGTTCAGCCAGCTCTTGATCTCGTCGGCGGTGACCCACGCCGGAAGGTTCCCGAAGAAAACGGTTCTACCCATGACCGCCTCGTTCCTGGGTATCGTTATTGAGCCTGTGGCTATTATTTCAGCACTGGAGATCCGAGGCAATGCTTTTTTGCTCTGTTGCCGGCGCAATGTGAGAAGTTCCCCTGGTGAGCGAAGCAGAACGTTCCCCTTCGGCTGGGCGAGAAAAAGTCAAGACTCCGCGCAACGTCAGTGATTCTCGGCCGGCCTCTCGGCGCGCGCCATGGGCTGCGGCTCCCGCCGCCTTCCCGGACCCGTTCCGCCGCGTGGAACGCCAAATGAACCCATGCCGGGAAAGGCGAACTTTCCATATTGCGCAGACATGTTTTTCTGCTCCGTTTCTTCTCGTCACGAAAGCGTTGTTGCCGTTCCTGCCGAGCCGGCTGCAATGATGCCGACCGATCTCATCTGTTACGATCGCTGCCGATGAAACGGAGTCTTCTTCTGCTTCTTGCCGGGTCGCTGTCGGCCTGCAGCACCGAAAGCTGGCAATCCGTCGATTCCGAGTCCGCGCCCATTACCATTCTCGGCGCCAAGCTCATCGACGGTACCGGCGCCGATCCGATCGAGGATTCCGTCGTTGTCGTTGAGGGGACCCGCATCCGAGCCGTGGGCTCACGCGCCGATACCCCTGTCCCCAAGGGCGGCGAGATCATCGACGGCAGGGGCAAGACCGTCATGCCCGGTCTGATCGAGCTGCATGCCCACTACTTCGGCGGCCGCAGCGAAATGGAGCGTCTGCTGCGTGCTCAATTGCGTTTCGGCGTTACGGCTTCACGCAGCATCGGAACGGATCAGGAAGCGCATCTCGCTGTCGTCGCCGACGCGCGGGCGGGCAAGGTCCCCGCGCCGCGCCTGTACACCGCGGGCCTCGGTTTCACCCATCCCGGCGGACACCCGGTGCAAGTGTCGTTTGTCCGGCGTCCGCAAACGGAGCACGAAGCCCGAGCAGGTGTTGCGGAACTCGCGGCTCGGAAAGTCGACTTCATCAAGATGTGGGTCGATTCGAAGAACGGCGCGCTGCCTAAGATCACTCCTGAAATGCGGCGGGTTATTGTCGGGGCGGCAGCCAGGCATCATATCCCGGTCGTAGCTCACATCTTCGACCTCGCCGACTTGGAACAGCTTGTCGACATCGGCGTCAGGCAATTCCTGCACACCGTTCGCGACACCGAGGAGATCAGCGGCGAGCTGCTCGCCCGCCTCAAGGCCGAGGGGGTCGGATTCACGCCCACCTTCACCGTCGCGGAGCGCTCGTGGTATTTCCCTGAAAACCCGGGCGATCTCGAAGACCCCGAGCTGCGGGCATTGCTGGATCCTTCGTTCCTTGCGGACGTCGAGAAGGTGGAAACTCGGCAGAAGCTGCTCGCCGACCCCGGTATCCCGCCGCTCAAGAACGAATACGCCCGGGCCGAGCGTTTCGTCAAGAAGCTGGCCGATCACGGCATACGCCTCGGGATCGGCTCCGACAGCGGAGCGGGCGGTATCCCGGCCGGTTGGGGAACGCACCATGAAATGCAGCTTTTCGTCAAGGCCGGTCTGACGCCGATGCAGACCCTGCGGGCGGCCACCGGTGAAGCGGCCGCTTTGCTTTCCGATGGCGAGCCATCCTTTGGCGCGGTCGAGCCGGGCAAGGCCGCGGATCTGTTGATCCTCGATGCTGACCCGCTCGACGACATCGCCAATACACGTAAGATTCACCGAGTCATGCAAGCAGGAAGGTGGCTCGACCGTCAGGGAGTTCTGTCGCAATGACAAAACGATGGGCCGACAGTTGCATGCTTTCGATGGTAGTGTTGTCGGCTGCATCCCCCGGCGCATTCCGTACCTTTGACCGTGATCGGCGCTGTTGCGCCTTCGAACGGATCGGACGGATCCTGTCATCTCCGGTGCGATGATGAGAGCGAGATGACAGGTCTGCGATGTCACTGGGTCCTGGTGGGCGCCGTATTGGTGGCGTGTGGAACCACTGAGACGACAGCGCAGCCCGCGGACCACTTCACGTCTCGACGGGAGGCCATGGTCAGAAGGCAGATCGAGAGTCGTGATATCCGTTCTGATGCCGTGCGGAGGGTGATGCGCAAGGTTCCCCGGCACCTGTTCGTGCCCGTGAACCTCAGAGAAGCCGCTTACTTTGACCAGCCCCTGCCGATCGGCCGTGGGCAGACGATCTCTCAGCCTTATATCGTTGCGTTCATGACCGACCAGCTCGACCTGGAGCCGGAACACAAGATCCTCGAGATCGGTACCGGCTCGGGCTATCAAGCGGCGGTTCTGGCGGAACTCCTCGAGCAGGTGTTCACGATCGAGATCGTCGAGGAACTCGGCCGGCGGGCCGAGCGTACGTTGACGGAACTGGGCTATGAGAATGTTCAGGTCCGCATCGGCAACGGCTATGCGGGCTGGCCCGAGAAAGCTCCGTTCGACCGCATCCTTCTGACCGCGGCGCCCGAGGAGATTCCGGATGCTCTCGTCGAGCAGCTTGTCCCGGGAGGTCGGCTCGTGGCGCCCGTCGGTCCCGTTTATGGGGTGCAGGAGATCATCGTGCTTGACAAGGACCGGGATGGAAGGACGCGCCGCCGCTCGGTGCTGCCGGTGCGCTTCGTGCCGATGGTCGGCGCCCCGGAGGACGAGCTGAGGTGAGTCCTCTGAAATGCAATGGGTGCCCGCAATACGGCAAATCCATACGAGAACAGCTTGCACGGGAGGCGCTTGCCGGTTTTGTGCCGGAAGCGGTGTCCCGGGCTGCGGGCTTCAACGCCACTGTGCCATCCTGGAAGACTTTGTTGACAGCAGCTGCTCTCGGCGGCTTTCCACAACAGGTTGATCGCCGGCGGGATCGAGTTTGGGAATGAAAGCTTGGCAGGTTAACGAGTATTGCGACCCCTCCGGGATGACGTTTGCCGAGGTTCCGGTGCCGGAGCCCGCCAAGGGGCAGATTCTCATCCGCAACTACGCCGTGGGGGTTAACTTCTTCGATTCGCTCCTCATCCAGGGAAAATATCAGGTGAAACCGACATTTCCATTTTCGCCGGGAGGAGAGACTGCGGGAGTCGTGGAAGCCGTGGGAGAGGGGGTCACTGATTTCGCGGTAGGCGATCGAGTGTTGGCCAGTTCGTATAGCGGCGGATATTCGGAGTACTCGATCGCCAAGTCGTGGCGCGCTTCTCACATGCCGGAAGGTATGGGCTATGCCGAAGCCGCCGGCTTCATGATTGTGTATCAGACATCGTATTTCGGACTGTGGGATCGAGGGGTGCTTCGCCCACAGGAGTCATTGCTCGTGCACGCCGGAGCGAGCGGAGTCGGCATGGCTGCGATTCAACTCGGAAAAGACCTGGGCGCGCGCGTGATTGCCACGGCCGGAAGCGCCGGGAAGCGAGAGTTCTGCCGTCGACAAGGGGCGGATTACGTCCTCGACTATGGCCGGGAAAGCTGGGTCGACGAGGTCAAAGAGTTGACCGGCGGCAAGGGTGCGGACGTCATCTACGACCCGGTGGGCGGCGAGGTTTTCGAGCGTTCGACCAAGTGTATCGCCCCGGGAGGCCGGTTGCTCGTGGTGGGATTCGCCAGCGGAACGATCCCGAGCGTCGCCTGCAACCGGGTTCTGCTCAAGAACATCTCGATCGTGGGCGTTTTTTGGGGCCGCCAGGTTGAAGAGAATCACGACTATATACAGCGAACCCAAAAGAGGCTGAACGAACTCTACGAGCAGGGCAAGGTCCGTCCGGTCGTGTCGAAAACGTATCCTCTTGAGGAAGCGCCCCGGGCTCTGGCCGACATCGTCGAGCGGCGTATCGTCGGCAAGGTCGCACTGACGGTCGACTGACCTGGCGGTCGGGATCGATGGCGATGCAGACAGCGGCGTTTAGCCTGCATTTCTCACCACGTGGCGAGGCGAAGTGGGTGAGAGGGCCGTCAG
>JAPPLB010000130.1 GCA_028819575.1 Bryobacterales bacterium | reverse complement strand
CCCGGCTTGCGCCTAGCCCTGACGGCCCTCTCACCCACTTCGCCTCGCCACGTGGTGAGAAATGCAGGCTAAATGTCAACGCAATCGAGAACGTTCCCTGTCTGTGCAATATACAACGTTCCCTTGCTCGGCATGAGTTCCTTCGGCGTTCGCCGCAGCGGAAGCAGCCCGGAGGCGGCGGGAGCCGGGCGAACGGGGCTTGCCGTTCTGACTGCGGGATCCGGGATTCTGTGCATTTTTCCGGGATTTCCAGCGAACGGCGGCCGGGGCGCGGACACCGGCTCCGGGGGGAGGCGGGACCCGAAGAATAGCGGGAAATGCCGGGAAATCGTGGGAAGAAAAGCATAAAAGCCGTGATTCGTGTTTCGTGTCTCGTGATTCGTGAAAAGCTGTTGGCCGGGCTTGGGGTTGCTCTACCCGGAAACGCCGGCAGGCCGGTGAACCTTGCTTTCGTTTGCACAAGGGGTCAGGCATCGTAACGGCTCTTCTTTCCTCAGGCTAAGCAGGCCCGGTCAGAAAAAAAAGACTGAAGGGCTTCAGTACCCACGTGCACCATTTGCGCCACGTGAAAAAAAGCCGTGATTCGTGTCTCGTGATTCGTAAAAAACCTTAAAAGCAGTGGCTCGTGACTCGTGAAAGCCTTGCAAGCCTTGATTCGTGATGCGCATGGACTTCGCCTCGCCACCTGAGGGAGAAAGGCAGGCTCGACCCTCAGACCTTCGGGGGGCGAGCCGGCTGCGGCGCTTTCACATGGACAGTGACGATATCCTTGCCGTGATATTGGCGGTGGCGAACGGAGGACGCAAAGTGCCGCAACAGCCGCAGCGATACTTCCCGTTCGGCCAGCGCGGCATCAGCCTGATCACCAAGCATCGAGAGTTGATCCTGGATGTTGTCCTCTCCGGATGCCGCGACGAATTCGAGAACCGCGCCATCGCCTTCCTTGTAGGCGACCAGGCTCAAGCGCCTCTTGCGGCGTTCCCGCCGTTCCTCGTTTTGCCGGACGAGCGTCACCAGCGTTTCCTCGCCGGCGGCGTCAAGCCGGTCCGCCATGGCCGTGTCCCAGCCGTTGCGAGCCGCGAACGCGCCGAGAAACTCCCGGATTTCCGGCAGGACCGAGAGATCGAACTCCGTCTCGATGCGGTCGCGGCGGGGTTTCGTCAACTCCACGAAGAGGGTCATCAGGATGGCCGCGATGCCGCCGGCCGTCACCGCATTTCGGAACAGGCCGCCCGCGAAGGCCGCGACCTGCTCGGGGAATACCAGGCCGGCCTGGAAGCCGACCCCGATCGAGAACCCGATGCCGACGATCAGGCCCTTGCGCAGGTCGATCCCGTCCTGTGCAGAAATCTTCACCCCGACCAGGAAGAGCATCACCATCATTACGGCAAGATAGGCCCCGAGCACCGGGTCGGGTATCGCCAGGGCGAGGGCGAGCGCTTTCGGAAGGAACGCCAGCGCGACGAATACCGCCCCGGCCGCGAACCCGACGCTGCGGGCGCCCACGCCGGTGAGCCTGGTCACCGATACGCCTATCGTCAGGGCCGAGTTCGGCACCGTTCCCGCGAGACCGGACAGCAGGTTGACCAAGGCATTCACGTTCATCGCTCCCTGCACCGCCCGGAAGTCCACCGCCCGCGGGCGGCGCCAGGAGACGCGCTGCACGGCGACGGCGCTGGTAACGGTCCGTATGGTGGCGATCATGGCCACGAGCAGGAAGGCCGGGAGAAGAGCCCAGAAAGCCGGTCCGAAGTCGAGGGCGAAACCCGGCCACTCATTGGCCGGGATGCCGATCCAGGAAGCCCCGGCAACGGGGTCCAACTCGAAGAGACCGAAAAAAGCGGCCACCACCGAGCCGGCGACGACCCCGATCACCGGCGCCCAGAGACGCAGCGCTCCCGACGCCTTCCACGCGATGCCGACGATAACGAGCACCACAGCCAGGGCACTCAGCGGCGCCGCGAACACCGAGCTTCCGGCAGGCACCGCCGACAACAGCCCCAAAACGGCAGGCACCACGGTGACGGGTATCAGCATGATCACCGTTCCCGAGACCGTCGGCGTCAGAACCCGCTGGAACAACGAAAGCCGCGCGGACAGCACGAACGGGACGAGCGACGAGATGACGACCAGGGTGGCGAGCAGCGCCGGGCCACCCTCCTCGACCGCCGAGATGCAGAGAGCGATGAAAGCCGCGGAAGTGCCCATGACGAGCATGTGACCCGTGCCGATCCGGCCGACCCGGATTGCCTGCAGCATCGTTGCCACTCCGGAAACCGCGACCGAGGCAAACACCGCCCATGACAGATAGGCCTCGGACACGCCGGCGGTCCGCATGACGACCGTCGGGATCAATATGACGGCGGCGACACTGAGAACGGCGATCTGAAGGCCAAGACCGAGGGAAAGCGCCGCCGGCGGCCGTTCATCGGGCTGGTAGCGGAGGCCTTTAGGACCGCTCGAATGGGCTGTAGTCATTCCGTCCGATGAAATGGATGCGAATTTCGCGGCGCAGGTCTCGACCGTCGCGCAGGCCGGGGCGCCGGCAGAACTTTCCACCGGATTGTATCAACGGGGGCTCAATACGCCCCGGATGGTTTCAAATCCCTTCTCCGCCAGCCATGCATGGAGTGGACACGGGCTGCTTGGGGGCTGTACTGTCTTGATGGCTGATGGCACGGCGCTCTCCTTCCGTCTTCACGATCATCGCTCCTGGGATTCTGGTGGCGGCGACGGGGGTAGGGGCGGGAGACCTACTGACGGCGACTCTGGCCGGTTCGGAGGTGGGCCTGGCCGTCCTGTGGGCGGTCCTGGCGGGAGCCATTCTCAAGTGGACCCTCAACGAAGGCCTGGCCCGCTGGCAACTCGCAACCGACTCGACCTTGCTGGAAGGGTGGGTCTGGAATCTGGGCGGTTGGATCCAGTGGGTCTTTCTGGCCTACCTCATCCTTTTCACGTTGCCGGTCGGAGGGGCGCTGGCGAGCGCCTGCGGGGTGGCCGGAAGCGCCTTCATCCCGCTCAGCGACGATCCGGACCGAACGAAGATCATCTGGGGCGCCATGCACTCATTCGCCGGCTATGCGCTGGTGCGCTACGGGAGCTTCCGGTTGTTCGAGCTGTTGATGTCAGCCTGCATCGGGGTGATGTTCGTGACGGTCGTGCTGACGGTGCTGCTGATGGGGCCGGACTGGGCGGCGATCGCGCGCGGTTTCATCCCATCCGTTCCGGCGACCGGATCGGCATGGCTGCTGGGCGTGATGGGCGGAGTCGGAGGGACGGTGACGATGATGTCCTACGGCTATTGGATCCGCGAGCAGGGGCGCCGCGGGCGCGAGAACGTTCGCATCTGCCGCATCGATCTGACCGTCGGCTACGTGATGACGGCGCTGTTCGGCATGGCGGTGATCATCATCGGATCGCGCATCGACGTTTCGAACCAGGGCGCGACACTGGCGATCGAAATGGCGGACGAAATGGCTCAAGTGGTCGGGGATTGGGGCCGCACGGCCTTTCTGCTGGGGTTCTGGGGAGCGGTGTTCTCGAGCCTGCTGGGGGTCTGGCAAAGCCTCCCCTATCTGTTCGCGGACTTCATGGGCCTGCGCAGCGGGATGAAGCCCGGTCGCCATCAAGAACACGATCTCCGCAAGACCAAAGGGTATCGCGCCTACCTGGCGTTCATCTCGACGGTCCCACTGGTCTTTCTGCTCACTCCGGTGCGGTCCATCCAACTGGCGTTCGGTGTGGTGGCCGCGTTCTTCCTGCCGTTGTTGGCGCTTACGCTGCTGATCATGAACAACCGGCGGGGTTGGGTCGGCCCGGGTTTCCTGAATCATTGGAGCCACAACGCGATCCTGGTGCTGGGTTTCGTGTTCTTCGCGTATGTGGGAATCGCCGGCATCATCGAGCGCTTCGCCCAATAGCCTGCATTTCTCACCACCCGACGGTCGAAGCACGCAATACGACCGCCAGGACTTCGTTGCGCTTGCTTGCCGTGCTCAACGTACTGTTCAAGTACGCCTGCGCGCGCCAAGCGGCTCGCGCCTCGTCCTGACGGCCCTCTCACCCACTTCGCCTCGCCACGTGGTGAGAAATGCAGGCTAGGAGCCTGTGGCAAAAGTCACGCGGGCGGCGTTACGCGCCGGGGCCATTGGCGTAACGGCTGATCGTTCGAGGAACACGGCGCTGCACCCTCTGTGCCGTTGGCCGGAAGGGGCGCGTAACCCTTCGGGCGACGGACATTTTTTTGTTCCAACGGCGGTTCCGATCTTGCTGCCTAGCGTGAACACGGAGGCGGCCGCCTAAGGTCGTCGGCTTTGTCGTTCGCTTTTCCTTCGCGAGGAGGAGATCACCCGGATCGGAGGTCCTCCTCACTCCGCGCCGAGGATGAGCAGGAGCCCGCCGCGCTTTTTCCCTTCGTACCACGGGACTTTTACCACGGACTGCTGAAACAAGCTCGGCTACACTCAAAAGAACCCATGAGCCACGCTTCCGAGTATTCTCCCGAGCTGCTGGAACGAGCGGCCCGCATCAAGCTCCTGCTGATGGATTGCGACGGGGTTCTGAGCAACGGCCATATCTACTTTCTTCCGGCGCCCGACGGCGGCTTGTTCGAGACGAAGACGTTCGATTCGCAGGACGGCATCGCCCTGCAATGGGCCCACCGGACAGGCATCGCTACGGGGATCATCAGCGGCCGCACCTCCCCGGCGGTCGAAGAGCGCGCGCGCAGCGCCAAAATGCGCTACCTCTACCAGGGCGACACGCGCAAGCTGCCTCTGCTGGAGGAGATTCTCGATGACTCGGGTTTGCCGGCAGCGGAAGTGGCCTATATCGGAGACGACATCACCGACGTTCCGATCATGCGCAGGGTGGGGCTGGCGGCCGCGCCGTCGAACTCACGAGCGGAGACGCTTGCCGCCGCGAACTACGTCACGCCGTCTCCGGGGGGATCAGGCTGCGTGCGGGACGTGATGGAGTTGCTGCTCAAGGCGCAGAATCGCTGGTCAGAGATTCTCGCGCTCTACGGCATCGAGTAGCGAGGCGATCTTCTCGGTAAAGTCATGAGAGCGGTGATTTGCAGCTCCGGGTCCTGGTCGACGGTGGACACTCGGGCTTAACCTGCATTTCTCACCACATGACGGCCGAAGCACGCGATACGACCGCCAGGACTTCGTTGCGCTTGCTTACCGTGCTCGACGTACTGTTCAAGTACGCCTGCGCGCGCCAAGCGGCTCGCGCCTAGTCCTGACGGCCCTCTCACGCACTTCGCCTCGCCACGTGGTGAGAAATGCAGGTTAGAAGGAATACGCGATCTTCTGCCGTTCTGACACATACGTTCAGGAGGAAAAAAGTGATGAACTTCACAAGAGTGGCCGTACTGTTTCTGCTGGCCCTGAACTCGATGGCGCAAGCCATGCCGCGGCCCGCAGGCCCCTACTTCGAGCCGATCCCGGATTGGCAAACCAAAGCAACCCTATCGCCGCCCGGCATCGTGATCGCCCCGGGCGACGAGATCCTTCCCCAGATCGCCAACAGCGGGACGCCGGAAACCGGGGGATTCTTCATGATCTTCCAGGCCAGCAACGTCTCGGAGACCATGGCGACGTTCGAAGTGAACTTCTACGACGCGAACGGGGAATCCATGAACATGCCACTCGCCGAGGATTCCGATGACATGACCGGCACGCCTGCCAGTGGATTTCAGGGGACGCTTTCTCCGGGCGGCTACGGGGCGCAAGTGACGATCCCGAACGGCTCTGCCGCGGCCATTGGTTATGCCGTGGTAAGGATGACCCCCGCCGAATCGGTGGCGGTCAACGCGACGTTCGTAAACCTGGTGCCGGGACGGCCGCCGTTCATGGCCGGCATTCCGCTGTCGAGCCGCCTTCACAAGACGGCCTTCATGCCGTACCTGGCCGGGGGCGGGTTCACTCCCTCCCTGGCGTTAGTTTCGATGCAGGCCCAGGATGTGACACTGATCGCCCGCAGCGGCTTTGACGGGACCGAACTTTGCAGAGCCACCTTGAGTTTCGGCGCCGGGCATCACCAACCGTTCCTGTTGAATCAACACCTTGCCTGTACTGCCACGACAGAAGGAACGCTCGAGATTCGGGGAGATCCTCTGATGCCTGCCTCGATAGCAGGGATCGGCTTCGAGGGGCATGAGGGGGGAGCGTTCGTGACCCAGCCGATCTGGACGAATCCGGAACGGGAACTTTGATGGAGCGTGACCTTCCTGTGATGAGTGGCAGCGCAGCCGCGATTCAGCTATGTTGCCCGTGCTGGGATGGCCAAAACGGAAATCCTGGACGAAGGGACTTTCACATAACAAGCCGCAATTCATGTTGCATGGATGGTGATTCGTGAAAGCCATTGGAAAAGGTTCGGTCCGCTCAAGAAAGAAACGCCTGACGGTAGGTTAAACCTTACCCCTTCGCGCCGCGTATCACGAAATACCTATCAAGCCGCTGCCCATTCGCCGGAAGCTGCATCCGACCCCTCTAGGCGCCACGAATCACGGCTTTTTTCGTATATCGTTATGGTCAGGCCAGTGATGATATGGTTGTGCTGGAGAGTTAGCCTGCATTTCTCACCACCCGACGGTCGAAGCACACGATACGACCGCCAGGACTTCGTTGCGCTTGCTTGCCGTGCTCGACGTACTGTTCAAGTACGCCTGCGCGCGCCAAGCGGCTCGCGCCTCGTCCTGACGCCCCTCTCACGCACTTCGCCTCGCCGCGTGGTGAGAAATGCAGGTTAGATCCGAATTGACGACGAGCTGATTCCGGGTTTTCTCGGAGGTACACCCGGGATGCAGGCTCGTTCGCAGAGATTTGGCGGCATGATGGCCGAGTTGAAACATAACCCTCACCGGGGAAAGCTGGAGCGAGCGGCAACGGCAGTGGTTCAGCCGGTTGCCTGGCCGACAAGAGGACTGTTCGTCCTTCTCAGCAAGAAAGGAAGTTCGAGCCGACTCACCACGTTGCCGAGAAGGGGGGCGGGAGTTCGCGCCGTCAAGCTTGCCTTATGCGCCTCGCTATTCGCCGTGACGGCCAGTGCGCAATCCTCTGCCGACTGGATTATCGATACGTTCGTAGGTCGGGCGTATGTACAGGAAAACGTTCCGGCGACCGAGGAGCGGCTGGACTTCCCCCAAGGCGTGGCGGTGGACAGCGCAGGAAACCTCTTTATTACCGACAGGAAAAACCATTGCATTCGCATGGTGGACCCTTCTGGGATCATCACCACCATCGCGGGAACTGGAGAGCGCGACCGTTATATCCGCTACGACGGGGAAGGCGGCCCAGCCACCGAGGCCCGACTGCCCTACCCCACCGACGTGGCGGTGGACGGTGCCGGCAATCTCTTCATTGCTTCTCAGAGTCGTGTTCTCAAGGTAAACTCCTCGGGAATCATCTCCACCATCGCGGGTACGGGAGAGTACGGCTTCAGTGGGGACGGCGGCCCAGCCACCGAAGCCCTGCTAAACAGCCCTAGTGGCGTCGACGTTGACGCCTTCGGCAATCTCTACATCGCCGATGCGGGCAACCACCGCATCCGCAAAGTGGACTCCTTGGGAATCATCTCCACGGTCGCGGGCACGGGAGAGCTTGGCGACAGTGGCTACGGCACCTACGGCGGAGACGGAGGCCCAGCCATCGAAGCTCCACTTAACGACCCTAGTAGCATAGCGGTGGACGGTGCCGGGAACCTCTACATTGCCGATACGCGCAACCACCGTATTCGCAAGGTGGACTTTGCGGGAATTATCACCACGGTTGCGGGCACGGGAGAGAGAGGGACCGTCTTGCACGACGGAAGCCCAGCCACCGAGTCCCGATTGTTTTACCCAACCGGCGTGACGACGGACAGCGCCGGCAACCTTTACATCACCGATACGCACAACCACCGCGTTCACAAAGTGGATGTTTCGGGGATCATCACCAGGGTCGTCGGAAATGATGATAATCTCGCTAGATTCCTTCCATCCGGCCGCATCGGTGGCCTACGAGGCTTCAGCGGAGACGGGGGCCCGGCCACCGAGGCCTTGATGGACCAACCCAATGGCATGGCGGTGGACGGCGACGGCAACCTCTATATCGCCGATACGCAAAACGCCCGTATCCGCAAGGTGGACTCCTCAGGGGTCATCACCACGTTCGCGGGCACGGTATCGGTCGGGGACGGGGGCCCGGCGAGCGAGGCCTGGATAAACAATCCAGCAGGTGTGGCGACGGATGAAGCCGGCAATGTCTACATCGCCGATACGGGAAACAGGCGGGTGCGAAAGGTGGACCGCTCGGGGGTTATTACCACTGTCGCGGGCACGGGAGATAGCGGTTACCTATCAGGTGTCCTGGAAGGCCGTCCGGCCACAGAGGCCCAATTGGGAAGTCCTTCTAGCGTGGCGGTGGACGGTGCCGGCAACCTCTTCATCTCCGAAACATCCTACCGGCGGATTTATAAGGTGGATCGCTCGGGGATCATCAGCACCATCGCGGGCATGGGCTACGGTTACGGCGGGGATGGCGGCCCGGCCACAGAAGCCCAGTTAGCCTATCCCAGAGATTTGGCAGTGGACAGTGTCGGCAACCTCTACATTGCTGACGCGGACAATCACCGCATTCGCAAGGTGGATTCCTCAGGGATCATCACCACCATCGCGGGCACGGGACAGCCAGGCTACGGCGGAGACGGCGGCCCGGCCACAGAGGCCAAGCTGAACGAACCTCATGGAGTGGCGGCGGACCGCACCGGTAACCTCTACATCGCCGATAGGAAGAACCACCGTATTCGCAAAGTGGATCCCTCGGGCATCATTACTACCATTGCGGGCACGGGAGAGCTAGGCTACGGTGGGGGCGGCCCTCGAGCTACCGAAGCTCGGGTGGGCTTTCCGCATGGCGTAACGGTGGACAACAACGGCAACCTCTACATCGCCGAAGAGCACTACAGCCGGATTCGCAAGGTGGACTCCTCGGGGGTCATCACCATTAGCACGGGCACGGGAACGCGAGGTTTCGGTGGGGACGGTGGCCCGGCCACCGAGGGCCAGCTATACAGCCCGTGGGACGTGGCAGTCGACGCCGCAGGCAGAGTTTACATCGCCGATTGGGAAAACGCCCGAATAAGAATCCTGAAGCCACCCCCCCACCCAGCCATCCCATCGGTCGGGAATCAGCTCGATTCCATTCTTAGCGGCCAGCCTTGATGGAGAGTACGTCCGGCAAGCATTCAACTCAGGAACGGCTGCGGCGAGCAAGAACTTGCCGCCGATCGCCTTCCCGACGGCCTTCCCTGCCGCCGCGAAGCCACTGAGCTCCTGGGCAGTCATCTCGACCGGCACGAACAGGTTCTTGAACCACTCTATCACCGGCGCGATCTACTCCCCGAGCTGGCTGAAGAACGGTCCGAGCGCGGCGATCACAGGCTGTAAGGCCTCTGCAAAGCCCTCCCAAACACCGCTTAAAAAGGCTTTGATGGGCTCCCAGTACTTGTCGTACTGTCATGTGAGCATTGCAGAAAGCATCGTTATTGCTACAGGGTCATACGTATGGCCTCTTGGCCTGGTGCTACCATGGCCTCGCCATGAGGAACCCTGCGAAGGACAGAATCAGCAGAAGTCTTTGGAGGAAGAACACGGCCTGTGGGCTGACGATCCTGTTGCTACTGACTGGCGTGCCGACTACGGCGGCGGCAAAGGGCAAGAGCGACTGGTCCCAAGTGCAGGCTGTCGCGCACAATACCAGAATCTCGGTGCGGCTGTACAAGGACTCAGCCCCGCGGGGTCAACGCAAATTCAACGGCAACCTGGTCTCAGCGACTGACGGCTCCATTTCCATCGTCCTCGAGGACGGTCAGACCCGTACCTTTCTCAAGTCGGACGTGCGCAGAGTGCAAACTCCACTCCCATTCATAAAACGAGGTGCGGGGTGGGCCGCTATGGGAATTTCCGGCCTAATAGCAGGTGGCCTGTTGTTGGCGACAGGAACCGAAGGAGCTGAACCTGGAGAGATACCGGCATTAATCGGAATTGTAGTTGGCATACCGACGCTCATTGGTTTTATGGCTGGCAAGATGGGTCCGATCTACGACGTGCCGGCCAAGCACCGGATGTCGCTGCAAGGAGACCAGCAGTCCGGTGACCCGGACAACAATTCCGGGTAGCAGAAAGAACCGGTGATACCCAATGGCTGACGTTTTGCCCTGTCCATCCTTGTCCCATAGAGGCTTCTCTGGACTGAAGCGGAAAGGATGCTTACTGCGTACTTCAACGTGACGCCAATCTTCGTTAGTTTGCACCCTGGGCAACACCCAACCTGCATGTCTCACCACCCGACGGTCGAAGCACGCGATAAAAGGCCGTGATTCGTGTTTCGTGTCTCGTGATTCGTGAAAAACCTTAAAGACCATGTTGCGCGCGCCTTTTTCCTCCGCCCGACTTGCGCCTCGTCCTGACGGCCCTCTCACGCACTTCGCCTCGCCACGTGGTGAGACATGCAGGCTAAAAACGGGGGTTCAATTGCGGAAGCAATCAATGAGGGATCACGGGGTCTTGGACGCTCTGCTGTCCTGATTCTCGGCCTGATAGACAACAATATGTTTCCCTCCAGCTTGGAATGCAAAGCCAATGAGAGCACCGATTCCGGCAAAGGGCCCCCCGATAAGCAAAGCGCCAAGAGGCTGTCTAAAATCTCCTATAGTCGATAGACCAGCCCCGATAGCGAATCCGGCAACTGCTCCAATCAAGACGGCGTGGCGTTGACGTTCTTTCCCTACGACCAGGCGAACATGATCCTTGGGAATGGTGACCGCCTGGGCGTTTCGCCTTCTGACAACGATATGGCCGGCATCACTGGAAACGTAAGCTCCTTTCACCTTGGGACCCATTCCCTTGAATAGCTTGACGACGATCTTCTGGTCGGCCGGCAACGCCTGCACCCGGCTCCAGTCATGGCGAGGTTCCTCGGCATGAAGCCCCGGCCCCATCCAAGCCAGAGAAATCATCAAGCACAAGCTGACACCTGATTTCGCCATCTCGAGTCCTCCTTTCTGCTCAATTCTAACCGCGCTGTCGAACCAGGAGTTGCGGGTCAGTTTGGCCTGCACTTCTCACCACCCGAAGGTCGCGTGGCGAGACCTGCCGGCTAAAGCAGGAAGGCTATCGTTCCGCTCTTTCCGGCTCGTTCATTGTCTGCGATTTCGAACTGCGCGGGGCGGTTCCTACGGGGGCCATTGATATACTGCGGCCATGTCGGTCACAAGGCTTGCCGCTTGCCTGCTAGGGGGCTCCTTGCTCGCCATCGCGGCGGACTGGCCCCAGTGGCGCGGGGTCGAACGGGACGGTGTCTCGAAAGAGGCGGGGCTGCTGCAAGAGTGGCCGGAGGGCGGGCCGCCGCTGGCCTGGAAAGCGACCGGACTCGGCGAGGGCTTTGCATCGGTCGCCGTGTCGGGCGGGCGGATCATCACGCAAGGGCAGTCACGCGGCGGGCAGTCGGTCGTTGCCCTCGACGAGGCGACCGGCCGAGTGCTTTGGCGAACCCCCAACGGCGACGCCTATCTCGACCGCCGCGGGGGCGGCCCGCGCGGCACGCCGACGATCGACGGCGAGACGGTCTACACCCTCGGCTCGAACGGCAGCCTGATCGCTCTGGAAGCGGCCACCGGCAAGCGGCTTTGGGCGACGAATCTGCTGCGGAGGTTCAACGCCCGTAACATCAACTGGGGCATCAGCGAGTCGCCGCTGATCGATGGCCGCAAAGTGGTCGTGAATGCAGGCGGCGGCGGAGCCTCCATCGTCGCGATCGACAAGAGCAATGGGAATGTGATCTGGAAGTCGCTGGACGACGAAGCCGGATATTCCTCGGCCATCGTCATCGAAGCCGGAGGCGTTCGGCAGTACGTCCTGCTCACGGGCGAGGCGGCGGTAGGCGTCCGCGCGGACAACGGCCATCAACTCTGGCGTTATGGCCGCGTATCAAACCGTACGGCCAACGTGGCGACTCCGATCGCCCGCAGCGGCCGGGTGTTCGTCTCGAGCGACTACGGCACGGGCGGAGGGCTGCTGGAACTGGCCACAAACGGTTCGGGAGTCGACGCCAAGGAAGTCTACTTCACCCGCGAGATGCGGAATCACTACAACACCCCGGTGCTCGTCGGGGATCACCTCTACGGGTATTCGAGCCGCATCCTGACGTGCATGAACTTCGAAACCGGCGAGGTGGCCTGGAAAGACCGCTCCGTCGGGAAGGGTCAAGTGATCGCGGCCGAAGGGTTGCTGTATCTACTGAGCGAGGATGGAGTCGCGGGGCTTGCCGAGGCCACGCCGGAGGGTTACCGCGAACGATCCCGGTTCTCGATTCCGCGCGGCCGGTATCCCACGTGGGCGCTCCCGGTTGTCGCCAACGGGCGGCTCTACCTTCGGGAGCAGGACACGCTGTACGCCTACGATATTTCGTCGGAATAGGTTGATCGGGAAGGGCTTGGGGGGGAAAGGCCGTGATTCGTGTCTCGTGATTCGTGAAAAACCCCTTGGTCGGGCTTGGGATTGCTCTCCTTGGAGTCGCCTGAGAGACAGGGAAAAACCATGTTGCGTTCGCCATGCGGCTCGAGTTTCGTCCTTGCGGCCCTCTCACGCACTTTGTCTCGCCGCTTGGTGAGACATGCGGGTCAGAGGGTCCATTCCAGCCCGATCAGCGGGAACCGTTCAAGGCCGCCGGGAAATTCGGGAGCGTTGGTGACCCGGTTCCAGAGCAATGTCGTGGGGTTCTCGCGCCCCGTCACATTCTGGACACCAAGGTAGAGCACCAAATCCTTGTCCCGGACGGTGAAGGTGCGGTCGACGCGCACGTCCAAGGCGAAGTAATCGTCCAGCCGCATCGTGTTCACGCTCTCAAGTTCGAAGACACCCCTGCGCTGCGCGGTCGACAGTTCCCTATCGAACGGCGTGTACGGTCTTCCCGTCAGGTATGCCGCCCGGATCCCGAGTTCCCATTTGCCACCCAAACGGCGGCCCCCTACGGCGTTCAGCACCCAAGGCCGGTCGAATGCGCCGGGCCGGAGGACACCATCGAGCCCGGCATGACGGGCTCGCGAATAGGCGAGATTCGCCTGTCCGAACCATTTCCCGCCGGACTTCTTCTCGATGAAGAGTTCGACACCCCGTGCCCGACCCCGTCCGGCGCTCGTCATCGGGTAGAGGATGTCGCGCACGTCGAAGGTGTCGCCGACATTGGCAAAAGAGAGCGCCGGGAACTGCGTGGCAACCGAGTAGTCCTTATAGCGCTTGGAGTACGCCTCGAGCGTCACGCGGGTGTTGCGGGCCGGCGTCCACGCCAAGCCGCTGACCCAGTGGTCCGAGCGAGCCGGGATGAGCAAGCGGTTCTCGTCAAACGCGGCGAGGAACAGGTACAGCGGCATCTGGTGGTAGATTCCCCAGCTCGTGTTCCAAGACAGATCATCCGACATGGCGATCGAGATCCCGGCCCGAGGGCTGAATCGGGTCCGGGAGACGCCGAAGTGGGCGTAGCGATCGAACCTGCCGCCTGCCGTCAGGCGCACGCGCCGCAGCACCTCGGTCGTCGCTTGCAGATAGGCGCTGTTGCGGGTTGCGTTGAAACGCTCCCGCAGGTTGATCGGATTGGTGTCGGGGACGGCGGCGAACGGACCGTCGTAGCCCAGCGGGGAGAGCGTGAGGTAGTTGTTGACCGAGTGGTTCGAGTTGCCCCCGAGACGGTACTCGCCCTTGCGGCCCGCGTGGAGGGTCAGATCATACTTGACTGCGGTTTCAGATTCGGTGGAGTCTTGGCGGAACGTTACCGTCCCGGCCGCGAGCGCCTCGCCGACAGGCATGCCCGGGATGAATGGCGCATTGCCGAGCAGGTCTTTGACGGTCGAATCGACGCCGGCGGTCGAATAGGTGAGACCGAGCAGGCCCACGCCGCGCGCCCCGAAAATGCGCTGCCAATTCACGCCGGTGGCATTGCGTCCGCCGCTGTAACGGATGTCGAACGCGCCCAGCGCGTCTTGCGGACCGGTCTCTTCCGTCAGCCCGAGGCGGATTTCATCGAGGCCCGTGATGCTCGTGACCCAGATGCGGTCGCGGGGGCCGAAGTCCCGTACGACCTTTCCCGTGAAGGAGTAGTAGACGGGGACGCCGCCGGTTCCCAGATCATCGGTGAAGAAGTCCAGGAAGCTGCGGCGGGCGGAGACGACCCATGATCCCTGGCCCTTCGCCCAAGGACCTTCCAGAACCGCCCCGGCTCCGGCATAGGCCACGGTCGCCTTGGCGCGGAATCCATCCCGGCTCCCTTCTCGCTGGGCAATCTGCATCACACTGGAAAGCCGGTTGGTGTAGGGCGCCGGGTAACCTCCCGTCAGGAACGTGACATCGTCGATCAACTGCACATCGAGCAAGCTGACCGTCCCTCCGGCGGAGGCGAGGTTGGCGAAGGAGTTGATGTTCGGGATCTCGATGTTGTCGACCACGAACAAGTTTTCGAGCGGGCTGCCACCCCGCACGATGATGTCGTTCCTGAAATCGGCCGACCCCGTCACGACGCCGGGCAGGGTTGACACATACCGTGAGACATCTTGCAGCGTACCCGCGCTATTGGCGATCTCCCGGTTGCGGATCAGGACACCTGAGGTGACGACTTCGTCCGGGGCCAGGATTTCCGAGGCGCTCACGGTCACAGAACTTTCGACCGTCCCGATTTCAGGCAACTCCAATCGGATCTCGATGGTCTGGCCGGCGCGAACTTCCACGGACCCGGCGAGTATTTGCGGGCCGCGGCCGGGCCTGACCTCCAGCCTGACGATGCCGGGCCGGGCGTCGAGACCGGCGAACCGTCCGTCCGAGCCGCTCTCAGCGCACTGCCCGGAGCCCTGAACGCAGATCCGCAGCGATTCCACCGGAACGCCGTCGCCGCGAACGACAATGCCTCGGATCGAACCGGTTCCGACCGTGTCCTGACTCAACGCGCCCGACGGGAGCGCAACCGCGCAGCATACCGCTGTCAGCAGGCGCCGCAGCGTGAACCTTGGCCGCAGGCGGACGCACGGGTGCTTCAAGCTGGATATTCCGGGGTTCAAGATTCAGTATCTCACCGCGTAAGCAGTGACTTGGCGCCGAGCATGCCAACGGTGCTGCCGGCGAAGACCTTGACCCCCAAAATGCCCGCTTACGTGTCTCATCGGCCTTTGTGCAAGTTATTTCGCGGCAGCGGATCGGGAAGGACTTGCGGCTCGCACGCGGCATTGCCGACCTGATCCACCAAAGGCTGCAAGGGTTGCATACAATGGGCAAACTCAAACGTTGGCCGTTTGTCTTGACGATCACTGCGGCGACAACGGATTCTCGATGCAGGCAAGGAACGTCAGTCGAAGCATGAGGCGCCTGACCCCGGTGATATTGTTCGCGGCCCTCTTGGCGTGCGGGTCGCCCGTTGGGGAGCCTGCATCCGATGGTTTCGAATTCGAGAAGACCAACCGCGTCATTCTGGAATTGGGTCACGCGGGGTCATTCGACGAGACCAACGCCAAGTATCCCTGCGTGCTCAAAGTCGGCAGCGAATGGTGGATGTGGTACAACGGCCGATCGGCTGACAGCTTTACCGGGCAAATCGGCCTCGCCACGAGCCCCGACGGCCTTTCCTGGACCAAGGCGAATGGCGGAGAGCCGATCTTCCGTCACGGCCCGCGCGGAGCGCCCGATTCCACGAAAGTCGACCATCCGGCAGTCGTGAGGTTCGACGGCCGCTTCCACATGTGGTTCACGATGGGCGACGAAGACAGCAGCTACACGATCGGCTACGCCACAAGCGAAAACGGCATCGACTGGACGCGGCGGAACCAGGGCCAACCCGTACTCGGGACCGGCGCAACAGGCAAGTTCGACGATCAAGTGGTGCTGCATCCCGCTGTAGTCAGGGACGACTCCGGCAAGCTGCATCTGTGGTACATGGGCAACGGGCCGCAACAGGGCTTCCGGCTCGGCTACGCGACCAGCCATGACGGTATCCACTGGACGCGAGAGAACGACGGCAACCCCGTGGTCGAGCCAGAGACGCTCGGCGACGTCACTGAGGAGTACGTGTACAACTGCATGGTCCTTCTCGAGGGGGAGACCTTCCACATGTGGTAC
Organism: Bryobacterales bacterium; assembly: GCA_028819575.1. Classification (GTDB taxonomy): domain Bacteria; phylum Acidobacteriota; class Terriglobia; order Bryobacterales; family UBA6623; genus JAPPLB01. Next base: position 8,555 of record JAPPLB010000130.1, on the reverse strand, counting down.
AGCGCCGGAACGGGCATCCGCGCCGGCGAAGTGGTTCCGCGAGGGAACTGCATCCGCCATGCCGTGAGCACGGATGGAGCCCATTGGGAGAAAGACCGCGAACCCACGTTGTGCAACGGCCCCCGTGGAAGCATCGACGAGTATGCGGCTTTCGCGCCCTACGTGGTGCGGCGCGACGATGGGCTATGGATGTATTACTCGATCGGCCACATTGCCGAGGGATCCGAAGGAGAGGACCTCCGGCGCTTTCGAACCAGCCTGGCGAAGCAAGTCGTGGGAAACGACCGTTAGCCTGCATTTCTCACCACCCGACGGTCGAAGCACGCGATACGACCGCCAGGACTTCGTTGTGCTTGCTTGCCGTGCTCAACGTACTGTTCAAGTACGCCTGCGCGCGCCAAGCGGCTCGCGCCTCGTCCTGACGGCCCTCTCACCCACTTCGCCCCGCCGCGTGGTCGGAAATGCAGGCTAGCCTTCGTCTTCCTGTTTGCGGGTGTTGGCGGGTGACTCTTCCTGACCCTCGTTCAGGGTCCCCAATACGCTGGGCAGATCGATGCCCGCCTGCTTCGCCAACTCGTGGACGGGCGGAAGCGAGCCGATCAGACCGCGCAGAAAGCCGGCGGTCGCGCCGTTGGCGTCGCCGTCGCCATTCGCTCCGGAATCCCACACGGTCACCTTGTCGATCTTGAGGTTCTGGACGGCCTTGACCTGCTCGGCGACCAAGTCGGGCAGCTTCTCAATGATGAGCAGAGTGGGGGCAAGGTCAGGCCGCTGCGCACAGGTGCGAAGCAGGTTCTCGTAACCCTCGGCCTTCGCTTCGAGAACACGCTGGACACCTTCCGCCTCGGCGTTGTATTTGGCCAGCACCGCGTCGGCTTCGCCCTTGGCGACGCGCCGTATGCGTTCCGCTTCGGCTTCCGCCTCAATCTCGATCTTCTCCCGCTCGATCTGCTGCTGGACGATCTGCTCTTTCTGCAGGCGCGCTAGTTCCTGTTCCTTCTCGGCCATCAAAACGTCGCGGACGGCTTCGGCCGTGGCGACCTCGCCGCGCCGGCGCGCCTCGGCCTGGCGCTCCGCCAGGGTGGCGTTGTAGGTAGCGATGTTCGCTTGCGATTCGTTCTCTCCCTGCACGGCCTCGGCTTCGAGGGTCGCCACTTTTACACGCTGATTCGATTCGGCCTGTTTCTTGCCCTCCGTCGAAATCGCCTTCTGCTGGGCGCTGACGATCTCCTGTTCGCGCATGGCCTCGGCCTCGCCGGAAACGCCCTCGGCCTCGAGCTTGGCGGTGCGAACGCGCTGCTCGCGCTCGGCCTCTTTGCGGCCGATCGTCGACGCCGCTTCCTGATTGGCGACTTCGACAGCCTTCGCTCGGTTGGCGGTCGCCTCACCGATAGCTCCTTCCTTGACCTGCTCGGCGACCTCGACCTTGGCTTTCTGAATCGCTTCGGCCGCCGCCTTCTTTCCGATGGCGTCGATGTAGCCCGACTCGTCCATGATGTCGCGGATATTGACGTTGATCACTTCGAGTCCGACTTTCAGCAACTCACCCGCGCAGAACTTGTTGACGAGGTCGAGGAACTTCTCGCGGTCCTGGTTGATTTCCTCAATCGAAAGCGTCGCGATCACCAGCCTCATCTGGCCGAGGATGATGTCCCGCGCCTGTGCGGAGATTTCCTGCTCCCCCAGCCCCAACAAGCGCTCGGCGGCGTTGTTCATGATCGCCGGGCTGGTCGAGACGCCGATCGTGAACGTGGAGGGAACGTTGACACGGATGTTCTTTTTCGACAGCGCACCCGTCAGCTCGATATCGATCGTCATCGGTTCGAGCGACAGGTATTGGAAGTCCTGGAAGAGCGGAACAACAAAAATACCGCCGCCATGGACGCACTTCGCGGCCTGGTTCCCGCCGACCTTGCCGTAGACGACCAGAATCCGGTTGGAGGGGCACCGTTTGTACTGGCTCACGACGAACATCAGTACGCCTATGAACACGGCCACAACGATGACCGGAAGGATGATGCCGAACTCGAACAACTGCGCGAACAAGGGTGTCATGCCGCCTCCGTTCTCAAAAAGACTCAGCCTAATGGCTCCACTACGTATGTTTCTTCGCCGACGACATCTACGATCGTCACCCGCGTAAAAGCCGGGATCTCGTCACTCGCGCTCATGGCGGGCAGTACTTTGCGCCGGCCCGAAACCGTAACTTCGACCTGTCCCTGACCTTGTCCTTTGGCGGGAATCGTGAGATAGACTCTGGCGGTTTGTCCGATGGCCGTCTTCACGTCATAGCGGCCCTCGTGCGTCATCTGCCGGACGGCATACATCAGGCCCGCCGACAGGCCCATCAAAGAAAGGCCGAAAGCAGTGGCCGAGACCGCCGAAACGGCCGAGCCGAGGCCCCAATTGACCCGGCAGGCGAGGCCCATCCATCCCACGCCCATGAAAAAGGCCAGTACCGACAGCAGCGAGAAGAGCTCGAAAGCGCCAGTGCTATCCATGTGGGCATCGACAGCGCCGTCGAGGTCCATATCGACGTCGCCGAAGAAAAACTGCAACCCCATGCGAACGAGGAAAAGCAGCGTCGCCGTAACAGCCAAGAAAAGATAGATCGTGGCGTCGATGCCTATGGCTACGTATCGGTCGAGTTCGAGCAGTTCCATGATCGTGACCACCGCAAGTCAGGCGGCGATTCGAAAGCGAAACACTGATTTCCGCGATCCGATCCCAAGTGTACGGCCCACGGTTCACTCGCGCAACGCGACGCTTGTTTTTCGGAAACCGAATGTGTTTCCCGAGCCCCGTCCGAACAAGCGTTCAGAGCTACTAAACAGATACGCAAACCATCAAACGAAGTTCAGCGCGTGACGGGCTCGCGCAAGTCGACACACACCAGGCGGGACTCGTTTCGCACGTAGAGTCGGCCTCGAGCGAGCGCCGGGTAGGCGCGGACCGTACCGTCGAGCACTTTTCGACGGGCAAGACTCCGGAAACCTTCCGGCGAAGCCTCGGCAACAACAAGCTCCCCGTTCTCGACCAGGATCAAAAGCCGGTCATCGGCAAGAGTCACCGTGCCGGCACGGAAGCCTCGTTGTTCCCACTGCACTTTGCCGGTCGCGAGTTCGATGGAGCGGAAAACCTGACCATACTCCTGCCGGCCGTGAAATCCGTAGAGGTAACCGTCTTTGTGGACATTCGTTGCATAGTGATTCGACAGGGCGTCGTCGGAGGACCAAAGCTGTTTCAACTGATCGCCGCCGAGGTCGAGCAATGTGGCGCCGGTCCGGTAACTCGAGGACAGGAAGACGCGATTCCCGATCACGAGCGGCATGGCGGCGTTGACGGAAGCGTGGCTACGGGCCCGCCACCGCAAGGAGTGGCGAATCTCCCCGTTGTTCGGGACGACCGCCTGCAGCCCTTCGCGCGTAAGGAAAACCGCCAGCCGCTCCCCGGCAATGTCCGCGACCACGGGGGAAGAGTAGCTCGCCTCATCATCGGAAGCCTGCCAAAGAGTGCGGCCGGTATCCTTGTCGAAAGCTACGATACCCGCGCCGTTACGACCGCCCACATTCAGCAATAGCCGCGCCCCTTCGACCACGGGCGTCGATGCCGCACCGAAGAAGCCCTTATCGGCTCCGAACTCCTGGTGCGTGTCGCGGCGCCAAACCTTCTTGCCGTCGTTGAACCGGATGCAGTGCAGGATCCCTTGTGGACTGAACGTGTAGATCTGACTGCCGGCGACAACGGGGCTCGCACGGGGCCCGGGATCGAATCCAAAACCATCGCGATAGGTCGTGGCGTAGCGAAAAGTCCAGATCGTGCCGCCCGTCTCGGGATCAAGAGCCTCCACGAGATCTTCGTTGCCGACGCGGTGGAACAGAATCAGCCGGTCGTTGGCAACGACCGGATTGCTGAAGCCGTGGCCGATATCCTTTTGCCAAACGATGCGCGGGCCTTCTTCGGGCCAAGCGGCGGCCAGGTCACCGCCATGGTACGTGCCGTCTCGCCGCGGGCCGAGGAGTTGGGGCCAATCCTCAGCGTGGACGGCAAACGGCAAGAACCAGGGAATCAGGACAAGGAGACCGGAGCAGGCGGCGGACATACGGCCCATGGCGTTAACCTGCATTTCTCACCACCTGTCGGCCGCAGCACACGATAAAAAGGCCGTGATTCGTGTTTCGTGTCTCGTGATTTGTGAAAACCTTAAAGGCCATATTGCGCGCGCCAAGCTGCTCGCGCCTCGTCCTGACGGTCCTCTCACGCACTTCGTCTCGCCACGTGGTGAGAAATGCAGGTTCATTGTAGTGTTTCGTCGAGACCGGCAAATGGATTGCCGGAAAAAGGACGCGCGAACAGCTCGGGTTACGGCTAGCCTGCTGCAAGCAAATCGGGAGCGGCTGCGCCATGAGTCGTGACCCCGAGCAGCTCTCTATCAGTACGATGAGTTGGGAGCCCATGTCATCCGGAAAAGCCATGCGACTGCATGGGGACCCCACGGTAGCATCCGACGTGTTCATCGAGTAGCGGCAGAAACACGGATGTACGGACATCGAGATCATTGCAAACGTGAACAGCCGGTTGGGAGTCGGAGGCAATGAGCCCGGTGTGGTGACACGGCGAGCTGTGTCGTTTGAAGGGACGGAGAAAAGAATGAGCAGCCCTCGCCGCCGGCCCAGGACCGAGATCGACATTCATCAGCCGAGGTACTCACTGGGCGAAGATTTGCAATCCGAGCTCGACGGGGCCCTGCGAGACTGGCGCGTCAACGACAAGGTGAGACGTCTGTGGGCGCGGGACTCGACGTTATGGAGCGGGTCGGACGAAGCGAAGTGGCTCGGCTGGCTCGACATCACCGAACGTCAGCTTGCACACCTTGACCTCTTCGACGACTTCGCCGCCGATGTTCGCGACGGTGGATTCACTCACGTTCTGCTGCTCGGCATGGGCGGATCGAGCCTGTGCCCGGAAGTGTTGTCCGAAACGTTCGGACAGCAAGAAGGCAGCCCGAGATTGTACGTGCTGGACTCGACCGACCCCGCACAGGTGAAGGCATTCGAACACAAACTCGACCTGGGGAAAACCCTCTTCATCGTTTCGAGCAAATCAGGATCGACTCTGGAACCGAACATCTTCAAGCAGTATTTCTTCGAGCGCCTGGAACAGACCTTGGGCAAAGGCAAGGCCGGAGCACACTTCGCGGCCGTGACCGATCCGGGTTCGAAACTGGAAGAAGCCGCACGCCGCGACGGCTTCCGGCAGATCTTCCACGGCGACCCGAGTATCGGCGGACGCTACTCTGCGCTATCCCATTTCGGGATGATCCCCGCCGCAGCCATGGGCATCGAAGTGAGACGATTTCTGGAACGCGCCGACGAGATGGCGATTGCCTGTTCCCCCCGCGTGCCGGTGAAGCGGAACCCCGGCCTCGTCCTCGGGCTGATTCTCGGTGCAGCGGCGAAAGCGGGCCGCGACAAGCTCACCCTGATCACCTCGCCCGGCCTAAGCAACCTCGGCGCCTGGCTGGAACAGCTCCTGGCGGAATCGACCGGCAAGCAAGGCCGCGGAATCATCCCCGTGGATCGCGAACCGCTCGGCTCGCCCGAGGACTATGGCAACGACCGCGTGTTCGCCTACCTGAGTGTCGAAGGTCAAACCGACGCTCAACAGGACGCGGCCATCGAGACTCTCGAAAAGGCCGGGCGGCCGGTTGTACGCCTGCATCTCCGCGACGCCTACGATCTGGGCGCGCAGTTCTTCCTGTGGGAGATCGCCACCGCCGTCGCCGGTTCAGTGCTCGGCATCAACCCCTTCGATCAGCCTGACGTCGAGGCGAGCAAAATCGTGAGCCGCACGATGACCGAACAGTACGAATCCAGCGGCACGCTGCCGGTCGAGACGGCATTCGCGCGATTTGACAGGATGGCCTTCTTCGCCGACGGCACGAATGCCGCCGCGCTCCAAGCCGGCGGCGGCGCGACTTCGACCGGCCTGATCAAGGCCCACCTCTCGCGCCTTGCCGAAGGCGATTATTTCGCCCTGCTCGGCTACGTCGAAATGAAGGCTGAACATGAGCGCATCCTCGAAGGCATCCGCCGCATGGTGCGAGCCAGCAAAAAAGTCGCCACCTGCGCCGGCTTCGGGCCGCGCTTTCTGCACTCGACGGGCCAAGCCTATAAAGGCGGACCGAACAGCGGGGTATTCCTCCAGATCACCTGTGACGATGCCGCCGACCTCGACGTGCCGGGCCGGAAGTACACGTTCGGCGTCGTGAAGGCGGCGCAGGCGAGCGGTGACTTTCAGGTCTTGACCGAGCGCGGCCGCCGGGCATTACGCGTTCATCTCAGCGGGGACGCCACCACCGCGCTGAGCCGTCTTGGAGAGGTCATCCGCGAAGCGCTAGGCTAGTCGGAGTAGCAGCAAGGACATGAAACCTGATCTGAGCGGCATGGGGCAGGCCGGCCAGCCGGCTCCGCCCGCCGTGATGGTGATCTTCGGGGCGTCGGGCGATCTGACCAAGCGCAAGCTGATTCCGGCCCTATATAACCTCGCGGCCGAAGGACTCCTCACCGACGAGCTGGCGGTTGTCGGTTTGGCGCGGCGCGAGATGAGCCACGAGCAGTTTCGCCAGAAGCTGACCGACGACATCAAGGTCTTTGCGACGAACACAGTCGACGCCGGGTTGTGGGAGAAGTTCGTCAAGCGACTCTACTACCTGCGTGCCGACCTTACCGAGCCCCGAACCTACGAGCGCCTGCGTGACCTGCTTGCCCAGGTCGACCGGAACCATGGCACCCGCGGCAACTACTTCCATTACCTGGCGACCGCCCCAAAATTCTTCGCCACGGTCACCGAACAACTCGGCGGCGCGGGCCTGATCGATCAGGAAGAGAACTGCTGGCGTCGAGTCATCGTCGAGAAGCCCTTCGGCCACGACCTGCAAAGCGCTCGGTTTCTCAACCGCGACATCCGCAAGGTGCTCGACGAGGAACAGATCTACCGTATCGATCACTACCTGGGCAAAGAGACCGTCCAGAACATCCTGGTCTTCCGTTTCTCCAACGGCATCTTCGAACCCGTATGGAACCGCCGCTACATCGACCACATTCAGATCACCGTGTCGGAATCTGTCGGCATCGAACAGCGCGGCGGCTACTTCGAACTGTCCGGCGCCCTGCGAGACATGGTTCCCAACCACATGTTTCAGCTACTCAGCCTGACCGCCATGGAGCCGCCCATCTCGTTCGAGGCCGATGCCGTCCGGGACGAGCAGGCGAAGGTACTGCGGGCGATACAACCCATACGCCCCGAGGAAGTGCTCAGCCGCACCGTGCGCGGCCAATACGGAGAAGGCAAAGTCGACGGCGAGATGCTGGCGTCCTACCGCGACGAGGCCCTTGTCGCCGAGGATTCCAGAACCGAAACGTTCGTCGCGCTCAAGCTGTTCGTCGATAATTGGCGCTGGGCGCACGTGCCGTTCTACCTTCGCACGGGAAAGCGCTTGCCGAAGCGCGCAACGGAGATCGTCATACAGTTTCGCCGCGCGCCTTTCATCCTCTTCCGGCAAACAGGCATCGAAAAGCTGGGCCGCAACCGGCTCGTGTTGCGGTTGCAGCCGAACGAAGGCATCTCACTCAGCTTCGGCGCGAAGATCCCCGGGCCGGTCGTCCGCCTGGGCGAAGTCAACATGGACTTCCACTACGCCGACTACTTCGGCGCCAAGTCGAGCACCGGCTACGAACGCCTGCTCTACGACTGCATGCTCGGCGATGCCACTCTCTTCCAGCGCGCCGACATGGTGGAAGCCGGCTGGGAAGTCGTCGAGCCGATCCTCGATGTCTGGAAAGCGCTGCCGCCGCGGAACTTCCCGAACTACGCCGCCGGATCGTGGGGCCCCAAAGAAGCGGACGACCTCATTCAGGCTGACGGCCATGAATGGACCAAGTGCGGCCCGGAATCCGGCGTCCGAAACGACCGCCGGCTTTGAACCCGGCTACTGCGACTGCATGGCACAGTGTTCCTGGTAGGCCTGCTGCAGCTCCGCCGCGATCTGGGACGGGCCGCGCCCCTCGATCTGATGCCGGTGCAGCATGTAGACCGGCTTGCCGTTGCGGAACAGAGCGACGGACGGCGAGGAGGGAGGGTAGTCCGAGAGGATCTGCCGCACATGCGCGACAGCTTCCAGGTCGCCACCTGCGAAGACGGTCGCCACCTTGTCGGGCTTCACGTCGCTTTCGAGCGACTGAAGAACACCCGGCCGGGCGGATCCCGCAGCGCAACCGCACACCGAGTTCACCACCATCAATACCGTTCCGCTATCGGCGCTCAACAATTCATCGACCTGCTCCGGCGTCCGCGTCTCGATCACACCGCGGCTCGACAGTTCAGCCCGCATCGGCTCAAGGAAATATTCGGGGTATCTCACGATTGCTCGATCCTCCTCGTGACAGCTTATCAGAAGGGGTCTTGCGCGACCCGGATGCGAGCCGCGCTGCATCAATCAGCACTAGGAGTCTGTCCCACAGGAATCAGAGCTGTCGTTGGGTGCGATTGGATCA
>JAPPLB010000035.1 GCA_028819575.1 Bryobacterales bacterium | reverse complement strand
GTCCTGGCGGTCGTATCGCGTGCTCCGGCCGTCATGTGGTGAGAAATGCAGGCTAAAGCTTTGGCGCCGCACGGTTGACAGATTCCGCATACTTGTAGGAGTCCGACCGAGGGCGGTTTGGTTCCGCCGGGAACCGTCTCGATTAAAACTTCTTATTCAGTTGATTCGAGGCGGCTTGAGCGCTGAGCCTGTGCTACGATGTTGGACTTCGTAGTTTCCCACCTGAATTAGCATCCTGGAGGAGTGATGAGTACGAATCGAACCCCAGCGGAAGTTCTGCGTTTCGCGCAGGAAAATGACGCGAAGATGGTTGATGTCCGCTTTGCGGATTTACCGGGATTGTGGCAGCACGTCACGTACCCGATCGAGCAACTCGATGAGGCCACGTTCGAAGACGGTTTCGGCTTTGACGGATCGAGTATCCGCGGCTGGCAGGCCATCAGCGAAAGCGACATGCTGATCGTGCCGGACCCCAACACGGCCCTGATGGACCCGTTCACCGAAGTATCAACGCTCGTGCTAATCGCAGACATTGTCGATCCCATCACGAAGCAGCATTACGAACGCGACCCGCGCTGGATTGCCAAGAAAGCCGAGAACTACCTGCAGTTCCTGGGTGTAGGGGATGTTGCCTATTTCGGCGCCGAAGCGGAGTTCTTCATTTTCGACAACGTTCGGTTCGATCAATCCTACAACTACGGCTTCTATCACATCGATGCGGAGGAAGGCCGCTGGAACTCGGGCCGCGAGGACAACAACCTCGGCTACCGTCCGCGCTACAAAGAGGGTTATTTCCCCGTTCCGCCGACGGATCACAATCAGGACATCCGTACCGAGATGACCCAGGTCATGGAACGCTGCGGACTGGTGATCGAGTGCCATCACCACGAAGTCGCGACCGGCGGCCAGGCCGAGATCGACCAGAAGTTTGCCCCGCTCGTTGACTCCGCCGACAACATGATGATCTACAAGTGGGTCACGCGGAACGTGGCGTTCCAGCATGGCCACACCGTGACCTTCATGCCGAAGCCTCTCTGGAATGACAACGGCAGCGGCATGCACGTTCACCAGAGCATCTGGAAAGGCGGCGTGCCTCTCTTCGCTGGAGACCAGTATGCGGGCCTCAGCGAGACGGCCCTGCACTACATCGGCGGCATCCTGAAGCACGCGTCGTCCCTGGTTGCGATCACCAATCCGACGACGAATAGCTACAAGCGGCTCGTGCCGGGTTTCGAGGCGCCGGTCAACCTGGCCTACTCGCGGCGCAACCGGTCGGCCGCCGTGCGAATTCCGATGTACTCCGCCAACCCGAAGGCAAAACGCATCGAATTCCGATCCCCCGATCCATCCTGCAACCCGTATCTGTCCTTCGCCGCCATGCTGATGGCCGGCCTCGACGGCGTGAAGAACAAGATTGATCCTGGCGAATCGCTCGACAAGGATATCTACGACCTGACGCCGGAGGAACTGTCCGCCGTGCCGTCGCTCCCGGCCTCTCTCGAGGGCGCCCTGGAAGCACTCGAGAATGATCATGACTACCTCACGCAGAACGATGTCTTCACGGAGGAGTTGATCGAGACCTATATCGACTACAAGCGGACGGCGGAGGTCGACGAGATGCGCCAGCGGCCTCACCCGTATGAGTTCGCGCTCTACTTCGACATCTAATCGTTCAACGGCAGTTCGGTCTTTCAAGTTGCAAGCCCGGCCGCTGACGACCCCGGCGGCCGGGCTCTTCTGTGTTCGGCTGGGCACGACAGCATCCCGGTTCGCACAGCTTCACCGGGGCTGGGATGCTATGGTATCTCGGCAATGAACAGGATCAGTCCTCTCATCCTCCTTGCGGCATGCGCCGCTCTTGCGCTGGCCGGCTGCTTTGCCGAGCCCGATGCGGAGCGTCCCCCGAACTACATCGTCATTCTCATCGACGATCTGGGGTACGGCGACACCGGCGCCTACGGCAACACGCGCATCCTGACGCCGCATATCGATCAGCTCGCCCGCGAAGGGTTACGGTTCACCGATTTTCATTCGAATGGTCCGATGTGTACTCCGACGCGTGCGGCGCTGTTGACGGGGCGCTACCAGAACCGGCTCGGACGCGACTTCGAGAGTCCGCTCGGTGCGGACGACAAGGGGCTGCCTCCGGACGAGGTGACCATCGCTGAAGCGCTGAGCGAAGCCGGTTACGTTTCCGGGGCCTTCGGGAAATGGCATCTCGGGCGCTTCCCGCCGCATCTTCCGACCTCTCACGGTTTCCAAGAGTTTTGGGGACTCGGAAGCGGAGACGGTGATCATCACTCGCACATCGATCGCTCGGGACGCAAGGATTGGTGGCGCAACGACCGGATCGAGATGGAGAAAGGCTATAGCGTCGATCTGATTACGGAGCACAGCGTCGAGTTCATCGAGCACAACAAAGACCGGCCGTTCTTCCTTTACGTGCCGCACTTGGCGATCCACTTTCCCTGGCAAGGTCCTGGTGACGAAGGATATCGGATCGAGGGCGAAGACTATCACAACCTGACCAAGCTCGGCTATTTTCAGGAAGACAAGAACCCTGGTGGCAAGGTCAAGGAGATGGTCGAAGCCATCGACGGCAGCGTCGGTCGGATCGTCGAGGCCGTCAGGACCAACGGGTTGGCGGAAAATACGCTGATCGTTTTTACGTCGGACAACGGCGGATATCTCACCTACGAGGGCGGGTATCACAACATTTCGAGCAACGGGCCGCTGCGAGGCCAGAAGACCGAGGTTTACGAAGGCGGCATACGCGTGCCGGCGATCGCGTGGTGGCCGGGCCGGATCAAGCCCGGAGTCGTGGACGATCTCACCGCGTCATTCGACCTGTTCCCCACGTTCCTGGAATTGGCGGGACTGGGAGAGCGGGTCGATCTGAAGCTGGATGGCGTGAGCTTGACGCGGTTGTTGCTTGAGGGCGAATCGGTTCCGGATCGAACGCTTTTCTGGCGAATGAGGGATCGCAGAGCGGTCCGGCAGGGGCCGTGGAAGCTGGTTGTGATCGGCGAGGCCGATCCGGAACTCTACAACTTGGCGGACGATATCGGTGAGAGTTCCGATCTCTCTGCCTCACGGCCGGAGTTGGCCGGGCGGCTGCTGACGGATCTCCACTCCTGGGAATCCGAGATGGAGCCGAATACCGTCACGCCGTAGCCGTTACACATGACCGGACGGTTCCGCGTCCCCAACTTCCATCTCGCCCGGACAGCTATCGCTTCGGGTCGCGACGGTAATACTGCTGCAATGCAAGTCCTGTGCGCGGGCACCCCGAGTGCTTGAATAGGGGTAGGCGATGCGGACTCTGATCGAGTTGCTTGACGAGTTCTCCGAACTCGGTGAGCGGGAAGCCCTCCGGTACCACAACGGCTATCGGACGTGGAGATACAGCTATGCCGAGTTGCACGGTCGGATTGCGGCCTTCGCCGACTATCTGGACCAAGCCGGCATCGGCAAAGGGCAGCGCCTGTTGCTTTGGGGAGCGAACCGGCCGGAGTGGGTGACCGTGTTCTGGGGCTGTGTTGCCCGCGGTGTCGAAGTAGTCCCCCTTGACTTGCATTCGACGCCGGACTTCGTTCTCCGTGTGCAGCGCCAAGTGGAAGCACGGCTTGCGGTTGTCGGCGATCTCAGCGGTGTGCGGCAGGCCGGTTCGGAAACCGAGCTTCCGATACCTTCGCTTTCCTTTCAGGATGTGGCGGAATTGCCTCCGATCCAATCCATCGATGCGGCTGAGGTTGCTCAGGACGATGTCGTCGAAATCGTCTACACGTCGGGGACGACAGGCACGCCGAAAGGAGTGGTTCACCGGCACCGTAACATCTGCGCCAACCTGACTCCCATCGCTGCCGAAGCCCGCCGATACCGCAGCTTCGCGCGGCCTTTCCAGCCGATTCGCCTGATGAACATGCTGCCGCTCAGCCATATGTTCGGTCAGGCCGCAGGCCTGTTTTTTCCTGTGCTCTTCCAGGGCGCGGTTGTGCTCAACGATGAGTACCGGGCGGAGTCGATGATCGAGACCATCCGTCGCGAGCGGGTCTCCGTGCTGATAACTGTTCCGCGCTTGCTCCGGAATCTCCGCAGCCATCTGGTGCGGAAATTCGGAATCGATCCCAAGACGTCGCGCTTCCGGAAATGGGCCGGGGCCGCTGAGACCTGGTGGCGGTACCGCGCTCTGCATCGTAAGTTCGGATTGAAGTTCTGGTGCTTTGTTTGCGGTGGTGCGCCCCTGGATACGGATCTGGAAAAGTTCTGGCAACGTTTGGGCTGGGTGGTTGTTCAGGGTTACGGTTTGACGGAGAGCAGCCCGGTCGTTGCGATCAACCATCCGCTCAAAGCAAGGGCAGGCTCGATCGGGAAGCCGATCGAAGGGCAGCACGTGAAACTGGCTCCGGACGGCGAGATTCTCGTCAGCGGCGCCAGCGTGGCAAGCGACTACTACGGGTCGAACGAGGCTTCCTCCAGTCGGGTGGAACGAGGTTGGCTCCACACCGGAGATATCGGTGCGGTGGACGATGAGGGCCGGCTCTACTACCGAGGCCGCAAGAAGGACATGATCGTCACGCCCGAAGGGCTGAACGTCTTTCCGAGTGATGTCGAGGATGTTTTGAACGCCGACCCGCAAGTGCGTGAAAGCATCGTCATCGGACTGGCCCGGAACGGTGAGGAGCGGATTCACGCGGTGCTCATCACTGATCAGGATGCAGACCTCGCCGCGGTAGTTGCGAGGGCCAACGAGCGTCTGGAACCGCATCAGCGCTTGCAAGGCTGGTCGGCTTGGCCGGAGGACGACTTTCCTCGAACGCCCTCCACGCACAAGGTCAAGCGGCACGAAGTTGTGCAGCGCATCGCGGCAGCCGCAACCGGCGCGCCTTCCACGCGAACCTCCGGGGTCCGCGGCGCCCTGGCGGATCTGACCGGCCGCGAACCTTCGGATCTCCAGCCGCATGTCCGCCTCGAGGAGGACCTTGCGCTCACCTCCTTGCAGCGTATGGAGCTGCTGTCCCGGCTGGAGTCGGAGTTGGGGATGACATTGGGCGAGAACGAGTTCTCCGCGCTGCGCACCGTTGCCGAGCTTGAAGCGGCTATTGGCGAAACGCGAGCGGCACGGCCCGTGCAGCCTTCAGCCGGCGGAGCGGATGCTCCGCCGGTTGCTCGTCAGGCACTGTCGAACCATGAGACCGTCGAGCCGCGAGTCTTCACTCCCCGCTGGTCACGGTCATTCCCAGTACGGTGGGGCCGTCGGGCTACGGTCGACGGCCTGCTGATGCCCCTGATGCGGCAGATGATTCGCCTGAGCGTCGAAGGCCGGACGAACCTTGACCAAGCGAAACCGCCGCTTATCTTCATCGCCAACCACCTCAGCCACTTCGATACTGCCTGTATCGTCGCCTCGCTGCCGCGCCGTTGGAAAAAACTCCTCGCCCCGGCGATGTCCCAGGACTGGTTTCGCGCCTACCTCGACCCCCAAGGAGAATCATGGCAGGAGCGATGGAAGCTGGGTCTGCAGTTGTATCTGGCCGTCGGGCTCTTCAATGCCTATCCGCTTCCGCAAAAAATGGGTGGTGCACGGCGGGCGCTGCGTTACACCGGCGAACTGCTCGGCCAGGGATACTGCCCTCTGGTGTTCCCCGAGGGATGGCGCTCGCGCGACGGCAAGATGGCCCCCTTCAAACCCGGTATCGGGTTGATAGCGCGGCAGATGAAGGCTCCGATACTGCCCATCCGGATAACGGGAACCTTTGAGGTGCTATCCGCTCACGACAAGTGGCCGAAGCCGGGCAGAGTCACCGTTCGATTCGGCCCGTCCCTCGCGTATCGAGAAGACGAATCCATCGAGCAGGCGGCGCAGCGCCTGGAACAGGCAGTCCGCAATCTCGGTCAGAAATCCGAAGCCTGAGACGCCGTGTTTCCAACCTGCATTTCTCACCACGAGGCGAGGTGAAGTGCGTGAGAGGGCCGTCAGGACGAGGCGCGAGCCGGACGGAGGAAAAAGGCGCGCACAGGTGTAGCGGCCGTATCGCCTCCTTCGGCCCTCGGGTCACGAAACACGGCCTTTATGGTTTTTTCGAATCACGAGTCACGAAACACGAATCACGGCCTTTTTTGCGTGCTTCGACCGTCGGGTGGTGAGAAATGTAGGCTACTCTTCGATCAACTCCAGCAACACGCCGCCCGCCGACTTGGGGTGAACAAAAACGTAACGGTAATCGCCGGCGCCGCCGCGTTGAACGGTTTCAGTGACGAGCCTTCTTCCGGACTTCTTCAGCCGCTCCACCACTCCATCCAAATCGCTGACCTTCATCGCCAGGTGATGAATCCCCTGCCCCCGCTTTCTGATGAAGCGCGCTATCGGTGAATCCGCGCTCGTTGCTTCCAGGAGTTCAACGCGAGACTCACCTGTCGACACCATCACCAGGCGCACCTGCTCCGTCGGCGCCTCGATCGGCTCGCTCGCCTCGCATTCCAATCCATCGCGATAGAGCGGTAGCGCCGCTTCGATCGACTCGACGGCGATGCCGATGTGATCGAGCCGGGGAATATTGACTTCTGTTGCGAGTGTCACCAAGCTTGCGTCGCGTGCCGAGAGGCCCGTTCTAACATCTGAGCTTAGCAGTCCCTGCTGCGAGTTCCGTGGCGCGAAGCAAAAAGCGCAATGGGCTTATCGTAAGCTTCGGCCGTCAGGTGCTGGGAATGGCAGGTTGACCTGCTTTTCTCACCACGTGGCGAGGCGAAGTGCGTGAGAGGGCTGTCAGGACGAGGCGCGAGTCGGGCGGAGGAAAAAGGCGTGCGCAGGCGTACTTGAACAGTACGTTGAGCACGGCAAGCAAGCGTTGCGAAGGAAAAGCGAAGTCCTGGCGGTCGTATCGTGTGCTTCGACCGTCGGGTGGTGAGAAATGCAGGTTAACCCCTTGAAAGGACTCACACTCAACTATAATGTCGCCTGAGCCGAGCCCGGAGATCTGCGGGCCGGGTATGCTGACCATGAAACAATTTTCTCGACGTTCCTTCCTTTCTGCGGTTGCCGGCGCGGCCGTCCCCGCATGGCTCGCCAACTTTCACCAACTCGGCGCAGCCCATTACGGCAAGGTCAAAATCACTGACATCAAGACGATGATGCTCCAAGGCCCGCGTAGCTACACGCTGGTCAGGATCGACACCGATGCCGGTGTCTCCGGGGTGGCTGAAGCGTACGGCTCGCCCGGCCTCGGCGTTCGCGAGGAGATCCACGGCCTGAAGGAGACCTTCATCGGGAAAGACCCGCTTCAAATCGACCGGCTTTACACCGGCTACCGCTACACCGACGGCAGCGCTCATGCCCAGCAGCGGGCGATGAGCGGCATCGAGATGGCGCTGTGGGACTTGGCCGGCAAGCTGCTCGATGTCCCGACCCACGTCCTGCTCGGCGGCAAGTTCCGCGACAAGGTCCGCCTGTACGACCACTCCACCCCGCGCAGCTTCTTCGACAAGGCCGTATTGCGCGACTGGGCGCAGCAGGTGAAGGAGGCTCCCAACGGCATCACCATGCACAAGTTCGGACCGCTGAGGAACCGGCCGGGCGATGACCCGGGCCGCGACCCGTCGAACCGCATGCTTTCGACCGACGAGGTCCTCCGCATTCGCCAAGGCTATGAGAATTGCCGGGAAGCGCTCGGTTTCGAGCACGACATCCTGATCGGCTGCCATTGGGAATTCGATCTGCGCAGCGCCATCGAGTTCGCCGAAGCCCTCGCCGATGTCAAGCCGAAGTTTCTCGAAGACCCCCTGCCGGTCGCCTACTCCGAGAGTTGGAAGAGGCTGGCGAACATGTCGCCGGTCCCCATCTGCACCGGCGAAAATTGGATGCGGCGCGCCGAAGCGCTTCCCTTCATCGTCAATGCTGCGGTCGACATCATCCACCCCGACCTGCGCAACTCGGGAGGCTTTCTCGAAAACAAGCGCATGGCCGATCTCGCCGACCTCTATTTCCTGCCCGTCGCAAACCACAATACGGGCAGCATCGTGAACGGCATGGCAAGCATCCACTGGGCCTCCACCATCCGTGACTACTTCGCCTGCGAAACCGTCTTCTTCGATCGTACCTGGATGGACGACGTCATCGTCCACGACCAGCCCCTGTGTCAGCACGGCTTCGTCACGGTGCCCGATAAACCCGGCCTGGGTATCGAACTCGACCCCGACGTAGTCAAGGCCCATTTGTCCGAGGGAGAGAGCTGGTGGGGGTGAAGCAACCGTCTCTGGCACTCTCGATTCCTGCCGCATCCACCCGGAAGACTGGCCAAGTGTAGCTTCTTTCGGAGCGAAAGCCTTGCTGGGATAATGGCGCCGCTCGCCTGCAACTGACGGCTCAGCGGCTTTCGCGAAGTATGGGAATCTCCGGTTCTCTGTCAGCCGCTCGACAAGCGGGCCAACGGGTCGGCGGGCTGGCTCTCGCTCTCCCGCAGCTCGGACTCGAGTTGGGTCACGCGCTCGTTGAGTGCTGCAATCATCTGGCCGACAGGATCCGGCAGATGCCCGTGCTCCAGCAGTTCCTGTTCCTCGTCTTGAACAGCGATCCCGCGGATCGCGACGATGCGCCCCGGGATACCGACAACCGTCGAGTGGGCTTCGACCGCTTTGACCACGACCGACCCGGCCCCGACGCGCACCCAATCTCCGATCGATATGTCGCCCAGCACTTTGGCGCCCGCGCCGATGACCACGTGGTTGCCGAGCGTTGGATGACGCTTGGCTTTCTCATGTCCCGTACCCCCGAGAGTGACACCCTGGTAGAGCAGCACGTCATCGCCGATCACGGTGGTTTCTCCGATCACGACCCCCATGCCGTGATCGATGAAGAACCGCCGGCCTATCGTCGCCCCGGGGTGGATCTCGATCCCGGTCAGTGAACGAGAAAGGTGAGAAAGCAGTCGAGCTATGACGAAAAGTCCCCGCCGGTAAAGCCAATGAGCCACACGGTGGATCAGGATGGCGTGAACACCGGGGTAACAGAGCAGAATCTCCAGACGGCTGCGGGCCGCCGGGTCTTGTCGAAACACCGTCTCGAATTGCTCTTGGATCGTCTGAAGCATCAGACCCTCCCCTACTGGCAAATGGCCTTCACGGATGGAGACAACGGAGGACGCGTCACCGGGATGAGTCTCCGGAAACGGTTCGCGGGTGTGCGGAAGTCCTGGATCGAATCAGGGAAGCCGACGCGAGGCCGGCTCGTTACAACAGCACTGCGGTCGGTGCGGCATGGCGGGTTTTTCTTGATGCTAGAGAAGCGTCAAGGGATTGTCAATCTGTTACGGCATTGGTGTCGGAGCAATCTGAGAAGTTCACCAAGTGCGCCAAGCGGAACGTTCCCCTTCGGCTTTTGGTACTGAAGCCCTTCAGTCTTGTTTTCCCCACCCCGGCCTGCTTGGCATGAGGACAGCGAGACGGTAATCCTGACCTGCATTTCTCCCCTCGTGGGAAGCGAAGTGCATGAGAGGGCCGCCAGGACGAGATGCGAGCCGCCCGCACCAGCAACACGGCATTTAAGGTTTTTCAAGAATCTCGAGTCACGAAACACGGCCTTCTTATCGATTCGCCGTGGATGCGGAAGGGTCACACAACCAAAAACCGCCGTCTGGACCGTCGCGACTGCCGCCCAGTCACTGCTTCCCTGACCAGAATTGCCCGGCATTGCTCGGCAAAAATTGCTCTGAGCCAGTGTCCGAGCCCCGTCAGCCGTTCTGGGTAGGTTTCACGACAAGCGCCGTTAGTAGCAGCGCCAGCAGCCCTCCGGGATGCTACCGCTGAGGCGAACGCGCAATGAATTCATGCTGAGAAAGAGGAAGTTCAATTTGCATTGAAAACCACGACGGGAGCGGCTCAAGCAGCGGCACAGGCGGCGGAGACCGCGATCAGGGAATCGTCCTGAAGCACTACTGTCGGGAGAAATACCGGCAGGCCTGTCGCGGTGATGAATCCGCTGTTGCCAGGCAGTACGGCGGCGGCAGATTCACACCAGCCACGAGAGCTTCTGGCTGGCTGTCGGGAACTCTTTGACCGGAGCCCGCAAGGCTTCTCCCGCGATGGTGAGGTACAGGTCGCCGTTCGTCCCCGTAGTGCGGGTGTGGAGGCCCGTTTTCACGCCGCCGGCGTGCCCGGCGACGATCATCGCCAACCCATTGTTCTTGTGTGCGTTCGCCTCGGCATGCTCGTGCACGAAGAGAAGCAAGGTGTTATCGAGCAGGTTGCCGTCACCCTCGGGCGTCGCCTTGAGCCGGGCCACCAGGTAAGCGAACTCCTCGACATGCCAGCGGCAGATATCCCTCAGGATTCGCATGCCGCGCGGCGTCTCCACTTGGCCATGCGTATACTCGTGATGCCGTTGTGCGGTGTAGCCGAGCCAGGGGAAGCGGGAAAGGCCTTGGCACTTGGTCAGCATGTACGAAGCGACACGCGTCTGGCCTGATGCCAGCGCGTGAACGAGCAGGTCGCTTTGGAGCTTGGCAATGCGGGGCCAATCGCGCAGGTCGCCGCCCTCAGCCGGGCGCTCGACAACCCGCTGGTACTCGGGTGGCAGGCTGGCGATGGATCTTTCCAGGTCTCTGATGGAAGTCAGATACTCATCCAGACGAGACTTGTCGCCGGAGCCCAGACGGTCATGGAGTGACCGCGCATCCTCCCGCACGGCGTCGAGAATGCTCTTCTGGCGCTGGATCCAGTGCTCTTCCTTCGAGCCGAAGACGCGGTCGAAGAGCCGATGCGGGATCATCTCGGGAGGCAGCGGTCGGTCGCGGTCGGCCCAACTCATGTTCCGCTGGATGCTTTCTCCGAAGGATTCCTGCGATACCCCGATCTGAAGCGATCGGAAACGAGTTTCGTTCCCGATCCTCTGGGCGATCGCCTGGTCGATCGAGGGTCCGCCAGCGCCTCGTCCCGTGAAGACACGGCCTGAGAGAAGAGCGCTCATCGAAGGGTAGTGGCTGTTGCCGGGCCCGGGCAATCTCGCCGCGGGACTGTCCAGACCGGTGATGATGTGGATGTCCCTTCGAAAGGCTGCGAGCGGTTGCAGACAGGGAGTGAATGCGAAATCAGGTCCCGTCTCTTGGGGTATCCAGTACTTCTCAGGGATGCCGTTGCCGTTGAACCAGAAGACAAAGCGCGGCTCGATGGCCTGTCCCGCCAAACGTCCGGCGGCATAGGCGGTGCCGCTCGAGTTGAACATCGCTTCGAGCGCGGGAAGGCCGACGCGAACCGCAGCGCCCGCCAATCCGATGCCACGCAAAAAAGAGCGTCTGGAAAGTGCCGTCACGATTGGCGCGACCCCAGGAAAGATTCAGTCGTTACTATCGCCAGTATAAGCTCTCGAAACTGAAAACGCGAGTTCCGGAAGCGCTCGAAAGCGAACTCAATGGATGGCTGGTCCGCATCCGTCTCGGGCCTCCCCAGAGCGTAGCGGAAAAGTTGCTTGACGACACACTTCTGGCAGCCTGGGTCGTTTGCAAGGTAGCGCCCGAGTTCGGCGGGCGAGGAGAACGCCGAGCCGGCAAGTCCATGGATGAACCCCGCAGGGTCTATCGGCAGGGCGTATTCCGTCGGCTTGGTTCTTGCCTTGCGGCGCAGTTCGTCTTGTGTCGGGAAGATTGTCACTGTCTGATGCTCGCGAAAACGGCCGATCGCGTCATAACGTTCGAAACCGAAACCTACGTTGTCCACAAGTCCATGACAGGCTGCGCACGCTGAATTCGACAAGTGGACCTGCAGGCGCTCTCGATTTGTCATGGGACCGTCGTGGCTCAGAGCAGGCAATGTGGTATCGGTGCCAGGCGGCGGAGGCGGCACCGTCTGGCAAAGAAAGTGCTCTCGCACGAAGAGTCCGCGCTCTGTGGGTGAAGTGTCTGCGGGCTTGCTGGTGACTGTCAGAAAAGTCGCTTGTCCGAGGATGCCCGCTCTTCCTGAATCGACTGGGAAAGAGATGTGTTGGAACTCTTCTTTCGGAGCGCCGAAGCCGTAGAGCCTCGCCATCGTGGTATTCAGGAAACCGTAGTCCGAACTGAAGAACTCCGTGAAGTCGCCGCTCTTCCAAACGAGATGATTGAAAAGCCGGCGTGTCTCTTCGAGCATCGAGTCGACCAACTCCACGCTGAATTCGGGATAGATGCGGCGGTCGCGGACCGCGGTTTCCACGCGGTCGAAACGGAGCCACTGGGCAAGAAACTGACCGAACGCCCTCCTGGATCGAGGGTCGTCGAGCATGCGGGACGCCTGGGAGCGGATATCGTCTTTGGTGTCGAGATGTCCGTCTTCCGCCGCTTGCAGCAGAGCGTCGTCAGGCATCGTGTCCCACAGGAAATATGAGAGCAAAGCGGCGGCTTGATAAGGACGAAGCTCAGGCGGAGGCTGCGGCTCGGCATAGAACAGGAAGCTGGGCGACTGGAGCATGGCCTCGACGACCATGCGGGCTCCTTCGATGAACTGATTCCGGCTGTTGGCGCCGAGGCGGAAGAGTTCGCCATAGGTGTGTGCCTCCTCGTTCGTGAGCGGACGGCGGAACGCTTTACGTCCGAACGAGCGGATGAAGGCATCCCGGCAGGACTCGTCAGTCGATGAGGTCGGGTCACACGGAATGAGGCGTTGATGGTCTCCGCCGCGAAGAGCGTTTCGGGCAAGCTTCTCGGCTGCTTGACGGTAACCCTCGGCCAGGAGAGGCGAGATGCCCTGGCCTTCGATCTGGTTCCGGTAGCCGTGGATATAGTCTTCCTGGGGAAACTGATCCGCTGGATTTGTTTGGTCGCCCAGCAAATCGTGGACGGCGTTGTTGTATTGGCTATGAGTGAGCCGCCGGATCCTGCCGTGCGGTTTTGATCTGGGTGTGGAGGGTCGGCCTTCGACATTCGTGAGTGCGGCCAGATAGCGAACCCAGGTGAGTAATGTTCCTTCCTCGGGACTGCCGGGAGCAATCCGTTGACCGCCGGTATGTTCGATGCGCTGCGTTGGCTTAAGCACCAGGAGGGACCGGACGGGATGCTCGGGATCGACAAACGTGCGCAAAGAGAGACCGAAAGCCTTGAGGCGGCTGCGGTCCGCGGCGGCATCGGGGAATTGCAGGCGGCTTCGAGACGCGACGCCGTTGTCGTTGTGGCACAGTCGACACTGGGAGTCAGTGAAAACCGGCAGAAGCTGGTTGACAAAGAAATCCGCGTCGTTGGCAACCCGCTGTGCAGAGCCTGGCTGCACCACGATCAGGAAGGCGAGCAGTACGAAAGTTCCCGCGGAACAACTAAAGGGGCTCATGCTTCGGGGAGGGCTTGGGTCTTTGCATCAGCGCCATTTCGTAGGTCATCGTATCATCCCAAGATTTCTCGCACGACTTGACGGGCGATCGCAAGGCAGGCTCTCGGATCTTGTGGCGAGAAGTGCAAGACACCGTTCCTCAACCGTCCGATAGGGGGACACCCAATCTACAGTGGCAGCGAGAGTTCCGGACTTGAGTCCGGGCCACGATCACGACAGGCTAATCCGCCCACGAATTCGGGGACACTGGTAGAATACCCCCAGACCGGCTCCTCATTTCGCCGGACGAAAGAGGTCATCCATCATGCCCATGAACATGAACCGTCGCACTTTCATCCATACATCAGCGCTGGCTGGCGCCGGCTTGGCTGTTTCCGGAACACGTCAAGCAAAGGCCGGCCCGAACGAGCGTTTCCGGATTGCCTGTATGGGCATACGAGGCCGCGGCCGGGGACTGCTGTACGGGTTCGCCGAGTTGCCTGAAGTAGAGGTTGCCACGATCTGTGACGTGGATACCCGACTCTTCGAAGAGCGCGCGAAACGGGTCGAGGACCTGCAGGGCAAGCGTCCGGCGATCGAGACCGATTTCCGGCGGTTGCTCGACGACTCGTCGATCGACGCCGTTGTGATGGGCACGCCGACGCATTGGCACGCCATCCCGACCATCCTTGCCTGCCAGGCCGGCAAACATGTCTATGTCGAGAAACCCGCTTCGCACAACATGCGCGAGGGCCAAGCCATGTTGCAGGCTTCCCGGAAGTACAACAAGGTAGTACAGGTCGGGATCCAATCTCGCAGCGGCAGCAACTATGAGGAGGCGTGCGACTACATCCGCAGCGGCGTCCTGGGCAAGGTGATGTACGCCAAGGGTTGGGAAAGCGCCCGTCAACGCAGCCTCGGCCATCCGCCCGACGAAGCCGTTCCGAAGGGCGTCGACTACGACATGTGGCTCGGACCGGCGCCGAAGCGGCCCTTCAACCCGGTGCGGTTCCATAGTAACTGGCGCTGGTTCTTCGACTACGGATGCGGCGACCTCGGCAACGATGGCGTCCATCGCATCGACTACGCCCGCCGTGGACTCGAGGCCGGCTTTGAAGCGCAGGGCAAGAAGCTGCCCGATTGGCCGACGGCCGTCTCGGCCAATGGTGGCAAGTTCTTCTTCGACGACGCGCAGCAGTGGCCCGACACGCTCATCGTGAACTGGGACTACCCCGGCGCAACTCTCATGTACGAAATGCGGCTTTGGTCTCGTCCGCCGCTCGAAGGTTTCGCTGAAGGGGCGGCGATATACGGCGAAAACGGCTACGTCATCATCGGCCACGGTGGTTGGCGCGCGCACGGCGCCAAGGGCGAACTGGTGAAAGAAGGGTCTGGAATCAAGTCCGAAGACGACGTCAAGCACAAGCGTGATTTTTTCAGGTGTATCCGCGAGGGCGGTACGCCCTCTTGCGATATACAGATCGGCCACGTGGCCTCGGGCATCGTCCACTTGGGCAACATCGCATGGCGTCTCGATCAAAAGCTTCACTTCGACCCGAAAACGGAGCAATTCGAGGAGGCCGAAGCCAACAAGTATCTCGGGCGGACGTATCGGGCGCCTTGGTTGCTGCCCAAAGTCTGACAATCAACCTCTCGTGAGTACCGTCTCGGGAAGTGTCTGTGGTTTCTTCCGAGGCGCTCATCGATAAAACGAGGGAGCCGGGATGAACCGCAAAACACTCTCCACGCGTTGGGCGGGATGGATTCGAGTGCCCACGTTATTCGTTTTCTGTCTCGCCTTCGCACTTTCCTTTCAGCAAGGGGAATATGACCTGCTGCTGCAGGGCGGCTACGTGATCGACCCCAAGAACGGGATCGCGGGTCATCGCGACGTAGCCATTTCGGGCGGCGTCATCGCCGCTGTTTCGGAATCCATTGACGCATCGAAGGCGGAAAGGACCCTTGACGTCACTGATCTCTACATCACCCCCGGCTTGGTCGATCTGCACGTTCACGTGTTCTCGACGACAAACATCCCGGGGGCTTGGGCGGGCGACAACAGCGTACAGCCGGACTCGAATACGCTACCGACCGGTGTCACGACGGCCGTGGACGCGGGTAGTTCCGGTTGGCGGAACTTCGAGTTCTTTCGTCACACCGTCATTGACAAGGAACGACTGAAAACGCGAATGCTGGCGCATATCAACATCGCCGGATTCGGAATGATCACCGACATCACTGAGCAGAAGGACTTCAACCCCGAAGAAGTGGCGCGGCTGGCGAAGAAGCATAAAGACGTGATTGTAGGTGTGAAAAGCGCGCATTACCGCCAGCCGGATTGGGAGTCGGTCGATCAAGCGGTCAAGGCCGGTACTCTGGCTGGGATTCCGGTGATGGTGGATTTCGGCTATTTCCTGCCGGAGCGGCCATTCTATGAACTCGTGCTGGAACGGCTGCGGCCGGGCGACATGCCGACACATGCGTTCCGCGGCCCGGTGCCATGGGTGGATGAGAACGGTAAACTTTACGACTACCTGCATCAGGCCCGCAAACGCGGCGTGAAATTCGACGTCGGTCATGGCGGCGGCAGCTTTGTGTTTCGCAATGCCGTGCCGGCTATCGAGCAGGGCTTCTATCCGGACTCCATTTCGACTGACATCCATCAAGGATCGGTGAACGGCTCGATGATGGATATGCAGACGACAATGTCGAAGTTTCTCGCGATGGGGATGCCTTTGGGTGAAGTAATCAAGGCGTCCACGTGGAACCCGGCGCAGCAAATCCAACGGGACGACCTCGGGCATCTCACTCCGGGTGCCGCAGCCGACATAGCAGGGTTCCGGATGCTGCAAGGCAAGTTCCGGTTCAGAGATGCGGGAAACGGGGCTATCGATGGAAGTCAACGGCTGTTCTGCGAATTGACCTTGCGGGAGGGGCAGGTGGTGTGGGATTGGAACTCCCTCACCGGCGTGGATTATGAGAAATTGGGTCCGGAATACGGCTTTCGAAAAGAAGTCGACCAGATCATCCGTCCGCCGCACTGACCTGCATTTCTCACCACGCGGCGAGGCGAAGTGGGTGAGAGGGCCGTCAGGACGAGGCGCAAGCCGGGCGGAGGAAAAGGCGCGCGCAACACGGCCTTTAAGGTTTTTCACGAGTCACGAAACACGAATCACGGCCTTTTTTCGCGTGCTTCGACCGTCGGGTGGTGAGACATGCAGGCTAGAGCCACGGCCCCAGGCAAAGCTGGGGGCCTCCCGAAGCGTTCATGGAAAATGTGACGGAGCCTGGAAGAAAAAACTTCACTCGCTGAGCAGCACAGCTCCAAGCGCTGCCGGAAAGAGGAGACAGGCAATTTGCTGTTGATCTGCTTCGATCTGACGGCGTACCGGCTCTGGAGCGAACGACAAGAATGACATCGACATCATCTGAAGGCATCCAGGACATTCGCTACGAACCCGATGAGAGGCCGCCGCACGCCGTCGCCTTCGGACTCGGGTTCCAGTACGCCATGCTCTCCATAGCCGGGATTGTGCTCACACCCATCATTGTGGTCCGGGCGGCGGGCGGCAGCGACTCCTACCTGTCATGGGCCCCATTCGCGGCGCTCGCGATCAGCGGCATCACTACCATCCTTCAGGCAGTGCGGATCAGACGCATTGGCTCCGGCTACATTCTGCTCATGGGCACGTCGGCCGCCTTCATCGCCGTCTGCGTTACAGCGATCACGGAGGGTGGGCCGGGGCTGCTCGCAACCCTGGTCGCCGTTTCGGCACTGTTTCAGTTTGCTCTCTCGGCGCGGCTGTCACTGTTCCGCCGGATCCTCACCCCCACCGTAGCAGGAACGGTGATCATGCTGATTCCCGTGACGATCATGCCGATCATCTTCGACATGCTGACAGATGTGCCGGAAGGGGCGGCGCCGGCGGCCGCGCCTGCCAGCGCGCTCGCGACCCTGGTCGTCACGGTTGCGGTCACTCTCCGCGCCTCCGGTGTCTGGCGCCTTTGGGCGCCGGTTATCGGAATCGCGGCCGGCTGTGTGGCCGCTGGTGTGTTCGGCATCTACGACGCTCAGAGCGTTGTGGAATCGGGCTGGATCGGGCTCCCGGCGGGCGCCTGGCCCGGGATCAACCTCCAGTTCGGTGCGGCGTTCTGGTCCCTGTTGCCGGCGTTCATCTTTGTGACTCTGATTGGCGCCATCGAGACCATCGGCGATAGTGTTGCCATCCAGCGTGTCTCGTGGCGGAAGCCGCGGGCGGTCGACTTTCGCGCTGTGCAGGGCGCGGTCGCTGCTGACGGCGTAGGGAACCTGCTCTCCGGACTCGCGGCGACAGTGCCCAACACGACCTACTCGTCGAGCGCCTCGGTCACCGAGATTACCGGGGCTGCTGCCCGGACCATCGGGATGTATATCGGGATTGTCTTTGTCGTGCTGTCGTTCCTGCCGAAATTCATGGCCCTCATCCTGGCGATTCCAGGCCCTGTGGTCGGGGCCTACACCCTCGTGTTGATGGCAATACTCTTCGTGCTCGGCATGAAGGTGGTCGTGGAGGATGGGACCGACTACCGAAAGAGCGCGGTGGCTGGGGTCGCTTTCTGGATCGGAACCGGGTTCCAGTACCAACTGATCTTCCCCGACGCTTTCAGCTCGTGGTGGGGACAGCTACTCGGGAACGGCATGACCTCCGGCGGACTCGCGGCAATCCTGATGACCCTTTTCCTGGAAGTTTCCCGACCGCGACGTCACCGCATGCGAACGAGATTGAACGTCGATGCCTACCCGACAATCGACGAGTTCCTGACCGAGTTCAGTAATCGCCGTGGCTGGAACACCGCGATGACTCACCGGCTGCGCGCGGTCGGTGAGGAGACGCTGCTGACCCTCATCCAACGTGACGAAAAAGAAGCACCGCAGGAAGAGAGGAGCCTGTTGGTCGTCGCGCGCAGCGACGGGCGAGCGGCCGAGCTGGAATTTTTTGCCGCTACCGACGAGACGAATATCGAAGATCGAATGGCATTGCTCGGGGAACGGACCGCCGGCGCGACTCTCGACCAGGAGGTGTCCCTCCGGCTGCTCAGGCACTTCGCCTCGTCAGTGCGTCATCAACAGTATCACGACACAGACGTGGTGACGGTTCGTGTGGAGCCAACCGCTGGGTCGTGACGGCCTGGAATTCTGTGGTAATTCTTGATGTTGGCGTGTAAATAACAAAGAAACAAAAAGACTTGATGGCTGGCGTCAGAAGTGCGCTTTTGTACCGGACGAATTGGGATCGGGCGATCAAGCGGTCAGACCCTGGTGCGAGCGAGACATTACGGACCCGCCAAATCCGATGATGGCCCTACGAACTCACTGATTGGGAGAAGAAGGAAAAACGATGTGGGGAGCGATCATCGGTGACATCTCGGGCTCCATGTACGAATGGAACCGCATCAAGACCAAGGACTTCGATTTTTTCGGATCGGAGTGCGACTTTACGGACGACTCAGTGTGTACTGTCGCCGTCGCTCAGATTCTTCTGGAGGATCGGCCCGCCGCAGCTACCTTGCAGCACTGGTGTAGACGCTATCCGCATCGCGGCTACGGAGGCTTCTTCGCGCAGTGGACCCGGAGCACGAACCTGGAACCGTACGAGAGCTTCGGGAACGGCTCTGCCATGCGCGTCTCGCCGGCTGCGTATGTCAACCGCCACCTTAAGCTCGAAGATGCGCTTCAGGCCTCCGATCGAGTCACCCGCGTTACCCACGATCACCCGGAGGGGATGAAGGGTGCGCGGGCCACCACCCACGCGATCTGGCTCGCCTTCCGCGGCCGACCAGCGAGCGAGATCCGTCGCACGATCGTCGAGAGGTACGAATACGGACTCTCGCGAACCGTGGATGAGATTCGACCGAATTACAGCTTCAACGAGACCTGCCAGGCAACTGTCCCGGAAGCCATTTCCTGTGCCCTGGAGTCAACGAGCTTCGAGGACGCGGTGCGCAACGCAATATCGCTGGGAGGGGACTCCGACACCCTCGCCGCAATTGCAGGGCCGATTGCCGAGGCCATGCACGGGATACCGGAAGATCTCATCACGACGGCCAGGAAAGATTACTTGGCGTGCGCCCCGGACATCGTCGAGGTCATGGAGAGAATGTACTCCGACGGCGAACCTCGTACTTGATTCGAGATCCGGTCAGCAACACGAATTGGCTCAGCTCATGGCAAGTCCGCAGGTGTCCAGCCCAGGGCACAAATTCCGTCCGTGCCCTTAGCCTGCATATCTCACCACGTGGCGAGACGAAGTGCGTGAGAGGGCCGTCAGGACGAGGCGCGAGCTGCTTGGCGCGCGCAGGCGTACTTGAACCGTACGTTGAGCACGGCAAGCAAGCGCAACGAAGTCCTGGCGGTCGTATCGCGTGCTTCGACCGTCGGGTGGTGAGACATGCAGGCTACCCCTCATCCGTCGTTGATCGTTGCGAGCACTTCCCGCGCCACGTCCAGGTCATCCTTGGCAATCAATAAACCGATGCCGCCTGACAGGTGCGGGTGCATCAACACGCGCATCGCGTTCTCGTTCGTGAGGAACACATCCAGTCCGTGTGACTCCAAAAGGCTCTTGGCGAAGTAGGCCTCTTGCAGCGAGTCGAACGTGGCGACGGTAATGATATCGTTGCTCATTCGAGACCCGCTCCCAGGACGGCTTCTCGCAAATCGTCGTCGGAATGCGAGCCGACCAGATAGGAATACACTCGCCCGTCCCTCCCGACGATCACTGCCGTGGGGATGGTTCGCACCTCGTAGCCTCGGAACAACACGCCTTGCTCATCGCTGAGCGTGGGAAAAGTAAATCCCCGCTCCGTGACGAAACGGCGCGCTTTTTCCCGTGGCTCGTCGGTCACTCCAAGAACGACCAATCCCCGGTCAGACAACTCTTGATGGAGAGCTTCGACGCGCAGCAGGTCCAAACGGCATGGGATGCACCAGCTTGCCCAGAAGTCCAACAAGACCACTTGGCCCTTGAGATCTTCTGATCGATGTGGTACGCCGTCAAGATCGACTGCTTCGAAGGGAACTGCCGTTCGTCCGATCGGACTTGACACGGCGTCCTCGAGTTCCACAACGAGTACGGCGTCTTCGGGAATCCTTGGCATGAATGCATCTTCCGTGACAGCCTTGCCTACCGCGGCGCGGTGGAACACGATCTCTTGAGAGACGCTGATGCTCTTCCCCTTCGTGGGATTCCTTGCCTCGAACGAAGAACTCTCCTGATAGATGAGCGGCCGGTCGTTGGCAATCCAATATTTCCGAATGATCCGTTCGGCTGCAAGGCCTCGCGGCGGATCGTACGAAGCCTTGACGACGCGGCACTCTACGTCACAACCGTCGATTTCCAGTGTTTCCGGAAGCCCGAATTCCGCGCTCCGCAGTCGTTCCGTAATGTTTGCATAGCGGGACAAGAAGCGGTTCTTGAGCCGCATCAGGCCCGGTGACTCGGGTCCTTCGATCATTGCGCCGTTGACCTTGGTGAACTGGTTCCGAACGGCAAGATGAATCCAGGTCGTCGCGCCATCGAAAGCGACAATACCGCCGTCCACGGGATGATCCGACACAACCCGAAATCGTCCCGAGTGACCGGCTGCGGTCACAATCCGGCTCTCGTTCCTGCGCTCGATATCGCCGGAACGGGTAATCGTAGTCTCGCTGGCATCAAAGTGAAAAGAGTCAAGAGACGCATAGGCTTCGCTCACCTTGCGAAGCAATCCTTCCGGGGACTTGTCCGAGCCAAATGCCGGCATACGTGCGAGGCATAGGGTCAATCCGATTAGCAGGAGAAAGTGAAGCTTCCCGCTCATCTGCTCGGAATGTCTCGTTGTCACCGGCTTCGTCAATCGCTCGTCCATTCGTCCTCCGGACGGTCCCAAGGCATCGCCATCATCCTCAGAGCCTAACGCCGGGCGGATCATAACTGATGTCGGCTTGTCGGCCTTCGTTGAGAATCGACAGGCGCCCGGCTTGGCAGACGAGTTCGTTGTAGCGGCTGTTGGCGGGAGTTGCCACGATGCCTTGTTGCTCGATCTCTCCGATCAGTCTTCGGCGGGCCGCAATCGCTTCATCCACGGGCAGGTGAGCAGTTTCCCGTTCGATGCGGAGGGCTTCACTGACGAGAAAGTCGACGGAACGCACTCCATATCCCCAGGGGACGAGGCCGGGGCCGCCGAGATCCTGGTACATGAAGTAGTCGGGGCTGGGCTCGATGTGTTGCATGCCTCCGGGTGCATCGAGCTTTTCGGTGAATGAATATTTGAGGCCGCGATATTGGTCGGAGTGGTCAAGCCATGCACCATTGCCTCTGCCCGAGAAATAGAGCGTCATGCCCTGTATGTTCGGACCCGGAGCGGCGTCGGGGAAGCTGAGAGAGTTCTGGACATTGAGCGCGGCGCCGTTCTCCCAGAGGACACGAGCGTCGGTCCAGAGGTAGCCCTCATTGCCATTTGGGAAGCGGTCTTTAACGCCGTAGACGCTGACGGCCGTAGGGTTGAGACCGGTGATGAAGTGAACTAGGTCCACATAATGGCAACCGATGTAGACAAAGGAATCCGTCTCTTCGCAGGTGAACCAGTTCTGAAAATTCGAGGAGCGGTAGTGCCACTTTTCCATCAAGACGGCTGTGCCGAGCTTGAAGTCTCCGAAGAGCCCCTGGCGGGCGCGGCTGCGAGCCATTTGGCTGCGCGGATCGAAGCGCTTATGGTACTCGACGCTGACAAGCAGACCGCGTTTCTGAGCCTCTCGTTCGATTTTGGTGGACTGCGATACATCCAGAACGAGCGGTTTGACACAGCAGACGTGCTGCTCGGAGCAAAGCGCGTCCATGACAATCGGGTAGTGGGTTTGGTCAGGGGTGGCAACGATGACAACGCTGCGAGGGGGCAGTTCTGCGAGGGCTTGTTTGTAGAGTTCAGGTTTGCATGTGTCGATATCGCCGGTGGTGTAGTCGGGAAGCGGCCGGAAGCTGCGGTCGGGGAAAGCCTTTGTCAGGGTGGCGGCTTGGGAAAGCGCTTTGACGGTGCGGCCATGCTGGGCGCAGACAGTGACGTCTCCGATGCGTCCTTCGCGCTGCATCTGATAGAGCGTGGGGAGGATCTGATCGTGCGCGATCATGCCGCCGCCGATCAAAAGGATAGGTGTGGACATGCCTTTTCTCGATAGTGCTTATCGTGCGAGCGACGCCGGGTCGTCTCGTCCGCTGCGCGGACCACGATCCTATCATTCCACACCGTCGGGTTGGACCTTGTCGAGAGTCCCGTCGGGTGTGGCGCCTGGACGACTTGTTACGAAAGCGCCCATTCGGTTGGCAAAGTCGGCGATGCGCCGGACACGCCATCCGGCGTCGAGGCCGTGCAGGAAGGCGGCCGCGAAGGCGTCACCGGCTCCCACAGTGTCGGCGATTTCAACCGGAATGCCAGGAGCTTCGCAGCAGTCGTCACCGACGAGCACGACGCAACCTTCGGCCCCTCGGGTGATAGCGACGGCTTTCCAGCCAAAGCGGCTGGCGGCTCGGCGGCAGAAGTGCTCCGCAGCGCAATCGGGAAGATCAAACCAGCGCGCCATTACGATCGCTTCCTGTTCGTTGAGCTTCGCAACCGTGGCCCGGCCGGAGAGCTCCTCCACAAGATCCGGGGTATGATTGTCGGGCCGAAGGTTGATGTCGTAGAAGCAGCGCGTCCCCTGGTTTCCGTCAATGAGCCGCTTCGTCAGTTGCCGGGCCGGCTTGCTGACCTGATGTAGCGTGCCGAAGTAGATCCAGTCTGGTTGTCTCCGGCTGATGGCGGCCATCTCCACTTCGGCCAGCTCGACACGGTCGTAAGCGGCGGGGCGAAGCACATGGAAATCCGGTTGCCCTGCAGCGTCGATCTCGACCTCGGCGATTCCGGTGGGAAAGCCGGGAACGGTCTTGATGTGGCTTGTTGCAATGCCGAAATGACCTGCTCTCTCAATTGTCCGTCGGCCTCTTGCGTCATCGCCGACGCCGCTGATGAAAAGCAACTCGTGACCAAGCCGAGCGGCATGGACGGCAAAGTTGAAGGGAGCACCTCCCAGATGTTCTTCTTCACCAATCACGTCCCAGAGAATTTCACCGATCGAGATGATCGTCATGGGCGGGTCGTCTCATCCGTTATTCGGGCCGAAGCTTGCTGCAGAACGGGATCGTTCGTCTCACGCATGTATTGGAGGATCTTTGCATCCAGGCGGGCGCTCACCGCCTTCACGTCGGGGTCTTCAGACTCGATAAGGTTGCTGGTCTCACCAGGGTCCTCGGCCAGATGGTAGAGCTCATCGCGGCCGTCGTTGAGGAAGTCGCGGATGAGTTTCCACTCGGGCGTGCGATACATGCGCATATGAGTACGCGACTGATGATGGGTGCTGTATTCGGCGTAGAAATCGTTGTCCCATGCTGGTGACTCACCAAGAAGGATGGGAAGGAAATTGCGGCCGCGGATGAGCTCTCCGGCAGGTAGATCGACACCAGCCAGGGCTAGCAGGGTCGGATACCAATCGAGATTGCTGATGGTCTGCGCAATGCGTGTGCCGGGTTGGATGGTTCCGGGCCAATGAACAGCGGTGGGGATGCGAATCGAGTGGTCATACATGTTGGGGCGTTGGCCCTCGGGAATGTTGTCGGTTGCGGCAAGCGGCTCTGTCAACACCCAGTGTCCATTACCTTTGTGCCAGATGCCGTTGTGGCCCATGTTGTAGCCGTGGTCGCTCGTGAAGACGATGACGGTGTTGTCCGCATGGCCGCGCTTCTCGAGCGCCGTCAGCAAACGTCCCACGTTGCGGTCAACGCTCTTGACACTGGCCAGGTACTCTCGGGTCATCCGCTTGACGCGCTCGATGTCAAGGTTGGGGTAGTCCGGGTGTGGGAGTGTGGGATCCAAAGATTCGAAAGGGGCCCAGTCCTCGTCGGAGACCGGGAGCCAACGAGCATGCGGCGCTCGAAAGTGGAGAGCGAGGAGGAAGGACTTCTGTTCGTTTCCGTTTGTCGTGTCGCCGAGAAACTCGATGGCGTGGTCAGTGAGGATGTCGGGCGTGAGCCCTTCGAACTCTCTGGTCTTGCCGTCTTTCTCGAGCACGGGATTGGAGGGGGTCGTCCCTCCAGTTCGAAATCCCATGAAGTACTCGAAGCCAGTGCGCGTTGGGTGGTATCGATCAGGGACACCGAGGTGCCACTTGCCAACGAGACCCGTTCGGTAGCCATTTCGCTGAAGGACTTCCGGCCAGGTAACAACGGCGGGATCGAGCCCCAGTTCAGGCTCGCGTCGAGGATGAATCCATTCTGTGATGCCAAGTTCAGAGCCGTAGCGACTCGCCATGAGGCTGGCGCGAGACGGGCTACAGACAGGTGTCGTGGTGAATGCATTCTCCAGGTAAGCGCCTTCGTTGAAAAGGCGGTCGATATTGGGGGTTAGTGCATGTGGGTAGCCGGAAGCGCCGAGCGCCCACGGGGCCTGATCGTCGGTAAATATGAAAACAATGTTGGGACGTGAGGCCAGTCCTGGGGAACAACCGCACAGCATAAGAACGAGTGTCAGGCAGATGAGAGAGGATCTTGCTGGAGGAAGCATGATAGGAGAGTTTCGCAGACCTGCCCGTGGCCGTAAACGCCTGGGAGTCCGTCGTCGAAGCGAGCAGTGGCAAGGTCCACACCCCGCCAGGGCTTTCCAGGACCATTTTGCCATGCGGCGCACGATTCACTCGGCAACGCTCTCTCCATGTCGGCATACGTAGTAAGCTGAGTGTCTAGCCTGCATTTCTCACCACGCGGCGAGGCGAAGTGGGTGAGAGGGCCGTCAGGACAAGGCGCGAGCCGCTTGGCGCGCGCAGGCGTACTTGAACAGTACGTTGAGCACGGCAAGCAAGCGCAACGAAGTCATGGCGGTCGTATCGTGTGCTTCGACCGTCGGGTGGTGAGACATGCAGGTCAGCTCTTGAGCCTGAGGAGGTCGGACCGTTGATGGAAGCCCGTTTGAATGAATCG
>JAPPLB010000159.1 GCA_028819575.1 Bryobacterales bacterium | reverse complement strand
GAACAGTACGTTGAGCACGGCAAGCAAGCGCAACGAAGTCCTGGCGGTCTTATCGTGTGCTTCGACCGTCGGGTGGTGAGAAATGCAGGTTAGATGTATTTCACTCCCCGGATAATCTTGCCCGCTTCGTCGTAGGTGTGGCGGCGGGCTGACCACCGTGCCGTCCCATATTCTCCCAGATCCACTTCGCCCGCCATTGAGTTGCCGCTGACCTTACCCATGAATGCGAAGTGGATGCCCGCTCCTTCCAACGGTTGCGCGCTGCGGAACTGGATTTCAGCACCCTCGATCCAACCCTTCAGGTCTCCTTGCGTGGTTTCGCCGATGTGTGTGCCGAGCAGGCTTCCGCCGTCTTGTTCGAAAACGAACCGATGCTTCGCCGTCATGCTCACAAAAAGCATCTCGGCGTCCCACTGGCCGCTGACGTCGCTTTCCGGAGCGGCCGCTTTGGAATTGAGCGACACCTTGCCTGGGCTGGTAAGGGCGCGATGAATCTCAGCGGCCACGATACCCGCTTCGCCGGGTTGTAGCTGCCAGGGCATCACGGTGGCGGAACTGTCGGCAGGGTGGCGGCGGTCGCCCGTGCTCCCTGCCAGCACGATCCGTGGGTCGCCGGAGTAGAGATTTTTGTAGAGTTCATCGCCGGAGATCCCCATTTTTCGGCCATCCCAGCGGATCGCCAGTCGAGGAGATCGGTTCGAGAGCCCACGGGGCTGGAGGACTTCGGTCGTGACTCCGGGAACGTCCTCGACTTTCGAAGCAATCTCGTCGAGCCAACTCTCCCAGGTCTTCCACTCGGCGTCATGGTCGCGGCGCACCCACATTTCGACGGCGGCGAGCAGCCCCATGATGTCTTCCTTGCCTACTTTCATCGGCCGTCCGAAGGCGTGGTGCGGCGCGCTGTTGAGCCAGGCAGCCTGAATGAGGTCTTTGCGGCCGATCAGCAAGCCAGAGCTCTGCGGGCCTGACAGCGCCTTTCCGCCGCTGTAGGCGACGAGATCGGCGCCCCGTTCCAGGTGGACGTTCGGGGTCGTGAGAGCTTCTGCGGCCGCGTCCAGCAGAACCGGTACATCATGTTCATGCGCGATTGCGGCCACCTCCTTCAAACCGAGAGGACCTCGGTCCCTGGGCGAACCAACCACCATCGCCATCGCGGTGCGGTCATTGATTGCCATGCGCAGCTCCTCTTCGTTGGCGACGCTGATGATCTTCGGACCGACCATGCGAACCGACTGGTCATAGATGTTGCGTGAGTAGCTCGGCACAATGACTTCGCTCTTGAGGCCGTCCAGATTGGGCAGCCGATGGATCTTTTCTGGGTCGCCGCCGGCCAGGCAAGCGGCGGTGGCGTGCGCCAGGGCGGCTGCGCAACCGCAGGTGACGATCGCTGATTCGGCGCCCGTCAGCTCCGCGAGGCGCTTGCCGACCGCCTCCATCAACTCGTCGATCTGCACGAAATTCCGGGATGCCTGCTGCATCGCCTGCCGGCACTCCGGCAGCATGAGCGATCCGCTGAGCATCGTGAAAACGCCCTTTGCATTGATCACCGGTCTGACACCGATGGACTGGTACATGTCGCTGCCGAAGGACATGGCCGCGGCAGAGGTTGCGTTGGGGACGCCGCCGGCCGCGGCAAGAGCGGCGCCGCTTCCAAACAGCGCTCGACGGCTTATGTTCTTGGCTCTGAAAGATGACGACGCTTTCGTTTGAGACATGAGGTAACCTCTCTTCAATCCAGGTGGGCGGTTGTCAGGCTAGTTCCGTCCCCGCACGAGTGCGGATCAATCACAGCAAAAAAAGCCATGTCGATCCTCTCTCCTACCTCTTCCGTACCGTCGCACCGGCCCCGATTCGACCTATCCGTGGCGAGGATTATGGGTTTTCACATCAGCTGTTGTGCTTGACCGCACATTGAGCACGCCAAGCAAGTGCAACGAAGTCTTGGCGATCGTATCGCGTGCTTCGGCCGCTAGGTGGTGAGAAATGCAGGCTAACACAACGAGGCTGGACGCAGGCGACCAGCAAGTCCATTCCAACAACGAGTGAAGGGACACGATGAACGAAAGACGTGAGGGATATTTTGCTGATCCTCCGTTACCATAAGCTCTCGAAAGCCGGATTCCGAGACCTGAGGCTGACGAAAGGTGATTGTCCTTCAGCGCATGACTGGACAGCCTATTGGCAAGGAGATGGGTGCCGGATTGTTACCTGCTGTTCCCGCGCTTAGCAGTATCCATGTGTCAAGAGATTGTTTCGTGAGCCGGTTTTCTCGGAGTTCA
>JAPPLB010000115.1 GCA_028819575.1 Bryobacterales bacterium | reverse complement strand
CTGACGGCCCTCTCACGCACTTCGCCTCGCCGCGTGGTGAGAAATGCAGGCTAGCTCCGACCAAGGATTCTTCTACCATGCCTGAGAACTTTCTTGCCTCGATCTACACCTATTCCTGGGATCTCACCGACGAGGGCCTCGACCGCTCACTCAACCGCATTGCGGACATCGCACATTGCGACGAAGTGATGCTTACACCCTCGTACCACGTATCGACATACTTTCTGCCTCACAACCCGACGCGGCCTCTGTATTATGGCGAGGATGGAGCGGTTTACTTCCATCCGGACTACAAGCGGTATTTCCGCACTCGTATCCGTCCGCATGTAAGCGATGTGGTGGATCAAGAAGGCTATTTCGAGCGGGTTGTCGAAGCGATCAACAAGCGCGGACTCAAGTTCAGCGCCTGGATTGTCTATTGCTACAACCACTATCTGGCCCGTACATATCCTGAGTTCGCGAAGCACGACGCTTTTGGCAATCCGTATCTCGCGCAGCTCAGCACGGCCCCGCCGGACGCTCAAGAGTACCTGGCCGCGCTGACCGAGAACATCGTTCAGGTTTATAAGCCGTCCGCAGTGCACGTCGAGTCGCTGTCTCGTCTGCGATGGCGCTACGGGTTTCGCAATCCCAAGGTGCTGTCGGAGATCACCGATCGGGTGGAGTTTCTGATGGGATTGGATTTCAATCCGGCGGCGGTGGCTTACTGCACCAAGCAAGGCTTTGACGGTCCCGAGTTCCAGAAATCGGTGGTGAACTGGCTACGGCCGCGGTTGGCGCGTCTGCCCACAGAGAGTGACCGCGCTCCGGTGGATGAAGCCTGGATCAAGGAGGCTTTCGACGGGCGGCTCAATGACTGGCTGCATCTTCGAAGAAAACAAACGACGGCGCTCTGGACAAGGATCGCGAAGATCATCCATGACGGCGGAGCCAAGATTCAGTCCGTCTTGGCTACTAGTGCATCACAGCAGAGGACGGACATCAGCCCTTCTGCGAACCGCTATCTGGACCGTGTGACGGTAGGTCCGTTCCAGTCCGTAGAAGAAGGTAAAGCCGGCGTCCAGCAGATCAAAGGTGCGATCAACGAAGGTGGCGTCGTGATGGTTTCGACTCAGCCCGGGCGAATGACGCGAGCTGAGCCGTTAGAGGAGGAGGTCAGCATCGCCAAGAAGTCAGGCGCGGGCGGTTGCACTTTCTACAACTATGGGTTGCTTCGTGAAGAGCAGCTCGGGTTCGTAGGCTCGGCGATCAGAAGAGCCGCATGAAGCCTGCCGCCAGAGTGAGTATCGAGAAAAACGTCAGTCCACTTTCGGGAAGGCCGACCACGCAACCAAAGGGATGGAGCCTTCACGGGAATTAGAGCAGCGATCCAAAACCGGCATTCGACATTGGCTTCTTCGATCTGTTTGAGACCGGCGCTCTCACCCATGCGATAATCTACGCCGACAAGCATGACAACCATGCATCACCTGTCACGCCGTGACTTTCTGGCCGCCGCGACTGGCGCCGCCGGTTACCTTGCCTGCGGAGTTGGAGAAGGACCTCTCTCTCCAGAAAAGAAGGAAGAAGCACAGGCACGGGACTACCCGATCATCGACATCCATCAGCACTTGCCCTTTTCGGGGAGGCAGGCGGATGCCCTGCTGGATCATCAGCGGACGATGGGGATCTCGAAGACGGTGATGCTCCCTGCTGGGCGCAAGTACGCCTTGGCGGCGGAGGCCGGGGGAAACGAGATCGTCTATCCGTTCGTGCAGGAGCACCTGGACGAGTACTCTTTCTTCGCTAATGAGTTGCCCGACATAGCCGAGACGAGGGAAGTACTGGAGAAATATCTGAATTTGGGCGCCATCGGCATTGGCGAGCAGAAGTTTCCGATCGACTGTGACTCGAAGCACATCGAGCTGGTGGCGTCGATCGCGCAAGAGTTCGATGTGCCAGTCCTGATGCACTTCCAGCACGAGGCATACAACTTCCACATCGAGCGCTTCCACAAGATTCTCGAGAAGTTCCCCAAGGTGAACTTCATCGGCCACGCGCAAACCTGGTGGGGCAACATCGACAAGAATCACGATCAGGCCGTGATGTATCCCAAAACGCCGGTAACGCCCGGCGGCATCTCCGACCGCTACCTGAGCGACTACGCGAACATGTACGGCGACCTTTCCGCCGGATCGGGACAGAACTCCTTGAAGCGGGACGAGGAGCAGGCCCGGGGGTTCATCGAGCGACATCAGGACAAGCTGTTGTTCGGAAGCGATTGCAGCGATTCCGATGGCCGGGGCGAAAACTGTATCGGCGCCAATACATTGGCCATCCTGAGGCGGTTGGCGCCGGACGACATGGCATTGAAAAAGATCCTGCACGACAACGCGGCGCGCATCATGCGCGTCGGGGTGTGAGCAACGCGCAGCGGTTCTGTAGCATTCACGAAGCTGTAGGTCTGCCTCCCCTGTAGCCATGAAGGGGTCGCCAGCGATGAGGAGCTTGCCGGCTTGCCACGGCCCCAACAGATGTATGCGAGGATGCGTACTGACGAGATGTTTTTTGCAACTCACGGCGCGAACCTGCTGAAAATAATCCGCGGCTCCGTTGCTCCGGAATGACATATGCGCAGCCTCGAGAGAAGAACCTTCCTTTCCTCTGCAGCAATGAGTGCGGCTACAACAATTGCCGGTCCGGGCGCCGCACAAGACGGTTCATCGAGCAAACGATTCCGGATCGGATGCATCGGTATGGGCCGTCGCGGACGGGGCGTGATGAGAACGGCGCTTCGGAACCCAGAGACGGAGGTCGTCGCCATCAGCGAAGTCTACGAGCCGAACATCGAGTTGGCTCTCAAGATGGCGCCCGGCGTGAAGGTATATCGAGACTTCCGCGACTTGCTGGCGGCCAACGACATCGATGCGGTGTGCATCATGACGCCCGACCACTGGCACGCCTATATGACTGTCGAGGCCTGCAAGGCCGGCAAGGATGTCTACGTTGAGAAGCCCGTCTCGGTGACCGTCCATGAAGGCCGGATGATGGTCAAGGCCGCCCGCAAGTACAAGCGCATCGTACAGGTCGGCACGCAGCAACGGTCCGGCAAGCACTTCGAAAAGGCGGTGGAGATTGTTCGAAGCGGCAAGCTCGGCGACATCAGCTTCGTGCGGACATGGAATTACGGCAACGAGTTCCCCGAAGGCATCGGCAATCCGCCTGACACCGACCCGCCCGATGACCTCGACTGGGACATGTGGCTCGGCCCCGCTCCCAAACGCGCATTCAACAAGAACCGCTTCGGCTACAACCCGAATCACT
This sequence comes from Bryobacterales bacterium, assembly GCA_028819575.1. GTDB lineage: Bacteria > Acidobacteriota > Terriglobia > Bryobacterales > UBA6623 > JAPPLB01. Next base: position 22,091 of record JAPPLB010000115.1, on the reverse strand, counting down.
ACTCATACTTCCGCTGGTTCTGGGACTATGCCGGCGGCATGATGACCGACTGGGGCGTCCATTTGCTGGATATCGTTCTGTGGGCGATGGAAGAGAAGGGCCCGCGCGTCATCACCACAGTGGGGGGCAAGTACACGCTCCAGGACAATCGTGAAACGCCCGACACCATCCAAGCTACGTACGAGTTTCCCGGTTTTGCATGCGTCTACGAAAACCGCGTCGCAAATGCACAGTCGATGTGGGACCAAGGCTACGGCATTCTTTTCCACGGCACAGAGGGAACGTTGTTCCTGGACCGCAGCGGTTGGGAGATCATCCCGGAGACCAGGCCCATCGCTGCCGGCAGCCGCCAACGCATGGCGAGATTGATCGGAGAAAGCGGCGTCCGCGAGAACGAGACCACGACCGACCACTGGGCCGATTTCATCGAGTCCATGAAGACCCGCAAGCCGCCCAGGAGCGACATCGAGAACGGTCACCGCTCCACTGCAACCTGCCTGTTGGCAAACGTGTCTCTGCGGAGCCGCCAGCGCATCGACTGGAATCCCGAGACAGAAACTACGGATAACAAGGAAGCCCGGACTTACCTGAGGCGTGAATACCGGCCGCCTTGGAAACTGGAACTGTAGAAGGGGGGGGGCGGCCGGAATGGCTATGGGCTGTCTAGCCTGCTTTTCTCACCACGTGGCGAGGCGAAGTGGGTGAGAGGGCCGCCAGGACGAGGCGCGAGCCGCTTGGCGCGCGCAGGCGTACTTGACGGTACGTTGAGCACGGCAAGCAAGCGCAACGAAGTCATGGCGGTCGTATTGCGTGCTTCGACCGTCGGGTGGTGAGAAATGCAGGCTAGCTCCACGCTACCCAGCTTTCGCTCGCTGGTGCAAGGTGTCGAGGGTCAGGCCGGAGGCGGCTCGGATGGAGAATCCATAACGGCGTTGCGGATCATTGTCCCGCATCATGTCGCAACCTCCCTCCCCAAAAAGCTTATTCAAGGCGGCTTCGATGGCGGGTCGAAGCATGCCATCCGTCACGTCGTTATTCGGAAACTGAAGCCGGTCGTTGATGTAGAACTCCCATGCTTCCGGCCTGAGTTGCAGTTCGGCGGGATAGGCCGGTTCCGCAACCAAGGCCTTCGCCAAATCCAGGCAGCGCCGGAATGCCTCGACGATCCGTTCGTCATTCGATCCGCCGAAGTCCTTCTTCCCGGCGTAGAGCACCCCGAGCCCAGGACGGTTGAGGTCGATCGCGAAGTTGCCTTGATGGCCGGCCAGAAGGATTCCCGGGCCTCGCGCCATGTGCGCATAGTCGGCCAGGTCGACCCACTGCGCAGGATGATTCTTGTCCTGCCGCCATCGGCCGAAGATCACCAGAAATGGGTCCAATCGGAAGCCGGGCGGCGCTTGGGCAAGCATCTTTACATGGATACGTTGAAGGTCGGCGCTCATCTTGAAAAAGCTTATCGGATTCCTTTCCGTGTGAAAATCGAGCCGGCGACACAGAATCGGTATTGATCAAGTGTCCGACGACTTGGGCCTCGATGTTGGCGGAAAGCCGGCCTGCATTTCTCACCGCGTGGCGAGACGAAGTGGGTGAGAGGACCGTCAGGACGAGGTGCGAGCTGCCTGGCGCACACAGGTGTACTTGAAAGCACATCCAGCACGGCAAGCAACTGCAAGGAAGTCATGGCGGTCTTACCGCGCGCTTCGGCCGGCAGACGGTGAGAAAAGCAGGTCAGGACTGTGTATAAACCGTCTGGGCCTGCTCGATGAAGAGCGTCGTTTCTTCGACGCGCTGGCGAGCCCTCTCCGGCGTGACGCCCTGGATCGGCTCATCGACCGCCCGGAAAAAGTTGTCCGCGAACGGTTTGAAGAACTGACCCGTGTCGTAGAAGTGTTTGCGAAACTCCGCTACCGTGTCGTAACGGTCCGACAATAGCAGCCCACGGGTAGAGAGCAACCCATCGGACGCTTTTTTCGACGCTTCGAGCGACTTTTCCGCGGCGTTACTCCAATTGCCTGCATCGAGAGCCAGCGTCGCTTCGAAGTTGAGCCGGTCGGCGTCCTCGAGCATGAACTCGGCTTGATCGACAACCTCGCCGGCGCACTCCCCCACGCCGAGCGACTTCTTGTATTCCCACGGTTGACGGTTGTCTTCGTAAAGCTCCGGCGACTGCTCATAGGCAGTTTTCACGGCGTATTCCGCGAGCTCCTCCTTCATCCGTGAGCGGCCCATGCGCTCGACAAAGGTGTTGAAGCTCTCGCCTTGCTTCTTCCCTGCGGTATACAGATCGGTCAGCTTCGCAATCGCATCCGGAGCGTTCTTGGCGGCCACTTTGCCCACAGCCAAACCGTAGGAGGAGGCGTTGTTCTTGGTCGTGCCGCCGACGGTGATCTGGAAGACCGGCGCCGAGTGGACTCCCTTGCGCTGCACGGAACCGAACAGGCCGATGTCGGCGATGTGATGCTGGCCGCACGAGTTGAAGCAGCCGCTGATCTTGATCTTCAGGTCGTCGCGGTCGGCAAGCCGCGACAAGCCGTTCGCGAACTTCTCCTGCAGCACGGCCGCAAGACCACGCGAAGACGCAATGCCCAGCTTGCAGGAGTCCGTGCCCGGGCAGGCCGTCACGTCCGCCATACGTCCCGCTCCGATGTCGGCGAGTTCCAGTTCCTTGAGACCTTGATGGAAATCCAATACGTCGCCGTTGGGAACCCAGCGAATCAGAAGGTTCTGCTCGACCGTTGTACGGATCGTGTCTTGCACGTAGCGGCGGCAGAGGTTCGCCAAGCCCCGCAACTGATCGGACGAAATATCTCCAAGTGGAAGGAAGACCTCGACCGTCGAGTAGCCCTGTTGGGCCTGCGGCCGCACGTTGACATCGAGCCAACGCAGCAATTCGGGGGAGGCATCTTCGGGGATCTTCAATTCTGACGGATCCCTGAGCGGCTGATCGTGGTAGTCGACCATCGCGTCGTCGATTTGCGCCTGCCACTGTGGGTCGTGCGGCAGTTTCTTGAGCTCGAACTCGACCTGCCGCTTGAATTCATCGAAACCGAGCTTGGCGATCAAGAACTTCATGCGCGCCTTGGCGCGATTCTGCTTCTCGCCCAGCCGCGCAAAAACACGCGATATCGCCTGCGCCAGCGGCATCAGGTGATCGGCGGGAAGGAAATCGCTATAGAGCTTGGCCTGGAAGGGCAGCGCGCCCAGGCCGCCGCCGACAAACACCTGGAAGCCCTTGACCTGCGTGCCGCCGCTTTCCTGCACCTTCGCAATGGCGCCAATGTCATGCATGCGGGCCAAGCCGCAGGGGTGATCCCCGCAACCCGAGAAGGCGATCTTGAACTTACGACCGAAATTCTGGGCGTCGGGGTGCCGTAGCAGAAAATAGGCCATCGCTCGGGCGTAGGGCGTTACGTCGAAGATCTCGTCCGTGCAAACGCCGGCCTGAGGACAAGCCGTGACGTTGCGCACAACGTTGCCGCAAGCTTCTCTGGTGGTGATTCCCACACCGGCCAGCCGCCGCATCAGATTCGGGGTGTCGTTGATGTCGACGTAGTGGTATTGGACATCTTGGCGCGTCGTAATGTGAGCGACACCGACAGCGTATTCCTCCGTCAAGTCTGCCAGGCGAATCATCTGATCGGTGCTCAAAACCCCCATTGGGATCTTGATACGCTGCATTTGAACGCCGTCTTGCCGCTGTCCGTAGACGCCGTGCCGCAGCCGGAACTCGAGGAACACCTTCTCCGGCATTTGCCCCGTCTGCACCCGGCGAAGCTCGGTTTCAAATACGTCGATCTCCTGCCGAACCGATTCAGGCAGCTCAGCCCAAAGATCACTTGTGGTGGTTCCCGCGCTAGCCATCTCTGCCTCCCCCAAGCAATCTCTACTAATTCGATGGGTATTATAGCATTTGTATCGACCTGTTCCTGCATTCTCCCGTGAAAGGCCGCTCCAAGGAGCGCCGGGATCTATAGACAGATCGAGAGATCACGCGGGCGCAAACGATCCCGTAGACCGATCGACACCGCGGGCAACCTGAGCAGATACGACGGCGCTCAGCGGCTCGGAGCCCTTCGCGGCGAAACCCTTGCGGGCTCGCCAACCCCGATCAATCCTCAACACACCCCACTCGGTTGGATCAGGCGTATCTCGGAGTAAGGATTTCGCCACCCAAGCGCCTATAATAGAGCCCAGGCCATGCAACTTCAAAAGCTTGTTCCCATACGACAGAACTTTCCGGACCGGGGGTTGCGGGACATTCCCCTGGCCGTGCACGAGACGATGGGAGTCGCCGAGTGGACGAACGGGGTTCCCGTCGGAAGCCGTATCGCAGTGGGCGTGGGCAGCCGCGGCATCACGAACATCGATATGATCGCCAAGGCCGTCGTGGACTTCTGGAAGTCGCGCGACTGCCTGCCGTTCATCATCCCCGTCATGGGGAGCCACGGTGCGGCGACCGGACCGGGGCAGGCCGAGGTTCTGGCGCATTACGGAATCCATGAAAAGACGATGGGTTGCCCGATCGTCAGTTCGCTCGATGTCGAGCCGATCGGCACAACGCCGGACGGCATCGAAGTCGTCATGGCGAAAGATGCCCTCGAAGCCGACGGAGTCATGCTGTGCTCGCGTATCAAATGGCACACTGACTTTGAAGGCAAGCTCGAAAGCGGCATCCACAAGATGATGGCCATCGGGCTGGGCAAGCGTGCCGGAGCACAGGTCTATCACACTCACGGGCTCAAGCTCGGCTTGGAGCATGTCATCCGCACCGTAGGCGCTGTGGTGCTTGGTACGGGTAAGATGCTCGGCGGATTGGCGATTCTGGAAGACGCCCATCATCACACCGCCGAAGTTCACGCTGTCGGCGCGGCGGGCATGGTCGAGGAAGAAGAAGAGCTGCTGGCGCGCGTGAAATCGTGGAAACCGAACATTCCGGTCAAGGAACTCGACATTCTCATCGTCGACGAGATCGGCAAGAACTTCAGCGGCGCCGGCATGGACACCAAGATCATCAACCGCAGCGGACGCCGCGGGCCCAACACCTGGGAGGATGTTCCAACGATCCACCGCATCTTTTCTCGCGACTTGAGCCCGCTCAGTAACGGCAACGCGGTTGGCATCGGTCTGTCGGATGTCATCTCCGACAGGCTCTTCAACAAGGTTGACTTCGAGCCGACTTGGATCAACAGCCTGACCGCATCGAGCCTCACCGCCTCCTACGTTCCGCTGCACTTCGCTGACGACCGCACCTGCATCGAGAAAATCGCTCCCACCTGCGGCAAGCTCGACATGAGCGAGGTCACGATCGCGTGGATCCGCAACACCATGGATATCAACGAGCTCATGATCAGCGAGAACCTTCTCGATGAAGTACTCCGGAACCCGGAGGTCGAGATTCTGGGCGAGGCGCGCGAGATCGAGTACGATGCTGACGGCAATCTGGCCGTCGTTGGGGAAGCGGAGGCCATCGCGCACTAACTCCCTGAATGCCGCTCTTGCAAGTGGTCATCCTGGCGCTCGTCCAGGCAGCCACGGAGTTTCTACCGGTCAGCAGCACCGCCCATCTGGTGCTCGTCCCCTGGGCTCTGGGCTGGAAGGATCCCGGTTTATTCTTCGACATCGCACTGCACTTCGGTACGCTGATCGCAGTACTGGTCTACTTCGCCCGGAGTTGGATTCGGCTGATCTTTTCAGGCCTTGGCAAGCAGGTATTCCGCCCGAGACCCGATCATCCGGACGCGGCGCTGTACGGCAACCCGCGGCTGTTCTGGTTTCTGGTGGCGGCAACCTTTCCGGCAGGCATCGCCGGGATGGCGCTCGAGGATCACGTCGAGACCACGCTACGCAGTCCGGTCGTCATCGGCGTCATGCTGATCGTGGTGGGATTCTTGATTTGGTGGGCCGAACGCCGCGGCCGCCTTGATAACGATCTCGACCGCATGAGCCTGCGTCAAGCCATGCTCATCGGTTGCGCGCAAGCCGTTGCACTGATCCCCGGAACCTCTCGATCCGGCATCACCATAGCCACTGGACTGTTTCTGGGCTTCAAACGTCCGGCGGCGGCCCGGTTTTCCTTCCTGCTCTCGGCGCCTATCATCGCCGGCGCTTCCGTCAAAGCCGTCCTCGACGTCTTGGGAGACGGAATCCCGACAGACATGCAAGTCCCTTTCCTGGTCGGCATCCTGGTCAGCGCCGTTGGGGGCCATGCCGTGATCGCCTTGTTCCTGCGCTATCTCCAGCATTCGACAATGAGGGTCTTTGTCTATTACCGCCTGATTTTTGGCATAATAGTATTGGCCTTGGCGTTATTCTTCCGCTTCCCCGTTTGAGCGGCCTCCGTCAATTGGCGCGGACCAACCGGAGCGTCGGGTGAGAACGAGGGTGGAGAGGAATGCGCTTCTTACAACCCACTGGCATCCGACGGCTGAATGAGCCGGTTGGGTTCATTGCGCTCATCCTGGCTGTCGCGCTATGCCTCAGCCTGATTTCCTATCAGCCGTTCGATCCCTCCTGGAACGTAGTCGGCACAACGGAATCGGCTAGCAACCTGATCGGCTTTCCAGGGGCGTATCTCAGCGATCTGCTGTTGCAATCGCTGGGCTGGGCGGCCTTTCTTCTCCCACTTTACCTGGTGGTGCTGGGCTGGTCCTGGGTGTGCTCGACGCCGCTTGCCATGCCGATCGGCAGGACGACCGGAGCGCTATTGCTGTTGGTGGTCTTGGCGACGGCATTCAGCCTGAGCAACACCGCCCCCTGGCGAGGAACGATCGCAGCAGGCGGCGTGGTGGGGACGCTGTTGTCCGAGTTACTGATTTTCTATCTCAACCAGACGGGCCTGGTTTTGGTCTTGGCGATGTTCGCGATCGTCTCCGTGTATCTGATCACGTCGTTTGAACTGCGCGCTGGCAAGGGTTGGTTCATCGGGGGACCTCGCCGATTTGGCGTTTTTTCGAATCCCTGGAGGGCTTGGCGGAAGAGACGAAAGGTCCCGGCAACCGAGAGAAACCCACGGCGGCATACCCTCATAGACCCCTCTGCGGCGCTACCGGTCAGCGAAGCTCCCGAGGAGCCTCTGCTTCCCGTGAATCCCATCGAATCGGATCAGGACGCACCGGAAGACTTGGGAATGCCGCCGATCATCCCATACGAGGCGGATGCGGAACCGGAGGAATCCGCCACCTCGCTGGAAACCGAGTCGGAGCCCGCTGCGCCGATCCCTGAGGAGCAGCCCAGAACTTACCATCTTCCGTCCACGCTGTTGCTGCGCCGGCCGGATCCGAAAAACGCTTACGATCCCGATGAACTCCATGCCATCGCCCGCCAGATCTGCACCAAGTACCAAGAGTTCGGCGTCGGAGGAAGCGTCACGCAGATCAATCCCGGTCCGGTTGTCACCACCTTCGAGTTCAAGCCCGATCCCGGTATCAAGTACACCAAGATCGTGAACTTGTCAGAGGACCTCTGTCTGGCCCTCGAGTGCGAATCGATCATGGTGGAGCGCATCCCCGGCAAGTCCACGATCGGCATTGAAGTTCCCAACCGCAGGCGGGAAGTGATTTCTTTCCGGGAAGTAATCGAAGCTCCGGAGTTCAGCGAATCCAACTCGCTGCTGACGATGGCGATGGGCAAAGACATCGATGGGCGAATCAAGAGCGCCGATCTCGCCTCGATGCCCCACCTGCTGATTGCCGGTTCGACCGGATCCGGCAAGAGCGTCCTGATCAACAGCATCATCATGTCCGTGCTGTACAAGGCCACGCCGGACGAGGTGCGCTTCATCATGATTGACCCCAAAACCGTGGAATTGGGGCTGTACGTCGATATTCCGCACTTGCTCACGCCCGTGATCACCGACATGAAGAAAGCCTCGCATGCGTTGAAGAACGTAACGCGCGAGATGGAGCGCCGTCTCAAGTTGCTCGCCGAGTTCGGGGTTCGAAACCTGGCCCAATTCAACCGCAAGGCGGGCATGATGACTTCCCACTCCAACGGGACAGAGGCGTTCGAAGGAGAAGCGCCCGGCAAGCTGCCTTATATCGTGATCATCATTGACGAGTTGGCCGACCTGATGATGGTCGAAGGTCGTCAGATCGAGGAGGCGATCACGCGCCTGGCGCAGATGGCGCGCGCGGTGGGGATTCACCTCATCCTGGCGACGCAGCGGCCGAGTGTCGATGTGATCACCGGCCTCATCAAGGCCAACATTCCGTCGCGGATCTCGTTCCGGCTCGCAACGCGCGTCGACTCGCGGACGATCCTCGATGCGATGGGCGCCGAGTCGTTGCTCGGACGCGGCGACATGCTCTTCCTCCCTCCTGCTTCATCGCGGATGCAGCGTCTTCACGGACCCCTCGTATCGGAGGAAGAGATCGATGCCGTCGTCCGCTGCTGGAAAGAACAGGGCGAACCGTTCTACGAAGATCAGTTCCTGACGCCCCCGGCGGAGGAGACCGAAGGCGGCGACGAGGACGACGACCCGGACGACCCCGCCTACGAGGATGCCGTGCGCATCGTGCTCGAGATGGGCAAGGCGTCGACATCGATCCTGCAAAGGCGTCTGCGTCTGGGGTATGGCCGGGCGGCCCGCATCCTCGACGCGATGGAGCGCGAAGGCATCATCGGGCCTCCGGACGGAAGCCGGCCGCGAGAGGTGCTGAAGAGGCCGGACTGGCAGAACGTGGAGGGTTGAGCTGCTTTTCTGACCTGAAACATCCTGTTTATCGAGCCGGGGTGACAGCCATCCGGATGTTTCTTACTTGAATGATCCGCGTGCGGACGGAGGAAAAACTCGCCAGGTTTCCTGTAATTACGCAAAACCCTCTGAGAAAAACTCCGTAAGTTCGGCCCCTCGTTAATGAGCTGGCCGGATCTCGTCAGATCTTGCTCAGCACGTCCTGCACGTGGCCTCTCACCTTGACCTTTTCGTAGACCTCGGCGACCTTGCCCTGCGGGTCGATCACAAAGGTCGAGCGGACGATGCCCATGTACTTGCGGCCATACATGGACTTCTCTTGCCAAGCGCCGTACTGCTCGGCGATCTTGTGATCGTCGTCGGCGATGAGAGGGAAGGGCAACTTGAACCTGGTTTTGAACTTTGCGTGAGACCTGACGCTGTCGGGGCTGACGCCGAGGATCACCGCGCCCTTTTCCTCGAAGGCCGCGTAGGAATCCCGAAAGCCGCAAGCCTCTATCGTGCAGCCGGGCGTGTTGTCCCTGGGATAGAAGTAGAGCACCACGGTCTTGCCCTGCAGATCCTTGAGTTCGATTTTCTCGCCCGTGTCGGTCACACCCGTAAAGTCAGGAGCCCTGTCGCCCACCTTGACCATGACGATCCTCCCGTGTTGATCTCGACCCTGAATCCACAGCGCGCCGCGTGCTCAGGCCAGGATGATATCATGCTCTCCGATCATGCAGACGACCAGAAGAGCCTTCCTCACGCTTGCCGCTCTTCCCGTATGGGCGGATGCGATTCCCCTGGACGCCAAGCAGATACCGACGCGCAAAGCGGGCCGCGTCGAAACGGTCTTCAAATCGCCCGGACCCAAGCCGAACGGGCTCCAGGCGACCCAGGAAGGCTTGTGGATCATGGACCAGGGGAACAACCGCGTCTATCTGGTCGATTACGAAGACGGCCGAGTGCTGCGCGACCTGCCAACCGAAGCCGACAGAGCCAGCGGCATCACATACGACGGCAAGGCTCTTTGGCTCGCTTCCACCTACAACCGTGAGCTGATTCAAGCCAACGCCAAGACCGGCAAGACGATCAAGAAGCATTTCACGCCGGGAGCGGGTGTGATTTACCAGAGGGTCGGCGACGCCCCGCCGCGCAGCAGCCCTTTGATCAAGAATGAACCGGCGCCGGCCGCCGCACCCTCACCGCAGCGTCCTCGACCGCTCAATACGACCGGCACCGGCGCTCACGGTCTCGAGTGGCGCTACGGGAAGCTCTGGGTGGCTGTCCCCCCCTCCCGCATGGTCTACCGCATCGACCCCGACAACTGGATTGTCGAGGCCAACTTCCCCACCGCCGGGAACCGTCCCCACGGCATTGGCTGGGAAGGCCGGTTTCTCTGGGTCACGGACTCGAACCTGAATGCCTTTGACAAGCATGACTCCGAAACAGGTGCGATCGTCGAGAGGATCCAATTGGCCGACAGCGACCCGTTGCCGCACGGAATGACGATCTGGCAGGGCAAGCTGTGGTATTGCGACGATGTCGGCATTGTCTGCCGAATGGAGTTGTGAAGCTCGGGCTTGTCGCCTACTTGGCCCGCAAGCAGTAGAGGACGTTGTCGCGCGAACTGATCAACAGCCGGTTCCCCACAACGGCAGGGGAAGCGACAACATCTCCCCCCAGCGTGAACTTCCATAGTTCTTTGCCATCGGCCAGGCTGACGGCGTAGAGATTGCCGTCGTAGGACCCGAAGTAGACAACATCCCCCGTAACGACGGGTGACGAATCCACGCGGCCTCTGGTCGGGAAGTCCCAGATGAGAGTGCCCGTCTCCCGATGGATGGCGTGCAAGCGCTTGTCGCGTCCGCCGATGACGACCTTGCCGTCCACAACGGCGGGAGAGGCGAAGAAAGGGTGGGCGGTCTCGGGGTGGGAATACCGCCAGAGGATCTCCCCCTTCCGCCAGTCGATCGCAAGCACCTGGTTGCCGAACGTACCGATGTAAACGATGCCGTTTACGACCGAAGGCGTCGCCGCCACATAGTCGCCGATCTTGATCGTCTTGGTCTCTTCGCCCTTGGTGATGTCGATCACCCGGAGGTGCCCGTCACAGCCGGCCACAAAAGTCGAGTTGCCTTCGATCGCCGGGCTGCAATGAACGCGGTCCTCCGTGGCGAGGGACCAGTTCAGCTTCCCGCTCTTGGGGTCAAGACTGTAGAGATTGGAATCGTAAGAACCAAACAGGACCGCGCCGGGCAAACAGTTCGGCGAAGACAGAATTTCCGCAAGGCTCTCGAACGTCCAACGGGCCTTTCCGGTTGCGATGTCCACGGCGTAAAAAAAGCCCTCCTCGTCGCCGAAGAAGACCGCGCCATCCTGAACGCAGCCGGAAGCCGGCACGCCCAAACGGGCCTCATAGATCCACTTGCCATTTCCTGTCTCGAGGTCGACGGCGTGAAACCGGCCGTTCATGTCACCGAAGTAAACCGTTCCATCAACGACTATGGCCGTCGAATCGATCGGCTCGGTGGCGTCGTAGCTCCACTCGAGCTCCAGCGGAGGGGCGAGAGTCTTCTCCAGGACAGCGTTTCGCTCCGGTGTGCCAAGAAACAAGGGCCACTCTGCCGCGAAAGCGGTCGAGCTGATCGCAGCAAGCATCAGCAACCCGAACGCGGCCTTGATTTCATTTGCCTTGGCAGGCGTCTTCGAACAGAGCATGAGCTTCGAGGATATCAATCCCGGGCCGGCCTAGCCTGCATTTCTCACCACGTGGCGAGGCGAAGTGCGTGAGAGGGCCGTCAGCACGAGGCGCGAGCCGCTTGGCGCGCGCAGGCGTACTTGACAGTACGTTGAGCACGGCAAGCAAGCGCAACGAAGTCCTGGCGGTCGTATCGCGTGCTTCGACCGTCGGGTGGTGAGAAATGCAGGCTATCCATCATTGATGAGTGGAAGAAAGGCCAATACCGGAAAAACGGAAGAGGCACCGGTTCTCAGCCACTTCTCCCGTCTGAGACTCGGCGCCTTCGTTGAGTACGGGTCTGTTTCGCTAGCGGCTGATTCCCAATGCCGGAACCGCGCCGTCCGTCAAGGTCAGCTTGAAGGGATTCTTCGTCAAGCCCGACGCCACGCCGTCGAAAGTGAGTTGCCGGCCGGAGCCCACACCCTGCCTCATCATGTTCGAAAGGCCGACCTCTACTTCGACCGGCCCGCCCGGGGTGCTGCTGAGGCTGATGGTCCTGGACCTCGCCGGCGCGGAAACCACATACAGGCGCATTCTCGGTGTCAGCTTGCCTCTGAGGTCACCCCAAACCGAGTCGCCCGAAGGACCCTGGAGGGTCTTCTTCAAATCCAGGAAGGCCCACAACAGCGGGTTATCCTTGCGTGATTGCTGTTCTTCCTCGTACCTGCGGACCGCGGCGGGCTTGATCTCCAGGTCCGCCGGCGGAAGGGGACTGTTTTGGGCCAGCGCCTTCAGGTCCTCGAGGCCGTCTTCGGTTCCGGCGTAAGTGGTATAGACCGTTTTCAGGTACTCCTCGACCTGAGTTCGACCCGCGGCCGGCAATGCGCCTTCCCCTTCGTAGGCCGCCGCGCGGGCGATGGAGTATAGAGCAAGTTCGTTCTTTTCAGGGTTGCTCTGGGCCAGGACTTCGGTCCCCAACCAATACGACACCTGGGCCTTGGTGGGATTGCTCTCGAGCACCGCCAGAAACTCCTTTTCGGCAGTCTCGTGGTCTTTGCGCTGCATCGCGATCCAGCCGAGGGTTTCGTGAGCCGTTTCTCCGATCTGTTTCGTTGCAGCGGCCCATTGCGCGTCGGCCACACCGGCGGGCTTTTGCAAATTGAAGAGCGCGCCTGCCGCTGTTGCGCCGTCCTCGAGGATCCGTGGTTTCTCCGAGTCGCTGGCGCTGGGGTAGAGCACCGCCGTCGTGGCGGTGATCGCGAGGTTGGCCTGGATGTCGCCCGGGATCAGCTCCAACACCTTCTTGGCCCATTCAACCGTTTCTTTCGCGTTCCCGGCTTGTTGGTGCGCCTGCATGAACGACTGCACACGTTCGGTGCTGTACGCCGTTTCGGGATATGACTTCTCCCATTCCTGCAGCATCTGCAGCTTCTTCGCTGCATCCGTTTCCTTGAATACGCCGTTGATCAGTTCGTACTCCTTCTGGTCTTTCGGGCGCTTCTCGGCTTGACCTTGAGCTGGCGGTATCACGGCGCCCCAGACAAGCATCAAGAGCGCGGCGGCCAAAGCGAAGTTTGTGACGCGTGTCAACATGATCTGACTCCTAGAACAGTTTCTCTTCACCCTCGTGTCATTCGGACCGGCCGTGCGGCTCCTGCTGCGCGGCGCAAACACTCGAACTCAAACGGGGAGTATATAGCAGGATGGAGCGGTTGGCAAGATCGCTTCTTGCTGAAGTTTCGTTTACCTCGGTGTGGGTCTTCGTGACGAACGGACACCCCTCGTCAACTTGGCCTCAGTCTGCAGAGACGGCGACGGGAGGCGTTCCCTGATCTGTTACAATCCGTGCTCGCTGCAGGAGCGAATATTGCCGGATCGAGTCCTCGATCTCAGCCTGATCGTAGTCTATCTTATCACGATCACGATCTTCGGCGTGCATTTCCGCAAGCGCCAAGAGTCGTTGACCGACTACTTTCTCGGCGGCCGTGAAGCCCCCTGGTGGGCCATCTCCCTCTCGATTGTCGCCGCCGAGACGAGCACCCTGACCATCATTGGCACTCCGGCCCTGGCGTTCGGCGGTGACATGGGCTTCCTGCAGGTCGTTCTGGGATATCTCGTCGCGCGGATCGTGATCTCGTTCCTGTTCCTGCCGGCTTATTTTCAGGGACGGATGTTCACGGCGTATGAGCTGATGCGCCGGCGCTTCGGCGAGCGGCTGCGGCGCTTCACGGCCGCAACCTTCCTGGTGACGCGATCGCTGGCCGAGGGTGTGCGCGTCTTCGCCATCTCGCTGGTGGTTTCCGTGGTTCTCGAAACGGGCGACCTGGCGTCGATCGTCATCATCACCCTGCTGACGCTGATCTACACGTTCGAGGGAGGCATGAAGGCCGTGATCTGGACGGACTTCGTCCAGATGGTGCTCTACGTTTCCGGCGCCATACTGGCCTTCGCAATGATCCTCGGTCACGTGCCCGGCGGCTGGGCGGAAGTGCAGGCCCTCGCATCGGCTGAGGAGAAGTTTCGCGTATTCGATTTCAGCTTCTCCTGGGACACCGGCTTCTTCTCTGAAACCTACACCTTCTGGGCAGGCCTGTTCGGCGGCCTTTTCCTGGCAACCGCAACGCATGGGACGGACCAATTGTTCGTGCAACGCCTGCTCAGCGCCCGCAATCGGGCGGAAAGTCGGTTGGCGCTCATTTCCAGTTGGGTTGTGATCGCCTTTCAGTTCACCCTGTTCCTCCTGATCGGCATCACGCTGTTCGTTTTGTATGACGTCACCGGCGCCGCCCCGCCGGAGCCGCTGGATCGCTTGTACCCGACTTTCGTTTGGTCCCATATGCCGCCGGTTGTTGCCGGCATCGTCATTGCGTCGATTTTGGCCGCCGCCATGTCGAACCTGAGCGCCGCTCTGAATTCCCTGGCCTCGTCGACGGTGATGGACTTTTACCTGCCCTTGACGAAGCGCACCGATCTGACCGGAGCCGATCATGTCCGCATTTCGCGTTGGGCGACTCTCGCTTGGGGGCTCGTTCTGTTAGGGGTGGCTATTCTTGCCCGCTCGTGGGGTTCGGTGCTGGAGGCCGGCCTTGCCATTGCTTCCGTCCCTCTCGGAGCCCTGCTCGGCGTCTTTTCCCTCGGTGTGTTGACTCGGCGCGTTACGGAAGGCATGGCGATCGGAGCCATGATCTTCGGTCTCGCCGTGATTACCTATGTGTCCCTCTATACGAACGTTGCCTGGACCTGGTACACGGTCATAGGAGCAACGCTGACGTTCACGAGCGGCTGGCTTGCTTCCCTGTTCTTCCGAGGAGAAAAAGGTGCGAGCGAGGGAACAAGCTGAAGTGTCGAGAGAGAGCAGAGCAAGGATGCCGTCATTTCATGGGAGAAACTCACGCGCGAGCGCGGCCGGCCCCGGGTCGCTCAGTAGAGCAGGTAACGCTGTCGCTGACGTAAGAAGGTTTGCGCCTCACGTTGCCAGCGCTGATAGATGGCGTCCGTGGATTGGTTATTGGCGAGGTCCTCTCGTGTGGATCTATCCCCGATCCATCGATCCGCTTCGCTGAGCATCACTTGATCGGGGTAGAGTTCCCGAAGTGAGTTCGCGATCTCGAGCCCCAGCCGCGTTGCGCGAACCGCTTCTCGGTCCACAATGGCGATTTGCACTCCGGAAATCGGAACACCGGCGAATTTTGAACTGCGTGGGGTCCGCTCGACAGCATAGAATCCCACGCCGTCCGGTTGTCTGCGGTTAAGGCGTTCGGCCAGCAGCCTGCCGTCGATCCAATCCGCTCCCACGAATTCAAACGGAGTGTCGGTCCCTCGACCGACCGAGTAGTCTCTGAGTCCCTCCAGTATCGCGATGCCCGGATAGAGCAGAGCCTGATCGAGCGTGCGGATGTTCGGCGACGGATTGACCCACGGCAACCCGGTTTCATCGAACCACTGACCGCGGCTCCAGCGTTCCATCTCGATCACTTCCAGCCGCGCGCCAATCGCGCGCTCCTGATTGAACATGCGGGCCAGCTCTCCCACCGTCATCCCGTGACGGATCGGCATCGGGAAATATCCGATGAACGACCTCAGTTCTTCGTCGAGCACGGGACCCTCTACGACCGTGCCCGTAATCGGATTCGGCCGGTCGAGAACGTAGAACGGCACACCGTGTTCAGCGGCTGCCTCCATGGCGTAGGCCATGGTCGTGATATAGGTGTAGAACCGCGCGCCCACATCCTGGATATCGAAGACCAGCACGTCGACGTCGTCCAGCATGGCGGCCGTAGGGCGTCGCCGTCCGGGCTGGTACAGGCTGTAGATGGGCGCTCCATGCGAACCCGCGGCGTCGGGTATCTTCGCCTGATCCAGCACGCCGTCGATTCCATGTTCGGGACTGAAAACAGCGCTGAGCCGAACACCTTCGGCTTTGACAAGAAGGTCGATATTCGTCCGTCCGTTGCGGTCGATTCCCGTCTGGTTGGTAATCAGCCCCACGCGCTTGCCGGCGAACGGCATGAATCCGTCCCGCGCCAGAACGTCGAGACCCGTGAATACTTCCGTGGCTTTGCTGCCACCCGACTCGCTCGGGTCACCCGAGCGCCTTTGGAAGGCTTCCCTTCGCAGCCGGTCTTCGTCGACGGCGTCAATGCCAGCCGCGACGGCGCTCGCCACGTGACTTCGCAAGCTGACGACCGACGTTTTCGTCGTCGGATGGACTCGATTGGTCAACAGGATGACAAACGTGTCCGTCACAGGGTCGATCCAGACCGAAGTCCCCGTAAAGCCGGAATGTCCGTACGAGCCCATCGGGAACAGGTCGCCCCGCACCGACGCGTAGCGTGAGTCGATGTCCCAGCCCAGTCCTCGAAGAGCCGCCTTCCCGGGCGGACTTTGCGGAGTCGTCATCTTGATGACGGAGAGCGGGCTCAGGATTCTCGCCTCGCCGAGCCGGCCCTGATCGAGCATCATCCGGGCGAAACGCGCCAGGTCGTCGGCCGTCGAGAAAACACCGGCGTGGCCGGCGACGCCGCCCATGTAACGCGTGGTCGGGTCGTGCACCACGCCCCGAAGGATCTCGCCGTTTGGCAGTTGCTCGGTGGGAGCGATGCGTGGCTTCAACCCCGCTGCCGGCTTGAACGATGTTTCGTTCATCTCCAGCGGCCCGAAAATGTGCTCCCGGGCATACTCGTCGATACGCATGTCCGTCAGTTTCCCAACCAACTCCGCCAACAGCAGATAGTTGATGTCGCTGTAGATGAACCTCGAACCCACCGGCGCCACGGGAACTTCCGCGTACGCTTTCTGAATGCCGGTCTCGTACCCCGACCATTCAGGTTCCAGGTCCACATCGGGGCGCAGGCCGGAGTAGTGTGTCAGCAACTCCCGTATACGAATGTCCGACTTGCCGGATGAAAACGCAGGCAGGTGCTTGGTGAGCCGGTCGCTGAGGCGCAACTTGCCTTGTTCCACCAACTGCATCACCGCCGGCGCGGTCGCCATCACTTTGGTGAGCGACGCACAGTCGAAAATCGTGTCCAGCGTCATGGGCTCTTTTGCCGGCTTGAGGCTGCGCGAGCCGTAAGCCTTGCGGTGCACGATCCGCCCGCGGTGACCGACCACCAGGACGGCGCCCGGCGTGATGCCCGTATCCACGGCCTGCGCGACGACCTCGTCCAGCACCGGGGAAGTCGGCCAATCCTGCGCCGAGAGGCGGGCGCTTGCCATCCCGAACAGCGTCGCCGCGCAAAGAACCAGCGCGATCACTCCGGACCCTTTCGGGAAAGACGCTATGCGGCGGCTCCGGCAGCCCATCTATACAAGGTAGCCTGTTCACAAAGCGCCGGGGACCGCATCAGCGGACTGATATACTGCGTGGCTCCCGATGGCCGCGCCGACGACCGAGCAGCGCAACCCGGCTTCCGGCAATCTCGATCGGCTGTCCACAGCCGACCTTGTCGCGCTCATCAATCGAGAGGACCAGACGGTTCCCCTCGCCGTCCTGGCGGTGCTGCCTCAGGTTGCCAAAGCGGTCGACGCGGTCGCGGACCGGTTTCGGAAGGGAGGCCGTCTGCTCTACATCGGCAGCGGAACCAGCGGCCGGTTGGGCCTGCTGGACGCCGTGGAGTGCCCGCCGACTTTCGGTGTGCCGCCGGATCGCGTGCAGGGCATTCTGGCCGGTGGCGTCAACGCGGTCTTCAGGGCCATCGAGAAAGCCGAGGACGACCGGGATGCCGGCGCCCGCGATCTGCGCGAGCGCGGCTGCCGAGCGGTCGACTCGGTGGTGGGCATCTCCGCGAGCGGCCGCACGCCCTATGTGCTGGGAGCGCTCGACTACGCCCGGTCGATGGGCGCGCTGACGGTGGGTCTCACCTCGAACCGCGGATCGTCCCTCGCGACCGCGGCGCAGGTCGCCATCGTCCCGGCCACGGGGCCGGAAGTGGTCACGGGTTCCACCCGCATGAAGGCCGGAACCGCCCAGAAGCTGATCCTCAACACGATCTCGACGGCCGTCATGGTCCGCATGGGATACGTGCTCGGCAACCTGATGGTCAAGGTACAGCCAACAAACGCAAAGCTGATCGAGCGCGGCCGACGCATTGTCTCCGAAGCGGCGAACTGCGGCCTTGACGAGGCCGCCGCGGCTCTCGAAACCGCGGGGAACGATGTCCGAGTCGCGATACTGATCATGAAGCACGGTTTCGACGCCTCCGAAGCTCAGCGCCATTTGGCCGAAGCTGGCGACAGCCTCTGGCAGGCTTTGGAGTCGAGCCCATAGCAGTCCGTGGTGAAACCCCGCGTAGCACCGAGAGCGGTGAGGCGCCCGGCTGACAAGGCGCGACGAGGGAGCATATTGGACATATTCGACCGAGGAGCAACGCAGTTCAGCCGGGATGCATCGCTGCTTGAATGCAGCGGTGCTTTTGCCACGGGCTGCTAACACTGAGCATGCCGATTACCGCATTCACCGCGGACACCGTCTACACGCCGGACGAGATCGCGCACGGCGTCGTGCTCGTTGAGGACAGCCGCATTCTCAAGGCGGCTCCCCGCGCCAGCATCGAACTGCCGGCGGGCGCGCGCGAAGTGCGGTTGGAAGGCCTATCCATCGCGCCGGGGTTCATTGACATTCACAACCACGGCGGGGGCGGGGCGGACGTGATGGAAGCGACGACGGAGTCGCTCGACACGATCCGCCGCACCCTGGCGCGCTTCGGAACGACCTCCTTCTACCCGACGACCGGCACCGCCGCGACCGCCGACATCCGCCGTGCGGTCGAGTTTCTCGCCGACTCCGTTGAACAAGCCTCCGTACCGAGCGCGATGGCGCATCCGCTCGGTATTCACATGGAGGGGCCGTATCTCAATCCGAAGCGCCGCGGCGTCCACCCCATCGATTTGCTGGTCGAGCCGGCGCTCGACGCGTACCGCCGCTTCGCGCAGGCCGCTCGCGGCAAGCTGCGCATCATGACCATCGCACCCGAGTTGACCCATGCGCCGGAGTTGATCGAGGAGATGCTCGACACGAATGTCATGCCCTCGATGGGGCACACTGACGCCACGTTCGAAGAAGCGGACAGCGCCGTCAGGCTGGGCGTGAGGCAGGCCACCCACATGTTCAACGCGATGCGGCCGTTCGGGCATCGTGATCCCGGAGTGATTGCGAAGGTGCTCACCGATCCGGACGTCAAGGCCGAGTTGATCGCTGACGGCGTTCATGTCGACCCCAAGGCCATCGAGTTGCTATACCGTGCGAAGGGCGTGGAGGGAATCATTCTCGTCTCGGACGGGATTTCGGCCGTCGGCATGCCGGATGGCGAGTACGATGTCATCGGCCTGCGGGTCCGGGTCAAGGACGGAGCCTGCCGCTTCGAAGGGAGCTTGGCCGGCAGCGTCCTGACCCTCGACCGCGCCGTCCGCAACATGATTCAGTTCGTCGGCGCGGCGCCGGCCGAAGCGATTCGGATGGCCACGCTTAACACGGCCCGGCACCTGGGCATCGCCGGCCGCAAGGGACAACTCGAGGAAGGAGCCGACGCCGACCTCGTCATCCTAGACGAGGAACTCAACGTAAGACAGGTGTATGCTCGTGGTCTGCCCGTGCAGTAGGACCCGTCCGGGGCAACGGCCGCCGCCGCTCGCCGCGCCTGATCGCTGAACGCCTTATGGACAAATTCGCCATTGAAGGGGGGCGCCCTCTCGAAGGCGTGATCCAGGTCAGCGGCGCCAAGAACGCCGCTCTCCCGGTTCTCGCCGCGACCCTGCTCACGGACCAGGAGGTCCGGCTCGACCGCATCCCGAAGGTTCGCGACATCCGAACGATGGCCCGGCTTCTCAAGAGCCTCGGCGCGGATGTTGCGTCGAACAGCGGCGGCTATGCGGTGCGAGTCACCGAAGTCACCTCGCCGGAAGCTCCCTATGAACTGGTCAAGACCATGCGCGCGTCCAGCCTCGTTCTCGGGCCGCTGGTGGCCCGTTGCGGCGAGGCGCGCGTTTCGCTGCCGGGTGGCTGCGCCATCGGAGCGCGCCCGATCAATTTGCATTTGGCCGGGCTCGAGAAGCTCGGAGCTGAGATCAGCCAGGAGCACGGCTACATCCGCGCTCACGCGCCCAACGGACTTGCGGGCGCCGTCATCCACTTTGACCGCGTCACCGTCACCGGCACCGAGGATCTCATGATGGCCGCCGCCCTCGCACGAGGTGAAACCATCATCGAGAATGCCGCCCGCGAACCTGAGGTCGCCGACCTTGCCGCCCTGCTCGGCAAGATGGGCGCCGCGATTGACGGGGCCGGAACCTCGACGATCCGCATTCAAGGCAGGTCCCGTCTGCACGGCGCAACCCATGCCATCATCCCCGACCGCATCGAGGCCGGGACGTTCCTCATCGCCGGCGCTCTGACCGGGAACCCCTTGACGATCGCCGGTGTGGATACGCGGCACCTCGCCGCTCTGATCGACAGGATGCGGCAAGCCGGTGTCGATTTCTCGTTCCCGGCCGAAGATCGAATCGAGGTCCGAGCCGGCGGCAGGCTCCGGGCCGTCGACCTCGCCACCAGGGAGTATCCCGGCTTTCCCACCGACATGCAGGCCCAGTTCCTGGCGATGATGACGCAGGCCGAAGGCGAGTCGCACATCACCGAAACCATTTTCGAGAACCGCTTCATGCACGTGTCCGAGCTGCTTCGGATGGGCGCCGATGTGGTGCTCGAAGGCAATCAGGCCACGGTGCGGGGCAAGTCGCGGCTCAGCGGCGCCAAGGTGATGGCCTCCGATCTTCGCGCCAGCGCCTGCCTCGTCATCGCCGCCCTGACAGCCCGGGGCGAGACGATCATCGACCGCGTCTACCACATCGACCGCGGCTACGAGCGGATCGAAGAGAAGCTGTCGAACGTCGGCGCCCGCATCCGCCGAACGAAGTAACCCGCATATCTCACCAACTGCCAAGCCGAAGCGCCCGCCCGCTAAAGGCAAACGCGAGGGCCACGAATCACGAAACACGGCTTTTGCCCAGCGCGCGGCGCAAGCCAGCGCAAGTTCCGAGGTTTTACTAGTCACTATCCACTATCCACTATCCACAAGCCACTGCTTTTAAGGTTTTTACGAATCACGGCCTTTTCTCCTTGCGCTACGATGTCAGCGCAGCGCCTATACAGCAGGAGTCCCCATGCCCACCCGACGACAATTCCTGACCCGATCCACGAAAGCCCTCGCCGCGGCCTCGGTAGCCGCGAAGTCCGCCTCGGCGGACCGCCACCAGCGCCTCATCATCGACACCCACATCGAGTTCTGGACGTCCGAGCCGCGCTTCCCCTTCAACCACCCTGAGAACCCCGACTTCAAGCGGGCCCGCATGGACGCCCCGGTCGAAAACTTCGTCGAGCAGATGAAGGACTTCAACGTGAAGTACGCGGTCATCATCAATCCGCGCTACTTCGGTTGGGACAACTCCTACATGAGCTACTGCTACCACACCTACAAGAACCTGTTCGTGGCGCACGGGCTCATCAATCCCGAGCATCCCAAGGTCGCCGAGCACCTGCGCTACTGGGTCACCGAACACGGCTTCCAGGGCATGCGGTTCAGCCCGATCTACCATCCGAAATCGACCTGGCTCAACTCGAAAGAGCACTATCCCCTCTGGAAGGAGGCCGAGAAGCTCGGCGTCTGCTTCAACTACTACATCCTTCCCCACCAGATGCCGATGCTCGAAGACATGGCCGGCCGCTTCCCCGGAGTGAACATCGTCGTCGACCACGCCGGCAAGCCCGACCTGAAGCTCAGCGATCCCTGGCCTGAGTTCAAGAAGATGTTCCGGCTCAAGAAGTTCCCGCAGGTTTGGATCAGCAACTCTGAGCCCTACGAGATGTCCGAGATCAAGAAATACCCCTATCTCGACACGTTGCCGTTCTACAAGGCCATCTATGAGGAGTTCGGCGGCAAGCAGATCATTTGGGGCACGGGATATCCGCGCCCGCGCTGGGAATTGCCGATGGACCTGGAGCTCGAATTCGTCGACAAGATCTGCGATTTCTACAGCGACGAAGACCGCAAGCTCCTGCTCGGCCAGAATGCCCTGCGCATCTGGAAGTTCCCGGACTACGCCTGACCACTGCGCACGGCGGCTCCTGGCGCTAGCCTGCATTTCTCACCACACGGCGAGGCGAAGTGGGTGAGAGGGCTGTCAGGACGAGGCGCGAGCCGCTTGGCGCGCAGGCGTACTTGAACAGTACGTTGAGCACGGCAA
>JAPPLB010000011.1 GCA_028819575.1 Bryobacterales bacterium | reverse complement strand
TCCTGGCGGTCGTATCGTGTGCTTCGACCGTCGGGTGGTGAGAAATGCAGGCTGGTCACACAGTGTAAGTCTCACGATCTTCAAGGCCCTCGCGTAAAGCGCCCAAGCTCGGCTCCTTCTTCATCGGCGCATTGAGCGCATTGTCTGCGCAACGTGAAACGTTCCCCTGGTGAAAAAGCAGTGCGTTGCCCTTTGGCTCGATGGTACTGAAGCCCTTCAGTCTTTTTTTGCTGCCCCGACCTGATTAGCATGAGGACAGCGAGTGGAAATCCTGGGCCGCCTTTCCTGCCACGTGGCGAGTCGAAGTAAGTGCGGCTCACGAAACACGGCTTTTATGTTTTTCACGAAGCACGATACACGTCTTTTACGGCCCTTCGGTTCGCCGTGAGTGCGTTGCGCCCGCCGCACTCCGGGCTGCTTCCGCCGCGGCGAACGTAACATGAACCCATGCTGAGAAAAGTCAAGAACGTTCTGCGTTGCGTTGACAGCGCCTTGTGCGCCTTTGCGGGACCTCCCTCCCGTTCGCTAAGCTGACCGATTGGCTTCGGCCCGCACCGGCATGCCCCAGCATATTTCGGAACTCGAAACACCCGCGCTGCTCATCGACCTCGACCGCATGACGAACAACCTACAGCGTGTCGCCGATTATGCCGCCGAGCATAAGCTGAGCCTCAGGCCACACACCAAGACGCACAAAAACCCCGTCATCGGCAAGATGCAGCTTGACCTCGGGGCCGTAGGTCTGACGGTAGCGAAAGTCGGGGAAGCGGACGTGATCGTCACGACCGGCACGCCGGAGTTGCTGGTCGCGTATCCCATCATCGGCGAGTCGAAGCTCAAGCGCCTGATGAAGATCGCCCGGCAGACCCGTGTCATTGTAGGACTCGACGACGTGGCCGTCGCTCAAGGCTTGTCCGACGCCGCCCGATCAGCCGGGCTCGAAATCGGGGTCTTTGTCGAAGCCGATCTCGGAATGAATCGCGTCGGCCTCCGGCCCGGGGAAGATCTGCTTAGCCTCGCCCGAGCGGTCTTGCAGCTTCCCAACCTGCGCCTCGACGGAGTCGAGTTCTACTACGGCCATGTCAATAAGCTGCTGCCTGATTGGGAAGAAAAGTTGGCGGGCCTGAGCGCGCAGGTAAAGCAGATCCGCGAAGACTTCGACCGAGCCGGCATCGAGCTCAAGGTCATTAGCGGAGGCTCTACTCCGATGCTCTTCCATTCGCACCAGATCGAAGGCATGACCGAGATGCGGCCCGGCACCTACGTGTTCAACGACGTGATGCAAGTCGGGATGGGCTCGGCCACGTGGGACAACTGCGCCGTCACGATCATGACGACCGTGGTCTCGACCGCGCGCCCCGGCTTCGCGGTCATCGACGGCGGTTCGAAGACCTTCACCTCCGACGGTGCTCGCGCCGGAGGCGAACCCAGCTTCGGCCGTGTCACCGAGGCCCCGGAAAGCCGTTTTTACAAGATGAACGAGGAGCACGGGTATCTCGAAATACGCGGTGCGCCATCGCCGATTCGGATCGGTGATCGGCTGCGCATCATCCCGAACCATGTTTGCGTTGCCGTCAACATGCACGAATATGTCTACGGAGTCCGTGGCGAAACCGTCGAGCAGATCTGGAAGGTTGAGGCCCGCGGCAAGTTGCAGTAAAGAGTTTTCCATACATCTGAATCAGATCCTTAGCAAAGAGAGGTAACCCCAATGATCGAAAGAATCATGGACCCCAACGGTCCGAATCCCGGCGGCCCCTATTCCCACGCCGTCAAGGCCGGCGGTTTCATCTATGTGTCTGGGCAGGCTTCCATCGACCCCGTAACCAAGAAGTTCGCGCCGGGCACGGTCACAGAAGAAACCCACCAGACAATCAGGAACATCCAGTCGATTCTGAAAGCGTCCGGGGCGGACCTTGGGGATGTCATCAAGTGCTCGGTTTTTCTCGCCGACATCCGCGACTTCGCCGAGATGAACAAGGTTTACGAAGAGTACTTCGGCGCTGCCAAGCCGGCGCGCACGACCGTGAACGCCCAGTTGCCGGCGCCCGGCCTCAAAGTCGAGATTGACTGCGTCGCCTACAAGGAATAGTCTCCGCACGGGTTGGGGAATCGCATCTTTTGCGTTCACACCGGAGAGCGAAAGGACATGCCCCTGTCGGCTCCAATCTTTAGCCTGCCTTTCTCACCACGCGGCGAGGCGAAGTGGGTGAGAGGGCCGTCAGGACTAGGCGCAAGCCGGGCGGAGTAAAAAGGCGCGCGCCGCTTGGCGCGCGCAGGCGTACTTGAACAGTACGTTGAGCA
>JAPPLB010000032.1 GCA_028819575.1 Bryobacterales bacterium | reverse complement strand
GGCGCGCGCCTCGTCCTGGCGGCCCTCTCACGCACTTCGCCTCGCCGCGTGGTGAGAAATGCAGGTCAGGTCTTGTGACCGTGATGTGGACGATTCCAATGATAGCGGGTGAGCCAGTGTGCTGTGTTCGACAGGGTTCGGGGCGTTCTCGGGGCCATATCGCTATGGTGTATTGAGGAGAACGAACGATGCCCCGGTACATGGAAGTGCTCTTGAAGAAGCGAAAAGTCCGCTGTGTCGCTCGTCTGCTTGACGAGGAGGCTCCCAAAACCTGTGAGGCCGTCTGGAGGGCCTTGCCGCTGGCGGGACCGGTCTACCACGCCAAGTATGCGAGCAATGAAATCTACACCCTGGTTCCCGCCTTCGCCGAGGTGGAACCTGGCCGCGAAAACCGAACTTTGGTCCCGACGGCGGGTGACATCTTGTACTTCTATCTGCCTTCAGGAACTAAAGTGCCTCCGGAATCGCGGAAGCTCGATGCCGGGGGACGGGGGATTATTGACGTGGCGGTCTTCTACGACCGGAACAACTTGCTGCTTTCGCCGAGCGAAGGTCCGACACCCGGCAATCATTTCGCGATCATCATCAAGAACCAGGAAGAGATGAGACAAGCCGGTCATAATGTTTGGCGAGAAGGGTTCGTTGGTGAGAGTCTCATCTACCGGCGGCTGGAGGGGGAAGCGCTGATGGAATGGGGACTGGGTGACGAGTAACGGTCACCTCCAAAGGCTCCAGCGTGACACGCATTATCCGCAATGACCTACGAGGTAAACGGCCCAGGAATGCTCTGAAAAGCACCCTTGAAGGACAACTCGCAACGAACGCATGTTGTCGTGCGCACTCCGCTACAGTAGGGGCGTGTACAGCGAACGGCTACTGGATC
The DNA here is from genome assembly GCA_028819575.1 of Bryobacterales bacterium. Taxonomy (GTDB): domain Bacteria; phylum Acidobacteriota; class Terriglobia; order Bryobacterales; family UBA6623; genus JAPPLB01. Next base: position 24,858 of record JAPPLB010000032.1, on the reverse strand, counting down.
ATTTTCAGAACCCTCGCAACGTAGGCGAATTGGAAGAAGCGGATCTGAGAGTGGAAGTCTCCAACCCGATATGCGGCGATATTTTACGTCTGACAGCGACTCTGGCCGGAGAAAGGATTGGCGAGGTCACCTACCGAACGCGCGGATGCACAGCTTCCATCGCGGTCGGTTCGGCGCTGACGGAACTGCTCGTGGGCAAGAGCCCGCCGGAGGCCCTGGCTATCGATCGTGATGTGATCGAAGCGGCTGTCGGCGGACTGTCGAACGAATCCAAACACGCGGCCGTCCTCGCCGTGGACGGCATCAGGGCGCTGGTGCGTGAATGGCGGGCTCGTGAGGCCGCCTGATGTCGCGAAGGGCCGCACAGCCCGATCAGCCACGGCCCATCGCTATCGCTTCTGTTGTCGTCTGGTAGGCGTTTGCGGCCGGAAACCGACAGGTTGTTTCTTCAAGATTCCGGACCGAAAGATCGGCATGATCGACCAAACTCACTCTTCCCGAACGCAACAACGGCCGTCCAAGCTGCGGAACCTCATCGAGTGCGATTGCAAGCCGCCGTCCACGAACTATTTTGATCCACTCGGGAACAACGGTTGAACAGCGGCGGGACGATGTTGCGCTTCAGGGAAGGGTCTCCTCTCACGGCGGGCAGAGCCGGCCTGCTGCCCGGCGTGTTCAATCCACCCACGCTGGCTCACGTGGCGATGGCGCAGGAAGGACGCGCACAGCATGACCTGGACCAGGTTGTCTTCGTTTTACCGGAAGCGTTTCCGCACAAGGACTACCAGGGAGCCGAGTTTGAGGACCGGCTCGCCATGCTGCGATCTGGTGTAGGTCGTCACAAAGGCTACGCCGTAGCGTCATCGGACAAGGGGCTTTTTATTGACATTGCCCGCCAAGCGAAAAACGCATACGGTCCCGGCGTCGAGATCTGCTTGATCTGCGGCCGCGACGCGGCCGAAAGGATCGTGGGGTGGGACTACGGCAAAGGGCCCACGTTTGCGGAGCAACTGGAAGAGTTCCAGCTTCTGGTGGCTTCGCGGCGGGGTGCGTACTGCGTGCCGGCTGAGCATGCCAACCGCATTCACATGATCGACCTGCCGGTTTCTTTCGATGCCGTGTCGTCAACGCGAATCCGTGAGACCGTTTCCGAAGGCGGTGCTTTCGAAGAGTGGGTCGACAGACGTGTGGCGGAAGTGATCCAGCGGCGGGGGCTGTATCGCCGTCAGGCCGAGACGGCAAAGTGAGCTATCTCAAGCGGCGGGGCAGGGGAGTACCGTCGGGTCCATAGATCACGCCGGGCTGGGTTTCTGAGCCAGGGTTGGACGGTTGCCGCAAGCCGGGAGTCGTCCCCGCGGGCAGCACGCCTGGGAAGGCCCCCGGTTGCCGCGTTGTCCCGCCCGGCCGGGATGGCCCGAAACCAGGTATTCCCGGTTGCTGCCTGAATGGAGGATGGCCGGGTTGTGGACCGAAACCGTGCTGAGGAGTCCGCTGGATACCGCCCGGGCCGGTTTGAAGGCGTTCGTAAGGGTTGGTGCTCGTGTCTTGGCGCCCGCGGCCGGCGGCGCTCGGTTGTGCAAGACCGGTGGTCGGATAGCCCGGAGGAAACGCCCCCGTTCCGGGGACTCCCGGCATCGCTCCGGGCGTACCGGATGGGATCGTGCCTGACTGGCCGGCAGGTAACGGTTGCGTGGCCGCTCTGCCCGCTCCGGGCCCGGCGCCGGCTCCCCCAAACGTGCCGTCTTTTCGATAGTCGTAAACGAATTCCCACTCGTGATAGGATTCCCGGCCGCCGTAACGCTTGACACCCATCTCTTGCGCCTTCGTGGCCACGCCTGCGATACCGCCTTCGAACGTTTCTCGCGAGCTTTGTGCGCTCCGGTTATTGCGCATGCCCGCCAAGCCGCCGGGTCGAGGAGAGGAGAGAATGCCTCGGATAACCTTGGCGGCCTGACCGCCCACTGCTTGCGGTCTGGCGCCTGGGTTGGGCGCGGCCCCGAAGGGGACTCCCGGAGTCGTGATCCCTCCGAAACCTGTGGCCGACCCGCCGATCCTGTTGGGGCCTCGGTTATTGGAGTTTTGCGGGTTACCTGGTTGTGATCCCGGAAATCCGGCTTGCGGCTGATTGGGAATCTGGCCGGGACGGACCCGAGAATAGCCCGGATACTGCGCCTGTTGCGGCCGATGGGGGTCTTCTTCCCGTGCGTTTTGCGGCGGGACGGGATTGCCGTTTTCGTCGAATTGAGCGGGAACGTTGGGGTTCGTCGGTTCGGTTCGTCCGGGGATCCAGCCGGTTTGCCGGTTTGCGCCGAGGACATCGGGGGCGGCGGACTCACGAACCTCACGCGCTCGATCGGCTCCCCGGAAACGCCCGTCAGTGGGGGCGTAGGGCGCCGGACCCGCTGCGGTGTACACTCGGAAAGGCTGCCGATTCGAGCCCGAACCGCTGCGGATTTGGCCGTTTCCACTCCTTCCGAATCCGATATTGATCTCTTGCTCCTGCTGCTCCGGGTCTTCGAGATCGTGAATCAGCGAGTCATGGAAACGTCCATCGCTTCCCATACGGATCAGACGCCACTCCTCGTCCTCGTTCATCGGATCTTTGTAGCGTTGGCGGAGGAAGCGGATGCCATTCGTTTCCTCGAGGTCGTCGATATCAGAAGGGTATTTCTTGTGGGCGCGAAAATAGAGCTCGATCGCCCGTTGGTATTGCTCACCGCGATAAATGAGCCGTTCCTCGCGAATCCGCTGCGCCTGAATGGCGGCCCGCGGAAGACTCAACGCCAAGCCGATCAAAATCGCAGCCCCCAGGAAGAGGACGGTGAGCAGCGCAAACCCCTGTTCGCTCGCCCTGCGGAGGCGTGTGGTTCGCGTTGACGGGATGCGCTCCGTGTTCATGGTTCGCTGTGGCGTTAGGCCGGGCCTTCGATCAACTTCAGTGTCTGTCGGTCGTTGAAGTTGAGGTCTTCGACCACAATCGAATGAAGTCCGATACGAATAATCTTATAACGCTTCTTGAAGATGTCCCCTTCGCCGCCGATGAGAATGTCCTCGCCATCAAGAAGGAAAGCTCGTTTTCGGGATTTGCCGGGCTCGTTCGCAAATCCGTAGTACCTGAAGCTGATCGGAGGCGCCTTGCGACCGGCCTTCCGGGCCGGTTTTCCGGCGGCGGCCTTTGCCCGCCTTGCCCTCTGTGATTCCTGCAGCCTCTTCTGCGCCTCTGCCACCTTGTCCGGATCAGGCGGGGTGATGACTTTTTTTCTGCGCTCTCCGAACCGGAAGAGGTCTCTCTCGACGCCCTCGAACCCGACCGCTTTCACGGCAACCCACAGGTCGATGCGGATCGTCGGGTCGACTACCATCGGGTCGAGAGGCTCGTCATCGGCGCCCCGTCCGAATCGCGGCCGAAAGTTCCCGCCGCGGCTGGCAGGCCGACTGCTCGTCGACCGCGTCTGTTGAGAGCGATTCGTCACTTTCGCTGGGGCTGCTGACGGATTCTGACGAGGCGCCGACGGACGAGGTGAGCCACTGAATAGCTGCGAATAGACCGTGTAGGCTGCTATGACGGACACCACCGCCAGAAGAATGAGTTTGTTCCTTTCCGCGCCGATCTTCATAGGTCCCGCACGAATGTGTCGATCCTCATCGTGATCTGCAGATCATTGGTGTCCGATCGCGGTGTTGCTCCGAGTGCGCCGATGATGAGGAACTCCTCGGAATGATCCAGGCGATGCAACAGGTTCACGAGCTGCTCGTAGCGCCCGCGGAAACTCGCCGTGACCGTGATCGCGCCGTATTCCTCGGCGCCTTCAATGGGGTCGGGGTCGTAGGCTCGCTCGCGGGACTCGAGCCCGGCTTCGTCGGCGGCCGCATCCAATTCCGCCACGAGCCGCGAGTACGTGCTGTTGCGCGCCAGCGTGAGTTGGTTGATGAGTTCGTCTCCCTCGACACGCGCCTTTTCCACTTTGGCGACGACGACCCGCAGGCGTTCGAGCTCTTCGGTTTTTTGTTGTTGTTGCTGGAGCAGCGTGCGAAGCAGAATTCGCTGTTCCTCCTCGCGGGCGCCGAGGGGACGCACGGCAAACAGATAGAAGACGACGTCGAAAGCCAACAGCACCGCCAGAGCCGCCAGCATATGCCGCCGGGTGGGACGCCATCGGGGCGGCGCGAGCTTCCGCTTCGGCGCTTCTCGCATCTCGTTCGAGTCAGAGTTGCTGCTCATATCGCACCAACAGGCTGTACTTGAAAACCGGGTCCTGCTCGGTAGGCGGCGACGATGCCCGAACGTTGGGGGTCCCGAAGATCTCCGACTCCTCCAGCACTTTCAGCAAGTCAATAAAATCCGGCCGCGTCTCGGCCCCGACCGTCATTTCCAACAGGACATCGTTGTCGGGCGTCACTTGAGGCCGAATCTGTTCGACACGCACTCGAGGCGGGAAAACCAGCTCCAGATCGGAGAACGTCCTGGTCCAGGAAATGCCTTTGCGATACAGCAGTTCGTTCAGGAAAAGCGACCGCTCAAGCACCTCTTCATTTACAGGTTCGGTGAACTTGCGCTTGAGATCGGCCTCTTCGGCCTGCAGCACGCGTAACTGCGATCGCAGCGCGGCTTCCTCTCGTACGAATCGCGGCGCAGGCTCCCGGCTCTGCACGTAGACCGTAACGAGCTCCGCGGCGATTCCGAGCAGCATGATTGCCGCCGCGCCGGCGGTTACCCAGAACAGCCGGCGTCGTCCGAACGGCTGTGTCGCCAGATTGAGTTCAAGCTGCACCGCGTTGTTTCCTCAATTCACACTCAGGTAGCCCCAGATGCCGGCTTCCCGGCCGTCCACCGGGCCTTCCGGCGAACGCAACCACTCCACTTCCTGGGCGGCTGAAGTCGGAGTTCTCTCGAATCCGCACAACACCAGCTTATTTATGGCCGTGCCGAAATGATCCTCGACGAACACCATGGTCGGATAGATGTCACGGGCGGCTTCGCTCCAGTCATCTTCGGACCCGGCCGGCGGCGTGAGCTCGACAGAACGCACCATCCGCACGGCGCCTGCTTGCACAGCCGCCATCGTGAGAGCCAGACCCGCGCGTTTAGCCAGCAAGGTCATCGAGTCGTTTGGCAGCAGGTTCAACGCCGCGCATGTCGAGAGCGAGACGTGGCCCGGCCACAGTCCTCGCTGCTCGAACGGGGTTTCGTATTGCCGAATGATCTCGGCTGGGCAGGCCGCCACCAGCACCGCAACTCCGTTCGCTGTAGGCCATGTGCGGTAAGCGATCCGGGCTGTTTCCACGTCGAACGGCACGGTTTTTTTCAACCGCCAGCGAATCAGCTTCAAGCGTTCCTTGGCGTCGCCGGTCAGGCTGTCGAAGTCTAGGACCGTCAAACGGGAACAGTTGTCGGGGAGGATCAGGGCCATATCCGGGCGCCGCAAGTCACCGAGCTCGCTGATGACGCCGTCCACCGCTTCATCGAAGGCGGCTTCATCCTGGATATTGGGTCGATTCGGTGAGAGATCGAGGAGTCCCGGCGGGAGGTCCCGGCGAACCCGCCTCGTGACTTCTCCGGTCTTCAAGTCACGCGTCACTGCGGATACACCGAGGCTGCTGATTTCGACCACAAGCGGCGGCGGCTGATCCACGAGCAGGTATTTGAGCCGGCGCAGCATTTCAGTCGTTTCCGCCCTGGTCGATAAACGTGACTTTGTTGATCTCACGCAACGTGGTGATGCCTGCGCGCACACGATCGACAGCGGATTCCCTCAGGGTGCGCATACCCTCTTCGCGGGCAGCGCGGGCGATTTCCGACGACGGCTTGTGCTCAAGAATCAGCTCCCGGATGTGGTCCGTCAAGTTCAACAACTCGTGAATCGCGGTGCGCCCGCGATAACCCGTGCCGGCGCATTCGATGCAGCCGTGGCTTTCCGCGAACTCGAAGTCAGCCCATTCCGCGGGGTCCAACCGCGATTCTTCGAGCACGGCCGAGGGATGCCGTACGCGCACTTTGCAGTGTTCGCAGATCACCCGCACGAGCCGCTGAGCGAGGATGCAGTTCAGCGACGATACGAAGTTGTACGGCTCGACGCCCATGTTCAGGAAGCGTCCGATCACGTCGACCACGTTGTTGGCGTGAACGGTCGTGAACACCAGATGTCCGGTCAGCGCGGATTGAATCGCAATCTGCGCCGTTTCGGTATCGCGGATCTCTCCGACCATGATCTTGTCGGGGTCGTGGCGCAGGATCGAGCGCAGCCCGCGCGCGAACGTCAACCCTTTTTTCTCGTTGACGGGAATCTGCGTGATCCCCTTGATCTGGTACTCGACCGGATCCTCGATCGTGATGATCTTGTCCTCGTCGGTCTTGATTTCGCTGAGCGCCGCGTAGAGGGTGGTGGTTTTGCCGCTGCCGGTCGGTCCCGTGACGAGCACCATGCCGTAAGGTTCCCGGATGTACCGCCGGTAGACCTTCAGATCACGCTCGTCGAACCCAACGACGTCAAGCGAGAGCTGATGGAACTTCTCGCTCATTGACTCCTTGTCGAGCACTCGGAGGACGGCGTCCTCACCGTGGACATTGGGCATGATCGAAACGCGGAAGTCGATCTGCCGCCCCTTGTAGCGGACACGGAAACGTCCGTCCTGAGGCACGCGGCGTTCGGCGATATCGAGCTCCGACATCACCTTGATCCGCGAAATGATCGTTCGATCCCACTCTTTCGAGATGGGCGGCATGGCATAGTGCAATACACCGTCGATGCGGTATTTGATGGCGACTTCATCGGTGCGGGCCTCGATATGGATATCGCTGGCGCGCCGCTCGAGCGCGTTGAAGATCGTCGTATCGACAAGCCGGATAACGGGGTTGATATCGCCGCTGCCCGTGAGCTTTTCGATCGAGATCGTTTCGTCGCTTCTGTCGTCGTCGTGGATGACGTCGAGGACGAATCCCTCGGTGACTTCCTCGAGGACTCGTTGCGACTGATCGGTTTTCTTGAGCAGGCCGCCGATCTGCGACAGCGTCGCGACGTGGATGCGGATTTTCTTTTCGAGCAGCAGAGAGATCTCATCAAGGGTCGGCAACTGCCGCGGATCGGCGATGGCGATGGCAAGAACACCGTTGCTCTCGCTGACCGGCACGAAGTTGTATCGGAACATCAACTCAACGGGGATCGAGCGGAACAGCTCCGCGTCGATGGATACTTGATCGAGGTCGATGAACTCGTAGTAGTAGCGGGCGGCGAGCGAGCGGGCTTCCGCCTCCTCAGCGCCGAGGTTCACCTCGATGGGTTCTTCTTGCGCAGCCATCCCGGCCCTGTTCATAGTGTCTCCGCCAGGGTGAAAATGGGCAAATACAGTGAAATCAGCACAAAGGCTACAAAGATGCCCATGAAGATCATGATCGCCGGCTCGATCAACGACAGCGCGGCGCTCATCATCGTGTTGACGTCATCGTCGAAGAACTCCGCCACCGAGTGCAACATCGCCGGCAGCGAGCCGGTTGACTCACCCACGTTGACCATCTCGACCGCGAGCGACGGGAAGATTCCCGCCGCGGCCAGACCGCGTGAAAGCGGCTGCCCCTCGCGAACCATCTCGCGGGACTGCGCGATCGATTCCCGCAGCAGGCGCGACCCCAGCGATGCGCCGGTTGTCTCCAACGCTTGCAGCAGAGGGATGCCGCCTTGCAACAGGGTTCCCAGCAGGCGACAGAGTTGCGACACCTGGTACTTGATCCAGATTTGCCCGAACACAGGGACCTTGAGCTTGAAGCCATCAAGAGAATCCCGAATGCGGTCGGAGCGGAACCACCAGGCGAGCGAGCTGCCGACGCCAAATACGACAAGGGCGATCAGCCATAGATTTTCGTTCGCCGTAACACCGAAGGCGACCAGGAGTTGCGTCATGTAAGGCAGTTGCGCGTCCATGCTCTCGTACAGCGAAGCGAACTCCGGCACGACGTAGGTCACCAGGAACAGGATCAGGATGAACACGAGGAATACGAGCACGGCCGGGTAAATCAGAGAAACCAGAATCTTCTTGCGCGCGCCGAGCGCCACCTTCTGATAAGCCACGTAGCGCTCGATCACCTCCGGCAGGCTGCCGCTCTTCTCGCCCGCCATGATCGACGTCGTATAAATCGGCGGGAAGACGCCTTCGGACTGAAAGGCCTCCGACAAGGGCATGCCGGTCTTGACCTTCGCGTGGACCGACTGCAAGTGGGTGCGAAGGCGGCGATTCTTGATGTTGCCGACGAGCAGGTCAAGACCCTTGAGGATCGGCAGTCCGGCGCGCGTCAGGGTCACGAATTGTTGATTGAAGATGAGGAGCTGCTCGAGAGGCAGCTTGCGCCCGGCAGGCCGCACGTTGTCGAGCTTCCACTCACCGATCGAACGGCGGGGCTTGACCGAGTAGATCAGGAATCCGCGGTCCGACAAGCGCTGCCGCAGTTCCTCTTCGGATTCCGCCGATTCGACTTCCTCATGCACTCTCCCTTGGGGATCGGCGTACCTGCAGAGGAACTGGCTCATGGCTGACCTCCGCGTTCACGACGTTCAAGCACCTCGGCGTCCGCCGGGATCTGAAAAACGAACAGACTCCCGTCAAGCTTGAGATTTCTCTTTTCTTGCGCAAATGCGAATGTCGTCACCGTGTTGTCTCGCCCGAAGACGCGCAGACGCTTCAGGCTGAAAGCCTTCGGGTCGTAGGTGAACTCGACGCGCTCGAAGTAGTCTTTGCCGGGCCGCCCTTCTCCCACAACGGCGGTAGCGCCCTCGATGGTTTCCAGGCGCAGGTTTTCGAACTGCCTCCGAAACCGCAACCGTCCGAGCAGAAACGACAAGGGCGCGCGCAGGTCGCCGCTGTCATCGAGCTTGACGGGGCGCACCTGATTGGTGCGGGGATTGTACATGTGCAGGGTCTCGCCGTCGCCGATCAGCAGCTTGCCGGCCGGCACGGTATAGTCCCAGCGCATCTTCCCGGGCCGCAGCAATGACAGCCTGCCGCGCTCATGGATGCGGGGACGGCCCGTGTACTCGACGGTCTGAGCAAACTCCACCTGCATGGTCGCCAGGCTGTTGTAGTGGCGCTCGATTTCCGACAAGATGTCGCCCAGCCTCGGTTCCGCCGTCATTGCAGCGGCCCCGAAGAGAGCCAGGCACACTACTCCACGGAGTTTCCGCACATAAATACGACGCAGCATGCCGGGACTGCGTTCAGGGAATTTTTCACATGTAAACCGGAGACTACTGTATCTGGGAGCAAGCAACATTCTCCAATCGCCGGATGTGCGTTGCTCCATGCTCGAAAGCACCTTGTCTCACATCTCTCGCCGAAGGCTGGCTGATTCACGAAATGGCGGCCGGCGGGTCACGAGGAACGGAGCCAGGACGGCGAAGAACATGGCCAACGCGATGACTTCGAGAATCGGGATGTACCACGGCCACGGCGCGAAGAAGAACGGCGTTACCGTACCGGTTGGCGGCCCGCAGAGATACATGTAGTTCGAGCCCAACAAGAAGTTGAAGACGGCGATCCCCGCCGCGAAGACGTTGAGGAAGACGAACGCCCGGAAGAGCCCGCCGAGCGCCGGGCGCATTCGCAGTCCCCAGGTGGCGAACAGCACGCCCACGACGATGCCGGAATGCGAAATGAAATATTGAAAGAAGAGGTATTCCGGGAAACCCGCCTCCAGCCCCGGCGTGATCACGGCGTTTGACGAACCGACCAAACCCCAGAAATAGGCGATCTCGTAAGCCGTCTGATTATGAAAGAGCAGGGCCGCGGCCGTCGCGAAGACCGCAACGCTGCAGGCATGGAGCGGCAGGTGGTTCTGAACGAAGCTGTCGAGACCTAGCTCGTCGAGCCGGTAGGCCCAGTGGGCCGCTTCGTTGACCAGGAGCGCGCCGGCCAAGAGATAACTGATGGCCACGGCGACCGCCTCGGAGGACGCCCTTCGCGCCACCACCGCGAGCACCACCGGCAGCGCCAGGGTGAGCGCCATCGTGAAGATGTGCGTCGCCTCAAACGTCTGGAATCCGGCAGTGGGCATGAAGATTGAGGACCGTGTTCGTGGCGCGATCGAGAATGAGTTGCTGAAGTCTATGCCCTGTGGAAGCCTGCCTGTCAGTCGTGGCCCATGCCCTACCTCGTTCTCGGAGTTCGGAAGTCGTCTGACAGATTGATCAGCGTGACGAGAATCGCTCCGGACAACTCACAACGCCAACGCGGCAACTTCGGCAGGCTACCATACCAGCCTGCATGTCTCACCACCCGACGGTCGAAGCACGCCATACGGCCACCAGGACTTCGTTGCGCTTGCTTGCCGTGCTCAACGTACAGTTCGAGTACGCCTGCGTGCGCCAAACGGCTCGCGCCTTTTTTCTCCGCCCGGCTCGCGCCTTTTTCCTCCGCCCGGCTTGCGCCTAGTCCTGACGCCCCTCTCACGCACTTCGCCTTGCCGCGTGGTGAAAAATGCAGGCCAGGAGTCCGGAAGTCGTCTGACAGATTGATCACCGTGACGAGATTCGCGCCCGTGGCAGCTCACGAAGCCAACGCTGGGCAAGTCAATAGCATGGTAACCAAGCCGTGCAGGCCGAGCGAATCGAATACCTGTCACGCATCCCGCGCCCCCCCCGAGCGCTATCGGAAGCGGTTGAAGAGTGAGAACACGATGGTCAACAGGACGCTCAGCACGACGCAGGTGACGATGGGAATGTAGACAGTCGTGTTCTTGCCGCGGTAGACGATGTCTCCGGGGAGACGGCCGAGGCGCGGCAGTCCGAGTTTGGCCGCGAGCATCGCCAGCAGGCCCGCGGCCGCGAAGACGACTCCGATCAAGATGAGCCAGCGGCCGAGCGACATGAGAACCTCGTCGGTCCCGTTGTAGCAGACGGACGTGGAACCCGGTCAAGCCGATCCTGTGGTGCGAGGGGACCATTCCGGGAGCATGGCTGCCGTGGTGATCAAGCGTCGGCTCGTAAACCGGGCCCCTCAACTCCTTTCCAGGCGGCTGCTTGGCGAGGCCTCGGCGAATATACGATACTGCTTGCTATGACTACGCGCTCTCGAATCCTCTTGACCCTGACGGCCCTGGTGGTCCTGGCCGCCGCCGCGCTTTCGCAGTCGGGCGAGAAGCCCGTCAATTGGAAGGGGCTGCCCGAGCCGTTTCACACGCCGTCGGCGAACAACCGTCCCCAGGTGGTCGCCCAGCCGGAAGGATCTGGCCTCGATGTGCCGGCCGGTTTCAAGGTGGAAGAGTACATGGCCGGATTCGACAACCGGCCTCGTTTCATGTTGCTGGGGCCGAGCAACGAGATTCTGCTCACCGACAGCGGCGAGCGGCGCGAGGCGACGGGCGTGGTCTACGTGCTTCATGACGGGTCGAAGAAAAAGATCCTCGAAAACCTCGACCGCCCGTACGGCCTGGCGTTTCACGAGGACTGGCTCTACGTCGCCGAAACGACGTCGGTGAAGCGCTACCAGTACGACGAGAAGGCGATGGACGTGTCGACGCCCGGTGAAGAGATCATTCCCATGCACGACTATGGCACAGGCCACTGGACGCGGACCCTACTGTTCGACCGCGGCCACAAGAAGCTCTATGTGACCATCGGTTCGAGGTCGAACATCGACTTGAACGAGCCGCCGGCCCGCGCGGCGTTGAACCGTTACAACCCGGACGGCAGCGGTCATGAGATCGTGGCGACCGGGCTGCGGAACATCATCGGCCTGCGCTGGCGTCCGGGAAGCGATGACCTGTGGGCCGCGGTGCAGGAGCGTGACGGCCTGGGTGATGACCTGGTGTCGGATTACCTGGTTCAGATCAAGGAAGGCGGCTTCTACGGATGGCCGTATGCGTATTCCGGGCCGTATGAGGAGCCGCGGCACAAGGACGTCGCGCCCGACATGGTGAAGAAATCCCTCTACCCCGATGTGCTGCTGGGGGCGCACGTGGCGGTGCTCGACATTCTTTTCTACACCGGCAAGCAGTTCCCGGACCGGTACCAGGGCGGTCTCTTCCTCGCTTTTCACGGCTCGTGGAATCGCTCGAAGCGAGTGGGCTACAAGATTGCCTATATCCCGTTCAAGGACGGCAAGCCGACATCAGGTCCACAGGACTTCTTGACCGGATGGAGCATCAGTCCGGACGACCGGCGCGTCTGGGGCCGGCCCGTCGGACTGTTGCAGATGCCGGATGGCTCGATGCTCGTATCCGAAGACGGCGGCCGCAAGCTGTGGCGGGTCTCCTACGAGAGGTAGCAGCCCGTGGCGCCAGTCACGTGGGCGGCGTTACGCGCCCTGGGGCCGATGGAGTGACGCATAATCGCAACAGGAACTCGGCGCCGCTCTCTCCGTGCAACCGCCCGGAAACGGCGCGTAACCCTTTGGGCGACGGACATTTGCGGACGTCGGCTTTGTCGTTCGTCGGAGGAGATCGACCTGGATCGCCGTCCTCCTCACTTCGCGCCGAGGATGAGCAGGAGCCCGCCGCGCCTTCCACGGGACTTGCACCACGGGCTGCCGGAGCGAGCCGCCCTTTGCCGTTTGCTCGTCAAGGATTGAGATTGGTCTGCGCAGTGTTGTTGTGCGCCTGCGGGCCGGTTCTGCCAGGTCAGGAACTGACCTTTTCGCATCGTCTGCACTTTGTCGAAGCGAACACGACCTGCCTGGACTGCCACGCGGTGGCGAGGGAGAGCAAGGCTGCGGCCGACATCCTTGTCCCGACCGAAGAGCAATGCGCCGTCTGCCATGAAGGCGGGACCGCAACGCCGGTCGACACCGCGGGTCTGAAGAATTTCAAGACCAAACCCCGCTCGTACCGCTTCAACCACGAGTTCCACCTGCGCCTGGGGAACGCAGCGCCGCTGATCGCCGCCGCCATTGACGGCGGAACGTATCTCGGCAAACCCGGCGACGTGCGGAAGCATCTCGATACCGGCGATTCCTGCCAGGCATGCCACCGGGGTGTTTGGCAGACCGATCTTGCCAACGAGGCTCACCTTCCGCTCATGCCGGACTGCCTGGTTTGCCACTCCGAAGTCGATAATCCCTTCAGTTGCGAGAAATGCCATCTCGAAGGGGTCAACTTGCGTCCGGCGGACCACACTCGCGATTTCATCGATCTTCATTCGACCGGAAAAATTTCCTACGACAAGCAGACCTGCCTGCCTTGCCATGGCCGCGACTTCAGTTGCATGGGCTGTCACTAGCGAATGTCTCCGCCAGTGCTTGTATAGTTGGACTAGACGGACAAAGGTCGAGATGAGACCGGAATATCGTGCCAAGAGGCAGGCTTACCATGAGCGGATACGATAAACCTCTCACTCCCGGGCAGATCGAGGCCGTGGAGGACAAGAACATCGACTTCAGTGATATTCCGGAACTGGACAAGACCTTCTGGCAGCGCGCGGAACTCGTCGAACCCGATCTCACCCAGCAGATCACCTTGCGCGTCAAGCGTTCCGTGCTTGCTTACTTCAAGGGGCCGGGAAAGGGCTACCAGACCCGGATGAATCGTGTGCTCGAAAGCTACGTGCGTGCGCGGCGTGAGCTCAGATAGTAATGAGGCAATCGGCGAGGCAGGTTACTCAGGAAGCAGCACTGCTTCGGTCCCGGATCGTCGACTCCCTGCGAGACCAGGGATTCCAGCTTCAGAGGGGGCTTCCAGTTCCTCCTGATGCCGGGGACAAGAACAAGCTTGGAGGAGCTCGGCCTGGAGGCAGTCAAACACAAGCTGGAACAAAGTCGTCCCGGCCTCGAACGGCATGGGAGCCGGTTGCTGTCGCATATCGCGGCGGGAGGAAGAGTCTGACGATGGGTATTGCCGGCGACCTGACTGCCGTCACGACCGTTCTGCAAGACGAGAAATTGCCGGCTCGCGATCGCCGTCATGTCGAGGGTGTCCCGGGCTTGTTGCCGGCCGATATCTCCTGAACCCTACAGCCGGGCCGCACTCCAACCGCCTCTTGAGCCGAATGTCATTCACGAGAAACGCAAGGAGCGCCGTGCTGCGTGCGCTGTGGCTCGTTCTGGTTCTGGCGCCGCCCGCGGCCGTTGCGAGCGACGACTGGAAACCGCCCCGGCGCTTCCTCAGCCGGGATCTTCCCGAGTGGCTGACGCTGGGGACCGAGCTGCGGCTGCGCTGGGAAGACCGGCGCGGCCTTCGCTTCGACCCGGAGAACAACGACGGCTATCTCGTTACGCGGTTCCGCATCAACCTGGGATTCGAGCCGAGCCGTCACTTCGGGGTGTTCGTTCAGGCGCAGGATGCGCGGGGGTTGAAGCTTGACTCCTTTCGCCGGAACAACCAGCGGAACGTGTTCGATATCCGCCAGGGGTACGTCCGGATCGGGGATGAGGACGGCTTGTGGGATTTGAAAGTCGGCCGCATGCGCATGAGCTTGGGCAACGAGCGCCTGCTCGGGCGCCGCGACTGGAGCAATACCTCTCCCACCCACGACGTGGTCAAGCTGGCGGTGCACGACGACGAGAACCGCGTGGATCTTTTCGCTTCCGGCAATGTGATCATTGACGACGGCGCGTTCGACAAGCATGTTGACGGCAACAACTATCACGGCGTCTACGGCTCGCTCGGATCGCTCATCTCCGGCACGAAGATCGAGCCCTACCTTACGCAGCGCACCTTGACGAGAGTGGTTGGCGAGGACGGCGCCTCCGGAGCCGCCACCATTTACACGGCCGGCGCACGGGCGCAGGGCAGCACCCCCGCCGGATGGGATTTCGAGATCGACTACGCGCGGCAGTTCGGGAGCTTTGCGAATGATGACGTGCGGGCATGGGCGACGACATTAGTCGCGGGCTACACCTTTCAGGAGGCCGAATGGAAGCCGCGGATTCACGGCGAGTTCAATTCCGCGAGCGGCGATGCAGAGTTTGGCGACGGGGTGCGGGGAACGTACGGAACCTACTTTCACAGCTTCCACAAGCACTACGGAATCGCCGACCTGCTTGGGTTCAGCAACACCAGGAACTTCAAGGCCGGTTTCCATTTCAGGCCCAACGACAAGACGATGGTGCGCCTGGACCACCTGCTCATCTGGGTGGCCAGCCGCAACGACGCGCACTACCGGCACACGGGAGCCGTGCTTCTTCCGCGCCTGGAGGGTGGTGCGGCGAGCAGTTTTGTCGGAAACGAGTTTGACGCACAGTTCGTGTACACGCTTTCGCCGGAATACCGGCTGGGGGGAGGGTTCGCTCGGTTGTTCCCGGGGGCGTATGTGGCGGAGACGACGCCGGCGGCGAACAGCTCGTTCGGGTACGTGTTTGTCGAGTTCACCTTGTAGGTGTGTACGGGCATCCGCGGTTGCGCGTCCGCGCGCCGTGACGATACGGTGAGTGCTTCATGTCGAAGACGGCCTTTGTTTTTCCCGGCCAAGGTTCGCAGAAACCCGGAATGGGTCGCGAGCTTGCCGAGGCTTTTCCGTCCGCACGCCGGGTTTTCCAGCAGGCTGATGACGCTCTGGGGTTTCCCATCTCACGACTGTGCTTTGCAGGGCCTGAAGAAGATCTCAAGCTCACCGAGAATACGCAGCCGGCGATCCTGACCTGTTCGATCGCCGTCCTGGCCATGCTCGAAGAGCGGGGCGTCAAGGCGGACTACGTTGCCGGTCACAGCCTGGGCGAGTACTCCGCTCTGGTCGCGGCGGGCGCACTCGACTTCGCGGACGCCGTGCGGCTTGTGAGAAAGCGCGGCGGCTACATGCAGGAAGCGGTCCCCGAGGGCGTGGGCGCGATGGCCGCGTTCATGATGCTGCCGCCGGAAAAGCTGGCAGGAATCCTGGCGGACGCCGCGCAGGGAGAGGTTGTCAGCGCCGCGAACCTGAACTCGCCGTCGCAGGTCGTGATCGCGGGTAACGCGGGCGCCGTCGAGCGCGCGATGGAACTGGCGAAGGGAGCCGGGACGCGCAGGGTGGTGCGTCTTGCCGTGAGCGCGCCCTTTCATTGCGCCCTGATGAAGCCCGCCCGAGATCGGCTCGCAGCCGACCTGGATGCGACGGAGTTCCACGACCTGACGGTCCCGCTCGTCAATAATTTCGCGGCGGCCGAAGTGCGCTCCGCGCTGGACGCACGGCAAGGGTTGAAAGACCAGGTGTCCAATCCGGTTCGTTGGGAACAGTCGATCCGTTATCTTGCTTCGCAAGGAGTGCGGCGCTTCATCGAGGTGGGGCCGGGAAAAGTCCTTACCGGACTGCTACGAGGCATTGACCGTTCACTGGGGGGATCGAACGTGGAGGACCTGAAAACGCTGGAAGCGCAAACACCATGAACCATCGAATCGCTTTCGTCACCGGCGCCAGCCAGGGAATCGGCCGCGCCTGCGCTCATGAACTCGCCCGAGCCGGGGCGCGCGTGTTCGCCGCGGCCCGTCAACAGGACAAGCTCGCCGCCCTCGTGGACGAGATCCGCGCGGAAGGAGGACAGTGTGACGCCGTGGCGCTCGACGTGACCTCGCGCGAGTCGATCGACGAGGCGTTCGGCAAGGTCAAGACGGCGGGAACGGTGTCGATCCTGGTGAACAACGCCGGCGTCACCCAAGACGGGCTCGCAGTGCGCATGACGGCGGAGCATTGGCGGAAAGTGCTCGACACGAACCTTACGGGCGGATTCGTATGCATCCAGAAAGTCCTGCCGGGAATGATGAAGCAGCGCTGGGGCCGGATCATCAACGTCACGTCGGTGGTGGGCCTTTCCGGCAACGCCGGACAGGCGAATTACGTGTCGTCGAAGGCGGGCCTGATCGGGCTCACCAAGGCGCTTGCGCTCGAGGTGGCGTCCCGCAACATTACGGTCAACGCCGTCGCGCCGGGCTTCATCGAGACGCCGATGACGGACGTTCTCTCCGAAAAGGTACGCGAGCAGACGATGCAGCGCATTCCCTTGCGCCGCCTGGGCCGGCCCGCTGAAATCGCCAAGGCGGTCGGCTTTCTCGCCGGGGACGACGCGGCCTATATTACCGGCCACGTGCTGAATGTCAACGGCGGCATGTACATGTAGCCGGCCGGAAGCGGCCCCGCCGCTCGTTCGCGGTCATTCCACGATGGGCAGCACGACGTGCGAAGGCTGCGCCTGCGTGTGGTAGACGGTCTGCTGCGCGATCTTGATTTCGTCACCGGTTCCGAAGGGCTCCCCGGTATTCGGGTTGCGGTCGAACTGCGGGAAATGCGCGCTGGCGACCTGAACCCGGATGCGGTGGCCCTGCTGGAACTCGACGCTGGTGCCCACCAGGTCGATCTCGAACCGGTAGACCTTGCCGGGTTCAAGCAGCTCCGGCGCTTCGAGGCTTTTGTGGTAGCGCGCCCGCATGATGCCTTCGGCCATGTTGTAGGCCTTACCGTCGGGGTAGACATCGACGAGCTTCGCGACGAAATCGGTGTCCACGGCGTCGCTCGAAGCATACAGAACGACCTTCACCGGCCCTGCGATGCGCACCGGCTCTTCAATGAAGTCCGACGTATAGACGAGGACATCCCGGCGGCTTTCGACTTCGTTCTGTTCGCGAGGCCCGGCCGGCGTGGGCGTGCCGCAACAGTTGTTGCCGCCGACGCTGGGCACGGGGTGGTTGGGGTCGTAGGTGTAGCGGTCGGCAGGCTCGCTGCTGACCGGCTTGTCCCAGGTGAGCGTGCCGTCGCCGCGCTTGCTGTTGGCCTCGCCACCGCTGTGGAAGTACATCTCGGTGTACTGGGTGCGGGCAATGGGGTATTCGTTCTCCCACATCCATTCGTTCGAGCCCATCGTGAAGAGCTTGACGGGCGGCTCTTTGTCGAGGCCGTTCTGGATGCCCTTGAGCCAGTAGTCGTACCAGCGCAGTGACACGGCGCTCGAGTCGACCGGGGCGGTCTCTCCGAAGTCGACGTCACCGGTGATTTGCGACGGGCCGTGACCCCACGGACCGATGATCAGGTTGCTGCCCTTGCGGGCGGTCTCGGTCTTGCCTTTCTTGCTCATGCCGGCGTATCCGCGGAGCGTCCCCTGGCTGAAGATGTCGAACCAGCCGCCGAAGGTGTGGATGGGGATGCCGATCTTCTCGAAGACTTCCTCAACGTTGATCTTGCGCCAGTAGTCGTCGTAATCGGGATGGGCCATCCAGTCTTTGTAGAACTGCGCGTTGCGGCCGACAAGCTCCTGCATGGTGTTCAGCGGCATGTGCCAGAGGACCTTGTCGTAGCTGATGTTTTCCGGGCCGCCTGCGAGGTTATGCGGGCCGACATTCTGCATGATGCGCGATTCCTGCCGCACGGCGCCCCAGCCGAAATTGAACGAAAGGCGCCAGCCGCCGTTGAGAGTGATCCAGTCGTGATAGAGGCTGGTCGAGGCGACGTTGGGAAAGATGGTGACCAGGCTCGGCGGGTCCGACATCGCGGCGCGCCACTGCACGTGGCCCAGGTAGGAGCCTCCCTGCATGCCGACCTTGCCGTTGGACCAGGGCTGCTTGGCGGCCCATTCGATGGTGTCGTAGCCGTCCTCGATGTCGTTGCGGAACGGCTCCCACTTGCCTTCCGACTCATGGCGTCCGCGGGTGTCTTGGAAGACGTAGGCATAACCGCGCCGGGCGAAGTAGACGGCGCTGCGGTAGGAACTCGGGTAGCGCTCGGTGCTGTAGGGCGTGCGCGAAACAAGCACCGGGTGCTTGCCGTCGCCGACCGGGCGAAACACGTCCGCGTAAAGGATGACACCGTCCCTCATCGGGACCGGGACGCGGTTTTGCACCGTGATGTCGTTTCGGGGCGGAACTTCTTCGGCGAACTTCCACTTTGATTGGTGTTGATCGGCCGCCAGCGGCGCGATGATCACGGTGAGCAGAAGAATTGCAATGGCAAGTCGGGTTTTCATGGTTCAGGGGACTCCTTTGGGGGAACCTACAGATTCTAGCCTGCTTTTCTCGACAAGTGGCAAGGCGAAATGCGTGAGCGGGCCGTTTTTCTCGCCAAGCGGCAAGGCGAAATGCGTGAGTGGGCCGTCAGGTAATGAGAAATGCAGGCTGTAGCGTGGTCCATTGTTTCCGGATGTTGTTCTTGGCCTTCTTTCGAGTGGCGGAAAGGTAGGCCGCCATGTTACTGCAAGTATTTCGATGGGATCTGATACTCGACGCCAGCGTAATGGAACTCCTCCGCCTGCGAGTAGTCGGTGTCTTTCGCGGCGATTTCGGCCAGCTTGCGAACGTTGATCTCTACGAGCTTGCCGACGGAAGCTTCGTCTACCTTGTCCAGCAGCGGCAGGCGCCGGCCGGTCGATTCGAGGCGGTCCTTGATGCGCATCGCCATCGAGTGATTGATGGTCTTGAGCGCCTGCGCCGCTTGCAGCTTCTTGTCGAAGGTCGAGGCGATGTCGAGCGTCTTCGGCTGCGGCACGAACGTCGCGCTGCTTTCGGCCTCGCGGCGGCGCGGATCGAAGGGCTGCGCGTAGTAGTAGAGTTCCGGCGTGACATGCGTCTCGAGGCCGACGACTGCGAACGGCGGCTGATAGTTCGACAGCGAGGCGGCCCGGCGGGCGTCTTCGGCGGCCTGACCCACGTAGAAGCGGTCGAGCGCTTCTACATACTCGGCGTAGGGATTGGGGATGAACATCACGGTGGGTTTGTAGAGCCGGATGTAGAAAAGAATGCGGTCGCGGAGTTCGGTAGGCGAGACGCCGCCGAGTTCTCCGGCGCGGTAACCCAACGACTCGACTTCCTTGAAGCCGAGGATCTCGGCCGCCTTCTCGCTTTCATCACGGGTGCGGCGAGCGGTTTCCTCCGGATTGAGGCCCCAGGAGTCCTTGTCGTCGTTGGTGACCCGCACGAGGTATCCCGCCGCGCCGTCATCGAGCATTTTTGCGATCGTGCCGCCGGCGGCGAGGATGTAGTCGCCGGCGTCGGCGGTCACGACCAGCACGGCCTTGTGCTCATCCGCCTCGGCCGTCAGTCCGAAACCGCTCGGAAAGAGCAGGGCCGCCGTCAGGAGAGCCGCTGCAGTGCGCTGTGAGAGAAGAGTCATTGGTCCACCGCGTTCGACTGGAGGTAGTCGTCGAGTCCCGGCCAGGGATGCCACTCTCCGAGGTGGGAGAACATCTCGCCGTATTCGATGCCGTTCTCGCTGCCGACCTTGCGCGCCGCGTCGTACATCGACCATTCCTGCATGCGGGCGTGGGCTTCGATGTCGGTCAGGTTCGCCAGCGCGGGGATTTCCAGTCCCTGGTCCTTGAGGAGTTGCCGCAGGCGGCGCCCCGTCGCGCCTCGCAGGCGTACGTTGCGGTGGAGCCAGTAGGATCGCGCCTTGCGCCTCACGTTGGACTCGTTCAGCTCGACGACGGCGTTCGGCTCATAGCCCTTGCCGTAGTCGAAACGTTGCGTGTAGAACTTGTAGGGCACTCGGTGCGGTTGGAACCCCAGCCTGCGATGTTCCGGGTGGACGTTCGCGAAGCCCGCCAGCCAGACGGCCTCGCCGACGGCCTTCGACACCTTGCGGTGGTCGGGATTGCGTTCGTAGTGCCCCCAGGGGAAGTAGGAGATCACCACGTCCGGGCGGTATTTTCGGATCAGCAGGATGATCTGTCCGCGGATCTCGTTGTGCGGCGTGGGGTCCATGTAGTCGTTGCGCCAGTTGAGGCTGATGACATCGGCGATGCCGAGGTTTTCGGTGGCCTCGCGCGCCTCGAACAGGTTGACCATGTCGTTGTGCGGATAGCCGTGAGGCCCGTCCTTCTCGTCGTTGGAAACGCGCACGAAGTAGCCGGTCCAGCCGGCGTCGGCCAGTTTCGTGATGAGTCCGGCCGGGCCGGATTCCCAACTGTGGTCGTCGTGGTGCGGGTGGATCAGGAGGAAGGTTTTCGTATGCCCTGGCGGAATGTCGACGATCGGCAGCTTGGCTGCGGCCGGGAGGGCCGTCAAGAGCAGCACCGCCGCGCTTACGGGAACTCTCATCGCTCGACCGCGTTTTCCAGGATGTAGTCGCTCAGGCCCGGTGTGCCGTGCCACTCATCCATGAAGTAGAAGACTTCGGCGTACCGTACGCCGTTTTCCTCGCCGCGCTTGGCGGAGATCCAGTACATGAACATTTCCTGCATGCGCACGTGGGTCTGTTCGTCGCTCAGCCCGTCGAGTTCGGGAACCCTGAGCCCTCGGGCGTCGAGCAGTTCTCGCGTCCTTTTGCCGGCGCCGGCGCTGACGCGAATCCTGTGCAGGCGGTACGACTTGGCCTTGCGGGCGACCTCGCCTTCGGTCAGCTCGTAGAAGGTGTTCGGGTGATAGCCGCGCCCGTAGTCGTTGCGGTACGAATAGTACTTGTAGGGGACGCGGTGCGGCTCGAGGCCGAGCTTCGCGTGATCCGGTCGAACGCCTTCGAACTCCGAGAGCCACACGGCCGAACCGACGGCCCAGGCGACTTTGCGGTGGTCGGGGTTGCGGTCGTAGTTGCCCCACGGGTTATACGACATGACGACGTCGGGCCGCCGCTTGCGGATGAGCAGGACGATCTGATCGCGCAGCTCGATGTGGGGAATCGAGCTCATGTGATCGTTGCGCCAGTTGAGGCTGATGACCTCCTCGATCCCCAGGTTCTTGGTGGCGACGAGGGTGTCTTCGTAGTTCGCGATGTCGTTGGCGCCCCAGCCGTGCCTCATGCCGCCGTCTTTCTCGTCGTTCGACACGCGGACGTAGATGCCCTGGTAGCCCGCGTCGATCATCTTGGCGATGAGTCCCCCAAATCCGTATTGCCAGGTGTGGTCGTCGTGATGGGGTTGGATCACCATCAAGGTCTTGCCGGGAGGGACCTTGCCTTGAGGAAGCGGATCGGCCGTGGCGGAGGTCAGGGCTGCGGCGCATAGCAACACCGGGCAAAGCAAGCGGAAGAGCCGCTCGAAGGGGCCGTGGCCGGGCGTGCACGGAGCGGCCGTCATTTTTTCACGAGCGGGAAGCTCCCGTTTCATCGGTTCCCTGCGTTGTCCTCGATGTCCCGGCGCTCGGGACTCAAGTACATATACCACTTTTCATGCGGTCGATGGATTCGCCGCCGCTCAGCCCGGCGAGCTGCGGTCTCGCCTGACTTCGCCGCCTGACGATGGATGTTGCGGAACTTCCTAAACCCGGTTGCGGCTGCCGATATGAGGAACGAGGTCTTTTGCTGTGAGCCACTTCTGTTCAGGAATGATATAGCTGTTTACCCACGGCTCAGATCGAGCGTGGGAGAATCCCCAGGCGCTCAGGGTCTGATCCGAGGCCGGAAACGCCTTTACGGATATGGAGTTATGAGGGATACTGACACCGAAGGAGCGAGTGATGTCCGTAACCGAGATCATCTTTGAAATCACGGAAGACGAGGTTGACGGGGGGTATTCGGCAACTGCGCTTGGGTACGGCATCCACACGCAAGGTGACTCCGTTGACGATATCCGTCGCAACGTCAGGGAAGCCGTTGACTGCTATTTCGACGATGGCATGCCTCGGCCGAAGCTGATCCGTCTGCACTTTGTGCGGGATGAGGTTCTCACCGGGTGAAGCTGCCCCGCAACGTGAGCGGGACCGCTCTGCAGAAGTCCCTGCGACGGCTGGGATACG
Source organism: Bryobacterales bacterium (assembly GCA_028819575.1). GTDB lineage: Bacteria > Acidobacteriota > Terriglobia > Bryobacterales > UBA6623 > JAPPLB01. Next base: position 2,318 of record JAPPLB010000032.1, on the reverse strand, counting down.
AGGCTGTGAGGCGCCGCGGTTCTCATGTTCGGATTACCACGCAGGTCAATGGCGAGCACCATGAAGTGATCCCGCTCCACAGTCCGATCAGGGCAAAGACCTTGTCGGGCATCCTGAAGAGCATCGCCAGGCACCATGGAATGAGCGTTGAGGATCTGCTGCAGACGCTTGACCTGTAAATCCCGGAAAACCTGAAAGCCGTGTCTCGGCTAGTTGGATTGACCTGGGACAGGCTAATGTAACCGGATCTGTCGCCGGTCAACCTCGTCTTGGGGCGCAGTCGAGGCGGTCTGCTCCCGCGCTTGATGAGCTTCCAGTGCGTCTTTTATGTAAAATAGTTAATTTATTAATTCATTTTATTAAATATATCTTGAACTAAATGTCTGTTCGTGCGAATATAAAGTGTGGCTGGTCGAGGCAGACTTCCGGTTTCGTGTCCGAGTTGCGGCAGCGGTCTGAGGGTGGTGAAGCTTGCGTGTTCCGAGTGCGGGACCACGGTGCACGGCGGCTACCTGCTGCCCGCGCTGTCCCGCCTCGGCAGCGAAGACCAGCAGTTCGCCGTCGCCTTCATTCTGCACAGCGGCAGCTTGAAGCGGATGGCGAAGCTGTACGGCGTCTCGTATCCGACCGTCCGCAACCGGCTGGACGACCTGATTGCGCGTCTGGAAGCGACGGTCGAGCCGCACGAGAACGAGATGGCCGGCAATGCCCAGGGAGGCGACACCGATGTTGGACAAGACAGCGAATAACGCGATGGCCCCGCGAGAGATGACGATCGCCCAGTGGCTCTTCAATCCGTTCGTCCGAATCGCCGGAGGTCAGGCCCTGGCGGTTGGGCTGGCTGTGATCTTCGCGAGCGCGCTGGCGGCCTCAGCGGGCGGTGTGCATTTCGACGGTCTGCTCGATTTCCACCTGGGATCCAGCGTTCCGCTCCAGGTTGCGGTCATGGAGGGCCTGGTGAACTGGTCCGTCATCACGGTGCTCCTGTGGCTGGTCTCGCTCCTGGCCGCCCCGCGGACCGTCCGGCTCGTTGACATCGCGGGCACGCAGGCGTTGGCCCGTTGGCCGCTGCTGCTGGCCGCTCTTGCCTGCATTCCTCCGGCGGTGCGTCAGGGCAACGAGAAGCTTGTCGCTGAAACTCTCGCGGGCCGTTTCGCGATGCCGCCTGCGGCGACGGTCGTCGCGGGGCTGTTCGCCCTCGCCTGTGTGATCTGGATGGTCTCCCTCATGTGGAAGGCGTTCTCGGTCTCATGCAACCAGCGGGGAGGCCGCGCGGCCGCGATCTTCGTGGCGGCCCTTCTCGCGGGAGAGGCGGCGACGAAGTTGCTGCTGAGCCTGATGATCACTGTGGGATCGTCCTGAACGCGGGAGCGGCGGAAGGTTCGGCACGACGAGCCCTGAACGGACGCCTGTTCAGAGAACGAGACGAAATCCCCAGTACTCAGGGTCCGGATCGCGGCCGGAACTGCCTTGATCAACTTCCCGGAAGTGCTTCTTGAGCCACCGAGGGGGACGACGGGAGAGGCGACGCAAGGTCAAGGTGCGCGCCACAGCCGAAGTTCCGTGCAATCCGCGATGAGGCTGAAATCCCTGTCGGTCGACAGCATGGCCAGTTTGTGGCCGATCGAGAGCTGGGCAAGCAGCGCATCGATGGTTCCGACCTGAATGCCTTGCCGGCGGCATTGGTTGCGCAGGCGGGCCGCCGCGATATGGTCGCCGCGTGACGGCACGATCATGGCGATGGCCTCGAAGTGGTCGACGATCAGCGCCTCGGCGCGCGGTCCACGGCAGCCCTGCAGTAGTTCCTGAAGGACCAGGCCGGTCGTGTACACCGTCTCACCCCCGGCGAGCGCCTCCCGCAGACGCCCCACCTCGGGGCCTTCCGGCGGCGCATCCCGTCTCAGCGCCAGAGACCAGACACTGGTGTCCACGAACAGGCTCACTTGCGGGTCCTCTCGCGCTTGTGGTCGTATTCGTCGTCCCAATCCAGTTTCCCGAACAGGTCGAGCAGCCGTTCCTGCCCCCGGCGAGCGATGAATTCCCGCAAGGCGCGGTTGACGGTGGCTTTCTTGGTCTTCTCGCCGCCGATCGCCAATGCCTTCTCGAGCAGATCGGGGTCTATCGCGAGGTTTGTCGCCATTGTGTCACTCTCCACACACTTAATAACACATATCCTGCTTTAAGAGTCGTATCGTTCACCTGCGACACTTTGCTCACAACCGGCGAGCGATCTGACGGCTGCTCCGAACAAGACGGCCGCGGCAGCTAGCCTGCATTTCTCACCACGTGGCGAGGCGAAGTGCGTGAGAGGGCCGTCA
>JAPPLB010000006.1 GCA_028819575.1 Bryobacterales bacterium | reverse complement strand
AAATGCAGGCTAGACTCGATCGACAGGAGAAGCGTTTCCGGACAAGCCCGCTATGTGCGTGTCTCGGCCTCTTGCCTGTCTGCATCGTGCTTGCCGCCGCCGGACAAATCCGGACCGGAGAGATCCGTGGGTTCATCTCCGCGTCGCACGGCAACGAGCCGCTGCGGAGCGTCCGGGTGGGTCTCGCTTCCAGCAAGATGTCGGGAAATAGGCCGGCAGTCAGTCGTCACGCTCGCACCGGCCTCGACGGACGCTTCCGCTTTGTAGGCCTCCCGCTGGGTGACTACTCGCTGAGTTTCCGCAAGGATGGCTACGAAGCGGATTTCAGTCTTTCGGCGAGCGTCAAGCTGAGCGGCGACGAGCCGCGCACCGACCTTCGCGTCGAGATGAGGCGTTCAGCGGCAATCTCGGGCCGCGTCTTGGACGCCGATGGCGACGCTGTCCCGCTGGCGACCGTTCAACTCTACGAGAGAATGACTTCGCAGGGTCTCTCACGGCTTCAGTTCAAGCGCTCGGGGGTCACGAACGATCTCGGCGAGTACCGCTTATCGGGGCTCGAGCCCGGCCGCTATTTCGCGGCGGTGCGGCCATTGAGCCTGCGCAGCCCGCGCGGTGTCCGCGCCTTCGAGTTCCCCAACGTCTACCATCCCGATGCGGGATCCATTGAGCAGAGCGCGCCGATCGCGGTTCGCTGGGGAACTGAACGCCAAGGGATCGATTTCCACCTGCCTCGCGCGATGCGTACCTCGGTCGAGGGGTCTGTCTTCCACGGCGAAAGCGGGCAGCCCTGCCCTGCCTGCAATGTGATCGTCATTGGCCCCGGAAACATGATCGTGTCTTCCGTTTCGCCTGACGAGCAAGGGCTGTTCGCCGTGCGGGGACTGCACCCCGGAGAATATCGATTGGTGGCCCAGACGGGCGCCGGAGATTTTTATGCCGAACAGTCCGTGCTGCTGGCCTCTCGCAAGACCATCGAAGTCGCGCTTGCCGTGTCCACCACCCAGGACGTCGTTGGCCGCATCGTCGCTGAGACCTCCCCTCCCCAGGACGACCCCGCCACTCTCAACCAAGCGATGAGGGTGCGTCTCGTATCGGATGTGGGCGCCCCCAGCGGACGCTTGACCCGCCTGCCTACGCTCGCCGCCGGGGGCGAGTTCCGCTTTAGCGGCGTCACGCCGGGCTCCCACTATGTTTTTGTCACTGAGCTGCCGAAAACAGCCTACGTGAGCCGGATGTTGATCGACGGCCGGCCGTTGAACAGCCGGAGGGTGTCTGTGCCGCAAAGCGCGCCGCTCGAAGGACTCGAGATCCGCATCGCATTCGATGCCGGCGCCGTACAGGGAACCGTTGCTGAAGAAGGCTCGAAGGCTTCCGGAACTCAGGAGGGCTTCGTTGTGCTCCTGCCCAGCCGCTACGAAGAGGATTGGCATTTCGAGCGCTTGGGGCGCTACCGGCGCGAAGACGGGGCGTATGCCATCTCAGGTGTCCCTCCGGGGGCCTACACCGTCTTCGCAGTCGGCCGGGACAATCACTTCGACCTCGGCATCGCCGAAGACCTGCGCTATCTGCGCGAACGCGGCCGCCGAGTACTCGTCGCCGCGAACGAGTCCGTCACGGCGGAGGCGCCATTCATCGCCAATCGTGAATAGCTGCTGGCCTTGAAGATTGGTGGGCCCTGCAGGATTCGAACCTGCGGCCTGCGGATCATGAATCAGAGCGAGAATCCCAATGAAGGCGAAGATGATCGATGTACGGATCTCTTGTCGGAGCCGAGACAAGCAAAGGCGCGCTGGGATGAGCGTGCATACGGACAGAAAACGGACACTCGGTCGCTCGGCTGGGCTCAGGGCGCTCCTCTATAGATTCCGAAGCGCGCAAAGCGCCTCCACGACCCCAATCGGCAGGTAGCAGTCATCGGTGCAGGTGTCCCTGGGTTGCATTCACCATTCGGCGAGTCGGTTGTTTGTCGTGATGCGTCCCAAGATGTTCCCTTCGATACTGGCGAGGCGAGCAGCCGCACACAGCTTTGAACGCCTCGTTGAATCGGCTCAGGCTCTGAAATCCGGCCCTGAACGCGATGGAGACGACCGCATCGTCTGTGGTGACGAGCAACCGCTGGGCATGCGAGATGCGATGCTGCGTGATGAACGTGCTCATCGTCGTATCGAAGGCCCGGCGAAAAAGGTTCATGGCATAGTTGGCGTGCATGCCGTTGGCCGCAGCGACCCGCTCAGAGGTCAGCGGCTGGTGGTAGTTCCGAGCGATGTAGCAGGCGAGTCGATCGGCTCGGGACAGAGCCGGCTCGGAGTAACTCGCTGCTCGACGCTTCGAGACGGCGCGCGCGAGTCGCAGCAGCCGAGCCCTCACCTCCAGCCACACAACCCGCTCACTCCCCGGATCGCTTTCCCGGAGTTCATGTTCCCACTGCTGAAACTTCAGTTCATCGCAGGCGTCGTGGCCCGAATCGATCATCAACTCGCCCTTCAGGACTCGATTCACCAAGCTCGAGTCGAACCCGGCGGCCAGGAAGCCGCTCAGCGGGACGGTCACCACAAAGTACGGCGCCTCGCCTTCGAAAGCCACGATCTGATGCGGGATCGCCGCCCAGAAAGCCGCCAGTCTACCGGCCGCGATGGTAACGCGGCGTCCGCCGAGCAGGTAAGTCAACGAGCCGGACCTGAGGAGGTTGAGCTCGATCTCGTTGTGCCGGTTCGGTCGGGGCATGCGCGCCGGCGTCCACAACTCGCAGGTGAAGCCGTAGGGTGAGAACTCAGGCCGTGTGTTGTCGAATCTTTGCAAGCTGACATTAGGATACCGTAAGTTTAATCGCTAAAGGAGGAAGAAACACGGAATAGCCGCACTGACAATACAGAGTAAGTGGCATGCGGCGGTTCTCGGCTGGCAGTCGCGCCGGAGGTGACCATGTATTTTCTTCAACCCACAGGGATTGTTCTCGCCGTGTTGAGCGGCCTGCTCGCGGCGACCCTCGGCCCTGGAGCGTTAGGGCAGACCCCGCGTGTTCCCGCTTTTCCCGGCGCGGAAGGCCACGGCTCGATGACGCGAGGAGGCAGGGGCGGACAAGTGATTGCGGTGACGAACCTGAACAATTCGGGGCCAGGCAGCTTGCGCCATGCTGTTGAAGCCGATAGACCGAGGATCGTCGTCTTCCGCGTCTCGGGCACAATCACCCTGGAAAGCCAGTTGAAAATCTCCCATCCCTACATCACCATCGCCGGCCAGACAGCCCCGGGAGACGGCGTTACCCTTCGAAAACATCCGATCCAGATCGACGCCGACGAAGTGGTGATCCGGTACATTCGGGTTCGCCTGGGCGATGAGTCCGGAGACGACTCAGACGCCATAGCGAGCCGGTACCACAAAAACATCATTCTTGACCACGTTTCCGCGAGCTGGAGCGTCGATGAAACGGTCTCTATCTATCACTGTGAAAACGTCACGGTCCAATGGTGCCTGATCTCGGAGAGCCTGTACAAATCGAACCACGTCAAAGGCCATCACGGGTTCGGGGGGATCTGGGGGTCCAACTACAGCACCTACCACCACAACTTGCTCGCGCACCACAGCAGTCGGAATCCCCGTTTCGCTTCGGGTTGCGGATACACCGACTACCGCAACAACGTGGTGTTCAACTGGGGCTACAACAGCGCCTACGGAGGGGAAAAACGACAGCAAGGCAACCCGAAGTTCAGTTTCTGTGTCATCAACATGGTGGCCAACTACTACAAGCCGGGACCCGCGACGATCGCGGGGGAGGTGACACACCGCATCATCAACCCGTACTCGAGCAACCGTGGATTCGCCAAATGGTTTGTTGCCGACAACTTCATGCATGGCAACACCGTTGTCACGGCCGACAACTGGGACGGGGGCGTGCAGCCGCAGCACGGCAAGTCGTCCATCGCGGGATTGAAGCTTGATGAGCCTTGGCCGGCCATGCCGATCCGTCGACAATCCGCGGAAGAGGCTTACCGAGCTGTCCTTCACGATGCGGGGGCGACCTTGCCCAAGCGAGACTCGGTCGATCTACGCATCGTCGAAGAGACGCGCAGAGGTGGTGCGACGTATGAAGGAACGGGATACGAGCAAGACAAACAATTGGCTGATCCCTCCAAACCGTCCGGCATCATCGACTCGCCGGACGACGTGGGCGGCTGGCCGGAGTTGGCCGGCCGGCCGCCGCCGTCCGACAGCGACAATGATGGCATGCCTGACGGATGGGAAAAGAAATTCGGGCTCGACCCTCGCGCCGCCGCGGATGCCGCGCTGGACAGCGACGGCGACGGATACACGGATGTCGAAGAGTATCTGAATGGAACCGATCCGACGCAGTTCGTCGACTATACCCTGCCCGAGAACAACATCAATACGCTGAGGTAGTCTTTCGTGGTCAACCATTGCCGCCAGGGAGAGCCGTATGCCGCTTGATACCAGATATCCAATCCTGACCGGGCCGCTATCGTTGCTATCCCCGGCCGCGCACTCCCGGCAGCCTGTTCCCGACCCCTGCCGGCGTCAGTCTGATCCGGTATCCCCCGGCATCGGGAAGCCGCTTGCCAAACTTTTCGCTATCTTGCTGCTGCTCGGACTCGGTAGTGTCTCCGCTTCCGCCAAGGAGCGTCTCTTTGTCCTGACCGACATCGGCGGCGATCCGGATGACCAGATGTCCATGGTTCGGTTAATGACCTACGCCAACCACGTCGATATCGAAGGTCTTGTCGCCACGCCGACGGGAAGCCGCAGCAATCTCGCCCCGGAGCACATCCGGAGGATTGTTGGCGCCTACGGGAAGGTCCGCGACAACCTGGAACTGCACGAACCCGGTTACCCCACTGCGGAGTATCTGTCCGATCGCATCACGAAAGGGATCCCATTCGATGGGATGCAAGGTGTGGGGGAGGGCAAGGATTCACCGGGATCCGAGCTGCTGATTCGCGCCGTAGACCGCAATGATCCACGGCCCCTATGGGTCACGGTGTGGGGCGGCCCCAACGTGCTCGCCCAAGCGCTCTGGAAGGTACGTGCGACGCGGTCTCCAGACGGACTCGCCAGAATTGTCGCCAAGCTCCGCGTTTATGCCATCTCTGACCAGGACAACAGCGGTCCATGGATTCGCAAGAACTTCCCGGATCTCTTCTACATCGTGAGTCCCGGCGTCAATGCTGGCGGCGGCTTCCACCATGCGACATGGATCGCCATCGGCGGCGACAAATTTCACGGCCGCTTCGGCGGCGCCGACTTCTCACTGGTTACCAATGAATGGCTTGACCGGAACATTCGCAGGAAAGGACCCTTGGGGGCCGTCTATCCCCATTGGGAATTCATGATGGAAGGAGACACGCCCTCGTTTCTCAATCTGATCAACAACGGTCTGAGCGATCCCGAGCGTCCAAACTGGGGCGGTTGGGGTGGTCGCTACGAGCTCTACACGCCGCGCATGGAGAAATGGTTCCTGGAACCCGAAACCCGGCCGATCTGGACCAATGTCCAGGATGAAGTTTTGGGCAACGACGGCGAATGGCACACCACCAACCACGCGACGATCTGGCGCTGGCGCTGCGCCTACCAGAACGACTTCGCCGCACGCATGGACTGGACGACCCAACCCTATGACAAGGCGAACCACCCGCCGGTTCCCAAGCTTGACCATCCAGCCATAATCACCGCCAAGCCAGGCGAGCGTGTGGACCTAAGCGCAACAGGCTCGACCGATCCAGACGGCGATGCGCTTTCCTTCAAGTGGTTCTGCTACGCGGAGGCTGGCACGCGCGGGATTTCGAACGCCCGTACGGGTGTGATGCATGACATCGTCGGTTTCGACCAACCCAAAGCTTGGCTCAAGGTCAAAACCAACCGCGTGATGCCCCCAGGCACGGGCACGATGCACATCATCCTCGCCGTCACCGATCACGGCGCGCCCCGTCTGACCCGCTACCAGCGCGTGATTGTGAACGTGCAGAAGTGACCGGCCACGGTGCGCTATCCGGCGCAGATACTGGAAAGGCCTGCAACTACCTGATTATGAGCCCTTACGACCTACTGACGAAAACGTCCGCGGCTTGCGCCTTCACCCCACGGGAATTGCTCTCGCAATGTTGATTGGCCTGCTCGCGGAGACCGTTCGTCGATCGGCGGGGTGGACAGGTTGCCGGGGACTGCTCAAGCGCAAGTTGGGGGTTCTCGATCATCTGCCGAATAGCAGCAGGCTGAAGCGCGGCAAAGGAGTGCAGACCATGAACTGGATTCGAATCATGGGCGGCTCGCAGCCATCGCCAAGAAAGCTTGTACCGAAGGCGGCACTGGCGATTCTGGCATCTGCATGCAGCGCTTTACCGACCGCCGCTCAGGTCCGATGGGGCGATGAGATCCTTCGCCAGCCGCGGGAGTGGTATGCCTCGACCGAGGCGCGCACCGCAGCAGACAGCGTCATCAAGTATCAGTCGCCGGAGGGAGGATGGCTCAAGAACGCCGATCTGCTGACACCGCCATCGACGCCCGGCGAGTTGGGAAGACCGACTATCGACAACGGCGCCACTACGATGCCGATGAGATTTCTGGCCTTGGTGGCCGATGCCACCGGCGGCGCCAAATACCGGAAAGCGTTCGAGAGCGGCATGGACTACCTGTTCGCCGCTCAGTATCCGAACGGGGGCTGGCCGCAGTATTTCCCCTTGCGCGAGGGCTACTACTCGCGGATCACCTACAACGACAACGCGATGGTCAACGTTTTGAATCTTCTCTGCGACGTCAGCACAGGCGAGGGGCCTTACGGATTCGTCGACCAGGAGCGCCGGGATAAGGCCTCCGCCGCAGCGGAGCGGGGCATCGATGTGATCCTGCGCTCCCAAGTCAAGCAGGGCGGTCAGCCCACCGCCTGGTGTGCACAGCACGACGAGGAAACGCTCCAACCTGCCTGGGCGCGCGCCTATGAGCCGCCGTCGCTTTCCGGTGGGGAGAGCGTCGGTATCGTGCGCTTCCTGATGTCGATCGACGAGCCCGCGCCGGAGATCGTAGCGGCGATCGAGGGGGCTGTACGGTGGCTGCGTTCGGTCGCGATGTCCGGAGTTCGGATCGGTCGGATTCGTAGACCCGACGGCCGCGTCGAGCGGTTTCTGGTCAAAGACCCGGACGCACCGCCGCTATGGGCGCGGTTCTATGAACTCGGAACCCACCGCCCGCTGTATCTGGACCGCGATTCGGTGTACCGCTACGACTTCTCGGAGATCGGCCATGAACGGCGCAGCGGTTACGAGTACCATGGCGCGTGGGCGGCCACACTTCTCGACGAGCACTATCCGCGCTGGCGCGCGCGACATGGACTGCAGTAGCTCACAGCAGGTTTCCCTGTCTGCCATGCCACTGTGTCCCGGGCGGTGAACCGAAAGGAGGTATTCCGCATGCCTTGCACCACAAGACGACGATTCCTGACTGGGGCACTCGGCCTGTCGGCATCATCGGGGCTTGCATGCGCCGGGCGCCGTGCTGGCTTCGGGGACGAGCGTCAGCGTGTCCTCGTATCGACGGACATCGGCGGCTCCGACCCGGATGACTTCCAGTCGATGGTGCACTTTCTGGTTTACTCCGACCTGTTCGATGTCGAAGGACTTGTCTCCTCGCCATGGGGCGCAGGCCGTAAGGGCCATATCCTTGAAGTGATCGATCGATACGAGGCGGATTACCCCAATCTGCGAACGTGGTCAGAGAGATACCCGGCGCCCGACGATCTGCGGTCGATCGCGAAACAGGGCGAGACCGAGTTCGCCGTAGGGGCCGGCTACAACCGCCCCACGGAGGGTTCGAACTGGATCGTCGAGTGCGCTCGGAGCGACGACCCGCGCCCGCTCTACGTGCTGGTATGGGGGACGATCGAGGATGTCGCTCAGGCCCTCCATGACGATCCGTCCATCAAAGAGAAATTGCGCGTGTACTTTATTGCAGGTCCGAACAAGAAGTGGAGCCCGGCGGCCTACAACTACATCGAGCAGCATCACCCGGATCTATGGATCATCGAGAACAATTCCACGTACCGCGGTTGGTTCGAGGGCGGAGATCAGTCGGGCGACCTGGGCAACCGGAGTTTCGTCGATACTCACATCCGGGGCCGCGGCGCGCTGGGAGAGTACTTCACGGAACACTTGGGCGGCGTCATCAAGATGGGCGATACGCCGTCTGTGACCTACATGATGGGCTCTCCGGAGAACCCGGCCCTATCCGGCTGGGGCGGCCGGTTCGTACGCGCATGGGAGCGTCCCAAGCGCGTCTTCGACCGGCTCACCGACTTCGACGACGAACTCGAGACGTTCGGTCTGCTGGAGCTGGTGTTGCCGGGACCTGAAGGCGCTGAAGCCAGCCTGGTTGTAGACGGGCAGGAGTTTCCGGCGGCTTCCGAAGGCGCCTCGGGCTACCGCTTCCGGTTTGTGCCGAAGGCAACCAAACGCTGGTCCTATCGAACAAAGAGTGCCGCCGCTGAGCTGGACGGACTGGAAGGGGCCTTTACCAGCGTCGATCCGTTGCCGGACGCTGCTAGTCGGCCGTCAGAGCGTCACCCCCATTGGTGGACCGACGATCCGGATCGCGCCTTCGCCGAAGGACCCCATCTCGGCGCGGTCACCGTGAACCGATGGCGTGAGGAGTTCCTACGAGACTTTGCCGCACGCATGATTCGCTGCCGGGCTCCAGTTGTTGCGTAGCCTCTGGTCTCCAGGTCTTCGTTATCCTCTCCGCGATGCCGTTTCCCCGTTGTCCTGCAATCGCCTTATTGGAGCCGAGAATCGCCAGCTACGGCCAACGAACAGTGTCTGCGCAACTTCGGCACACCGTTGCCGCACAACAGGAATCGCCTTGATGAAAACTGTATTGACCAGTGCCCGAGGCATAGTATCCGCTTGTCGCGCAACCTCAGAGACTCCGCCGATGACGTCGCTTGGCAGGATGATGGCGGGCAAGCAGGATCCGATGGATTCGATTGTGCTTGGTTGTGGTGGGCCCTGCAGGATTCGAACCTGCGGCCTACGGATTATGAGTCCGCAGCTCTAACCGCTGAGCTAAGGGCCCTCCCGAGCAACAGGCTTGCGCCTCCCACGATTCTACAATGCGTTACGTTTATATAATGTTTAGTTACGTCCCGGCTCGAGGTATCGCGCCTCGATAAAGCCGCGGCGGCGGTTCATACCGTTCCGAGAGCAAGTCAACCATGGCCGGTCAAAGCAAAATCCATCGCTGGGATGACATCGAGCACGAAGAGCTTGGGCCCGCGACTGCAAGACGGGTTGTCCACACCGACCGCATGACGATAGCTCATATCTATTTGAAACAGGGAGGGATTGTTCCCCGGCACCATCACGAGAACGAGCAGGTGAGCTATGTGATGGAGGGCCGTTTGCGCTTCTACTTTGACGACCATGAAGAAGAGGTGTCGGCCGGCGAGATGATGCAGATCCCTTCGCATAAGCCGCACAAAGTGGAAGCACTCGAGGATTCCGTCGCTCTGGATCTCTTCCAGCCCGTGCGCGAAGACTGGCTGCGAGGTGACGACGCCTATTTGAGAAACCCTTCCGCTTCGTCGTAACGTATTAGGTATTGGGGGAAGGGCTTGTTCTTGATTCGCCGTTTCCGCCTACGCGGTATTCTCTCAGGGCATCCCCGTAATCAAGCAGTGCAAACGAGGAACTTTCAGCCGCATCGGGGATGCCTGATCGGCACCGGAACCACTGGACGGGACAGTCTCGTCGTGTCGATGCTGTTGGCGCTCTCGCTGGCGCCAACAGCAACAGCGCAACCTGTCTTTGTGAACGGGCAGGCAGCCCGCCTGGTTGTCGGCCAACCCAGTTTCACTCGTCAGGCGCCCGTGTCGAGCCGCGAGACCATCGGCGGGGCGGCGGGAGTTGCCGTCGCAGGAGGACACCTCTTCATCGCCGACGGCAATGAAGTCGGTTCGACTCCCCTCAACAACCGGGTCCTGATCTACGAAGACTTGTCGAGCTTTATCCCCGACCTCGATGCGGAATTGCCGCAGCCGGGAGCGGATTTGCCGGATGACGGCTTCTGTCCCGTCTGTGTCGGCCTGCCGGATACCGTACTCGGTCAGACCGACTTCGACAGTTTCGGGCCGGGGCGCGCCGACGGTGTCCAGAACCCCTCGGCGGTCCACTCCGACGGCACGACGCTCGTGGTCGCCGACACCGACAACAACCGCGTTCTCATTTGGCAGACGATTCCCACCATGAACGGGACTCTCCCGGACGTTGTGGTTGGACAGCCCGACTTTGAGAGCAGCGCTCCACGGACGACAGCCGACGGTTTGCGCGGACCACAGGGCGTCTGGATCGACAGCGGGCGTCTGTTCGTTGCCGACACCCTGAACGGGCGCATCCTGATCTACAACTCGATCCCGACTTCTGACGGAGCCTCCGCCAACATCGTCCTGGGCCAACCCGACTTCGATACGCGTCCCGAGCCCGACATTACGAAGTCGAACGTGGAGACCACGGCCTCGACGATGCTTGACCCGGTGGCCGTCACCGTCACGAACGGCCAGATGTTCGTCAGCGACCTGGGCTTCAGCCGGGTGATGATCTTCTTCAACATCCCTACGCAGAATTTCTCTCCCGCCGATGTCGTGGTGGGGCAGGTGGATCTTGAAACTTCTGTGGCAAACGATTCCAGATCGCTGTGCGAACCATTGGACCCGCCGCCGCCCTCGAACCTCGATGACGAGATGTCTTCCGAGCCGGATGACGACTGCGAAGTCACGGAGGAAAAGGAAGAGTCTTGTTCGGACGGGATCGACAACGATTGCGATGGCATGATCGATTTCTTCAATGACGACGACTGCGGCCCGGCCTATCCCAGGCGTTGTGAAAGAACTCTGCATTTCCCACGCTTCGCGCTTTCGGACGGCGAGAAGCTCTATATCTCGGACAGCGGGAACGACCGGGTGCTGATCTACAACGAGGTCCCACAGGAGAACGGAGCGGCGGCGGATGCCGTGCTGGGACAGGCCGACTTTCAGAGTCTGAGAGAGTCTACCGGCGCGGCGAGCCTGCGCTCGCCCGGCACGCTCGCCATTGACGGTGAGAACCTCTACGTGGCCGACCCTTTTACGCGGCGCGTATTGGTCTTTACGCCGGCCGAAGACCAGATTGCCGACGATGGACTTGTCAACGCCGCGTCTTACCAGATTCCTGCAAGCGGCTCCATCTTCATGACGGGCGATCTGACGGCTGGGCAGATAACGACAGTCACGATCGGACCCCGCAAGTACGAACATGTTGCGGAAGAGGGCGATGCGGCGCCACAGGCCGCTGCATCACTTCTCGAGCAGATCAATACCGATCCCTATTCCCTCGCCACGGCGACTCCCGCCGTGCAAGGCGGCAACCATGCCAGCGGCGCTCTGACGTTCGGAGGCGAGACTCAAGCTGGAGACCGCATCACACTCAACGTCGGTGATGAAACGTATGAGGTCACCGTTCAAGCGGATGACCAACCGTTCGTGATGGTCGACCGCTTCTTGCACAGGTTCAGGAACAACCCCGACTCACGATTCTTCGCGCTCCGAGACACGACAGGAGACGTTCTCAACGTGCTGCGGTTCGTGTTCCGGGATATCGGTCCGACAGGCAACAACATCCCCTATTCGTTCACGTTGTCGCCGGGAGCGCTCATTACGGTCGAAGCGGAGGGGGAAACTCTCACTGGAGGCGACCTCAACTACGGCTTCCGTGTCTTCGCCAAGGAGCCCGGCCCGGAAGGCAACGGTATCTCCTTCTCCTCTGTGACGGAGATGGGCGAAAGAAGCTCCACCGGGCCCGCGCGTTCCGGACAACAGCTCAAGGGAGGCAGTGACGCTCGTGAGTTGCCGGTTGGCACGATCGGGGTCTTGTTCGGCAAGGACTTCGCCGATCGTATTTGGTATCCGGAGTACGCGGACCCCGAAGTGCCGCCGGAGGGGGAAGGCGTTCGCGGTTTTCTCCACGGCGACTCCGGGTTCGGCAGCCGTGCGTTGGAATTGCCCACGGAACTGGGTGGGGTGCGCGTCTATGTCAACGGAGTCACAGCGCCCTTGTTCAGCGTCACTCCGGAACAGATTTATTTCCTCGTTCCTTTCGAAACGGTGGGCAGTACTGCCAGTGTCTACGTGCGCAGGCTGCGAGACGACGGGACGGTGAGCGTTTCCGCGCCCCGGGCCGCGAGAGTGGCTCGTGCTTCACCGGGCTTGTTTGCGTTTGATGGACCCGAACCGCGGCAAGCCATCGCTGTTCATACCACGGGTATTGCCCAAGGCCGCATCGCAGTTACGCAAACCGATACCCGTGAAGGCACCACGATCACCGCAGGCGTTACCGTCACCATCCGAGTGCGAGGCAGGACCTATTCCTATGTCACAGTGGACGGCGATAGCGCCCAGAGCGTGCGGGACGCGCTCGTGGCTGCCATCAACGACGGAGATGGCGACCCTGATGTCGTCGCTTCCGCCGCAAGGGAGGGGTTCTTCTCGGCTCGCGCCGATGTCACCTTGACGGGAGAGATTCAAGCAGGCGACACCTTCACCGTCACCATTAACGATCGCCCGTACATCGTCGTTGTACAAGAAGACGATACGCTGGCCAGCATCCGCAACAAGATGGTCGACGAGATCAACTCCGGCCTCGGCGACCCTGATGCCACGGCTCGCCGGCTCGAAGGTTTCGATCCCCGGGCTCCGATCATGCAGGTGGTTGCGCGAGTCCTCGGCGTGGAAGGCAACAACATTACGTTTTCCGTCTCCGTCAACGAAGGCTCCCAACTGATGGTGGAAACGAGCGCCGAGGATGGAACGCTCAGGGGAGGCCAGACTCCGGTGATCGTCCTGCTCACCGCGCGAGTCGCGGGTCGTGACGCGAATGAGATTGAGTTTTCAGCCGAGACGACCGATGAGAGGGTCGTGAACGTTCAAAGCCGCACGAACACTCTGTGCTGCGGCAACAAGCCGTTCTCATTGATTACGCCCGAGAACCCGGCGTCTCCGGGAGAAGTGATCACTCTGTTCGGAACCGGATTGGGGCAAACCGCGCCGAATCCTCAGGACTTGGGTATCCCCTCCGGGCAACCCATACCGACCGGCGAGTCGCTGACCGTACCGTTCGTAGCGGACGACTTCGTGTCGTCTCTCGTAGACGCCCGGTCGGCGGTAATCCAATTCGTTGGCTTGATGCCGGGGCAGGTGGGTGTCTATCAGATCAACATGCGGCTCAATGAAGGTCATGAGGACAACCCGACTGCCCCTGTTACGATCGCGCAAGTGTTGTTCGTCAGCAACGTCGTCACAATACCCATCAAGAACATCCGGCCCCGCAGGGACGCGTACTAGCAGCCCGGGGCGGTAGTCCCGCGGAAAGCGCGGCGGGCTTCTGCGGTTGCTCGGCGAGGAATGAGGAGGACGACGGTTCCGGGCGATCTCCTCCAACAAACGACAAAGCCGACGAGCGCAAACGTCCGTCGTCCCCCGAAAGGTGAACCTGCATTTCTCACCACGTGGCGAAGCGAAGTGCGTGAGAGGGCCGTCAGGACGAGGCGCAAGCCGTGCGGAGGAAAAAGGCGTGAGCCGCTTGGCGCGCGCAGGCGTACTTGAACCGTACGTTGAGCACGGCAAGCAAGCGCAACGAAGTCATGGCGGTCGTATCGTGTGCTTCGACCGTCGGGTGGTGAGACATGCAGGTTAGGCGCCTCTCCCGCCCGGCGGCACGGAGAGAGCGGCGCAGCGTTCCCGGATCTGCCAGAGGGCGTCCTTCAGCGTCACGGCGGATAACGCCGCCTGCGCGACTTTCATCAAGGTCTACCGGCTAAGCCGCGGCGAAGATTTCCCGCATTCGCCGGGCTGCCAGCCTCTCGTCGCCCGGGTCATTCATGAACACGGTGAACTGAACCCCCTGCTGGGGGTTGCCGGCGACAGCGATGCGGGGCTCGCCTTCCAGGAGTTGTTCCCGCAGTTGCCTAGTGGTGATGCCGAGTTCCGCTTCGTCCCATTCAACCACCACGCGATGCACTCGCCGGGTGCGCTCGAACGGCACGCGGCTCGTCCGAAGGCCCCGGATCTTCTTGATCTCGCTTTCCAGCCAATCCGCTTGCTTCCTGGATTCCTTGTCGATAGCTTTGAAGTCAAACTTGGCGTAGCGCTCCACCGCCAGCCACAGGGCGACCATCTCTTCACGTCCGACCTTCATGGCACGTCCGCTGGAGTTGGAGTGGGGATTGGAGTTGAGCCACGCGGCCTGAATCAAGTCCTTGCGGCCGGCCAGAAGTCCCGAGCACTGCGGGCCACTGATGTGCTTTCCGCCGCTGACACAGATCAGGTCGACGCCGATAGCAGCAAGCTCTTGGATGTTCTTCCAAGGGGGCAGCATGTTGGCGGCATCAACCATGACCGGAACGCCGGACGGCTTCGCGATGGCGAGAACATCGCTGACTTCGACGTGCTCGCGATCCTTCCAGGCCCAGTCACCGGTCGTGCCGCCGAGCATGTAGATCATCGCTGTGTTCTCGTTGATGGCCTTTTCAAGTTGCTCGGCGCCCTCGACCTCGACAATCTTGACTCCCGCGGTGCGGACGGCGTGATCGTACCCGTTGCGGTGGATGGTCTGGATGACCACTTCAGACTTCATGCCGCTGACATCGGGAAGCTGCCGTATGTTCTTCGGATCGTCACCAGCGACGCAGGCATAGGTGCCGATGGCGATCGCTCCCGCCGCGCCAGTGCTGACCATGGCGTCCTCACAGCCAATCAGCTCGGAAATCCGCCGACCGATGGCATCCTGTAGTTCTTCGAGCACAACATAGTGACGCGCCGCTTCGGACTGGGCCTCAAATAACTCGGGGGCCTGCTTGGACGCCCCGATCGTCGTATAGGTGCCCTGAAAGTTGATCAACGGACGGATACCGAGTTCCCCGTAAACATCTCGCCCGGTCTTGCGCGCTCCTGATGCGGCGAAGGGCCACAGACCGGTGAGTGATCCCAGCCCGGCGCCTTGCAAGATTCGTCTTCGTGTGGAGAAAACCATGTTCGTTCTACCTCGGTGAACATTATAGAGTTGGACCGTTCGTCCTGCGATCAATGCAGCCCGGCAAGAAGACGCCGGCAATCAACCGGCATTCCCCGTCCGGTTGCGGAGAGGGGATACACTGTAACCTTTGCCTTGACGGATCAGCTTCTGGAGGGATGCAGAACATGAAGCCTTCCTATGAAACGAACTATCGGCGTTCCCTGATGGAGCCGGAGGCTTTCTGGGCGGAGGCGGCCGAAGCCGTGCACTGGGATCGGAAGTGGAACCGTGTTCTCAATGCCTCGAAAGGGCCTTTCTTCCAGTGGTTCCAAGGTGGCATGCTCAACACTTGCTACAACGCCTTGGACGTACACGTAAAGAATGGGAGAGCGGAACAAGCCGCCCTGATTTACGATAGCCCGGTCAGCGGCGTTGTTCGTCGGATGACCTACCAGGAATTGCAAGATGAGGTATCTCGTTTTGCAGGATCGCTTCGTGCGCTCGGCCTGGAAAAAGGAGACCGGCTGATCATCTACATGCCCATGATCCCGGAGGCGGCGATCGCCATGCTGGCCTGCGCCCGCATCGGTGTGGTGCATTCGGTCGTCTTTGGCGGTTTCGCTTCGCAGGAACTTGCCATTCGGATCGACGACGCCCGACCGAAGGCGATTGTCACGGCTTCGTGCGGTATCGAAGTTCAACAGGTGATTCCTTACAAGCCGCTGCTGGACGCTGCCATCGATCTTGCCGAGCATAAACCGGAGGTCTGTGTGGTTTATCAAAGGCCACAGGCTCGCGCCTCGCTCAAGCCGGGAAGAGACAGGGACTGGGAGGAACTGATGGAAGCGGCCAAGCCCGTTGATTGCCTCCCTCTCGAGGCAACCGATCCCCTTTACATCCTCTATACCTCCGGGACGACCGGGAAACCGAAGGGAGTGGTTCGGGACAACGCTGGACACGCGGTGGCGTTGAGGTGGAGCCTCGAGCATGTTTACGATGTGCTACCCGGGGATGTATTTTGGGCGGCTTCCGACATCGGTTGGGCGGTGGGACATTCCTATACGGTTTACGGCCCGTTGCTGCACGGCTGCACAAGCGTGCTTTACCAAGGCAAGCCGGTAGGGACACCTGATCCGGGAGCATTCTGGAGGGTCATCGCCCAACATGGGGTGAAGGTCTTGTTCACGGCTCCGACCGCTTTCCGGGCCATCAAGAAAGAAGATCCCGGAGGCGAGTACCTCAAAGAGTTCGATGTCTCCTGTCTGCAGTATCTCTTCCTTGCCGGTGAAAGGCTGGATCCGGACACCTACCATTGGGCCCGCCGCCTTCTCGGAATTCCTGTCATCGACCACTGGTGGCAGACGGAGAGCGGGTGGCCGATGGCGGCGAACTGCATGGGGCTTACTCCACATGCCTTCAAGGCGGGGTCTGCCAGTAAGCCCGTTCCCGGCTACGACATTCAGGTGCTTGACAGCGACGGTCAGGTCCTGGGTCCCCATGAGGAAGGCTTAATCGCCGTCAAGCTTCCGCTTCCGCCAGGTTGTCTGCCTACCTTGTGGAATGACGACCAACGCTACCTGGATTCCTATCTCAGCCGCTTTCCGGGCTATTACTTCACTGCTGACGGCGGCCGCAAGGATGAGGAAGGATATCTCTATGTCATGGGCCGTGTGGATGATGTGATCAACGTCGCTGGCCACCGCTTCTCCACCGGGAGAATGGAGGAGGTGGTTGCCAGCCATCCCGATGTCGCGGAATGTGCCGTGGTCGGGGCACAGGATCCACTCAAGGGCCAGGTGCCCTTGGGCTTGGTCGTGTTGAAGGCGGGAGTGGAACGCGGCTGGAAGGAAATTGAAAGGGAGATCATCCAAAGAGTCAGAGCAGAAATCGGCGCCGTTGCCAGTCTCAAGAGAGTGTCTCTCGTCAAGCGATTACCCAAGACCCGCTCCGGAAAAATCCTTCGGCGAACGATCAGAGACATCGCCGACGGACGGGACTATTCCATTCCTTCGACCATCGACGATCCCGAGATTCCTCGAGAGATCGGGTTGGCCCTGAAAGAATCCGGCCTCGGATAACTTCCCCACTACGCCGTCGGTCCATTCTCCCTGCCGGGAACCGGAGAATACTGGAGCGGCCATCGCGGTCGGCTACCCCTCTGTCGCAGACAGTCCCCGGCTGGAGGCCACCTATTTTTGGCGTGTCGCTAACAATATGTGGAAATAGCTGTTGACACTGCCACAAGATGATGTACACTTATGGAACGTCACTGCCAGCCCAAGCATCGGTAGCTCCTCCCGCAAGTTATCTATTGAGCCGACAGTGACTCCACTCACATCTTTTTGGTAGGCCGCTCCGTGGGGGGACGGCACAGGTATCGAAGGGAAGGGCGAAGCATGGGCGAAATCAGCGTCGATCTGTCAACTGGAGTAGACGAACTTTCATCAGAGGTCGCTTCTCGGCAGGGGCTGTCATTTCCCCGCTACTTTACGGAAGGTATCGAGTCCGGGACGACTCCGTACGACCTGATCGAGTGGGAAGTCCGGACCGCGTCCATCGCGAACGAGAAAAGTGAAGTGATCTTCGAGCAGCCCGAGGTGGAGATGCCTCGCGACTGGTCGCAGACCGCCACGAACATCGTTGCGAGCAAGTATTTCCACGGGCAGGCGGGCACTCCCCAAAGAGAAACGAGCCTCGCGCAACTGGTCCATCGCGTCGTCGATACGATCGCCGACTGGGGCGCCGCCGGAGGCTACTTCGCCGAGAAGGAGGATGTAGAGAACTTCCGTGGCGAACTGGCCCACCTGATGCTGCACCAGAAGGCGAGCTTCAATTCGCCGGTCTGGTTCAACGTCGGCGTAAAAGAAAGCCGCGGCTACGGCTGGGCATGGGACGCGCAGAGCAAGAACGTCAAGGCTCTGGAAGCCGGTGCTCACAGGCCGCAGTGCTCGGCCTGTTTCATCATTGCGGCCGGCGACACCATGGAATCGATCATGGACCTCGCCAAGACCGAGGGCATGCTATTCAAGTGGGGCTCGGGAACGGGCTCCAATCTATCGAAGATCCGCGAGGAAGACGCCCTGTTGCGAGGCGGTGGCAAGGCATCGGGGCCTGTTTCTTTCATGAAGGGGTTCGACGCCTTTGCCGGTGTCATCAAATCGGGCGGCAAGACACGCCGCGCCGCGAAGATGGTCATCCTCAATGCCGAGCACCCTGACATCAAGAAATTCATTTGGTGCAAAGCCGGCGAAGAGCGCAAGGCCTGGGCTCTGATCGACGCAGGCTACGACTCGGCTATCGACGGCGACGCTTACAGCTCGATCTTCTTCCAGAACGCCAATAACTCGGTGCGGGCAACGGACGAATTCATGCTGGCGGCCGTCAAGGGTGAGGATTGGTGGACACGCTCCGTGCTGACCGGACAGCCCAAGGAGCGCCACAAGGCCAAAGATCTGCTCAAGCAAATCGCCGAGGCAACGCATCAATGCGGTGATCCCGGCATGCAGTTCGACACGACAATCAACCGCTGGCATCCTTGCAAGAACACCGATCGCATCAATGCTTCGAACCCCTGCTCGGAGTACATGTTCCTCGACGACTCCGCCTGTAACTTGGCGTCGTTGAATCTGATGAAATTCAAGAAGAGCAATGGCGGGTTTGACGTCGAGGCCTTCCGGCACGCTGTCGATACGCTGATCGTGGCGCAGGAGATCCTGGTCGACAACGCCAGCTATCCGACGGGCAAGATCGCGCAGAATTCGCACGACTACCGGCCCCTGGGGCTCGGCTTCGCCAACCTGGGCGCGTTGCTGATGTCGATGGGTGTAGCGTACGACAGCGCCGCCGGCCGCGCCGTCGCGGGCGCCATCACGTCGACGATGTGCGGACAGGCCTACTTGACCAGTGCCCGCATTGCCGAGGTCACAGGCGGATTCCCGGGCTATGAGAAGAATCGCGAGGCGTTCCTCGAAGTGATTCGGATGCACCGCGATGCTTCACGGAAGATCGACGGCGCATTGATCGAGGAGCCGCTGTGGCAAGGTGCGCAGCGTTGCTGGGACGGCGCCTATGAGATGGGCCGGCGACATGGATACCGCAACGGTCAAGTCACAGTCATCGCACCCACCGGGACGATCGGCTTCATGATGGATTGCGACACCACCGGCGTCGAGCCGGAGTTGGCGCTGGTCAAGTACAAGAAGCTGGTCGGCGGCGGCGTGATCAAGATTGTCAACAACACCGTCGAGCAGTCGCTGCTCAAACTCGGCTACTCACCCGAGCAAGCCAGCGAGATCGTGAACCATATCGACGCCACCGGAACGATCGAGGGCGCCGAGCACATCAAGGACGAGGATCTGCCGATCTTCGATTGCAGTTTCCGTCCCCAAAACGGCGAGCGCTCCATCCATTACCTCGGCCACCTGCGAATGATGGGCGCGGTTCAGCCGTTCATTTCGGGAGCGATTTCAAAAACGATCAACATGCCCGAGGAGTCCACGGTCGAAGATATCGTCGACGCCTACGTCGAGGCGTGGCGCTTGGGCCTGAAGGCAGTGGCAATCTACCGCGATGGTTCCAAGCGTACGCAGCCGCTGAACTCCGGAAGCTCCTCTGATGACTCGGGCGCGGCGAAGGCTGCCGTGCCAGTCTCCGAGAAAATCGTATACAAACCGCACCGCGCCAAGCTGCCCGAAGAGCGGCAGTCACTCACTCACAAATTCTCCGTCGGCGGGCACGAAGGCTACATCACCGTAGGCTTGTATGAAAGCGGAGCACCGGGCGAAATTTTCATCAAGATGTCCAAGGAAGGCTCGACGATCAGCGGCCTGATGGATAGCTTCGCAACTGCTGTCTCGATGGCTCTGCAGTACGGCGTGCCCCTGCAAGCGCTCGTCGACAAGTTCCAGCACGTCCGTTTCGAGCCCAGCGGCTGGACCGGCTCACAGAACATCCCCTACGCCAAGTCGATCATGGACTACATCTTCCGCTGGCTGGGGATGCGTTTCATCTCGCCGGCCTACCGGGAAACGGAAGTCGGCGAGACACCCAAGCTTCGGCCCACCGAGCCCGAGCCGCAGCAGGAGCTTTCGTTCCAAGCAGCGCCGGACGCGCCGATTTGCGCGGAGTGCGGATCGCTCATGACCAGTAACGGCAGTTGCTACAAATGCGAGAACTGCGGCTCCACCTCCGGCTGCAGTTAGTGATTCGTCGTTGGATTGCATCCTCCTCATCCCGGGTGGGAGGCGTTTGAGAATCGGCTTCCCACCCGGGGCTTTTGTTTCTTGAGCGCTTATTTCCGGTTCCCTCCATATTGCATGCTCGAGCGGGCAGAAAATCAGGACTGGCAGAGGGCGGCCGTTTGCTCGTTCGTAAAACCCTCCAACCCCCGGCGGGGTCACCACACGAAGTTCCGGGTCAAGTCCAAGTTGTAGACGTGTTTCTCGCTATCCTCGGTTCCGTAGCGTAGAACGGGAACGATCGACTCGTGGTGCGAGCCGTGTGAGCGGATCGCAATATCCTCGCGAACGCGGTTGAGCGCTCCGAACGCCACGTGCTTCTCGCCCAGCAGGAACAGATCGCCGATCCGCTGTTGATGCAAATGAAACTTACGGGCCGCGTCGACACGGCGATAGATTTCTTCCACCCCTTCGGTTTCGTGTAGCAACTCGAACGTGCGATCCTCATCCTTCAAGTCCATCAAGTACACGTAGCAAGCTCCGCCAAGGTTCTTGTGATGGACGACATGCCGGTCGCGGATGATCGGCACAGCCTCGGTTTCGATGCCTTCTTCGGCTAGAAGCCTCGCGATATCGAGGCCATGCGTTTTGGCATTCATCCCGTGGTCGGCTGAGAGGTAGATCTCGATTTCGGGGAAGTCATTGACAATGCGCCCGAGCCAACGGTCGAGCTGGTGCATGTGCTCGCGCGAACGCTCGTCCTCGGGCGGATAAGTGTGCATCATGTAGTCGGTAGTTGCGAGGTAGACAAGATCGTAGCCGTCACCGAGCAGCGAGTGTGCGCCGCGGGCGCACCAGTAGTTGATGTCCGGCGTATACATGTCCTGCTGCGGTCCGGCCCTTTCAAGGATGTCAGGGGACGGCTGTTGCCCCGAGGCCTTGTAGTCAGCGTCCCGGCCGATGAGCCGATAGATCTTGTGTTTGGCGCTAACCATGGCCGTTTTCCAGCTCTTTTCGGCAGCCTTCACGAACAGAGTCGGGCGCAGCAGGAAGTCGGACGTCTCCATGAAGGTCCCCTGCCCTGTTCCACGGTCGAAGAAGTAGTTCGTGGTGATACCGTGCTCTTCGGGGAACGAGGCGGTGGCGATGGATGCGTTGTTGACGTTCGTGACCGACGGGATGACGCTGCTGCCTTCGTCGTAAGCACCCTCTTTCATCATTCGCCGCAGATTGGGAACGTCGCTCTGCTCGATGTAACGCGGATCGAGCCCATCGATGCAGGCAAACAAGACCTTGCGTGGCCGGTCAGACCGCGGTCCGGGCAGCGAGGCGGCCAATGTCACGGGGTGCGCGGCAGTGAGACCTAGAAAAGTGCGTCGAGTCATGGGTTTGGATCAACCGAATTGCGAGGAGTCTCGTTCCAGCCTAACCGATTCGCTTCACCTCGGTTTTCTTCCGTTCCTGCAATCGGGACAACGATGAAGAGCAGGTGCGGTAGAGAATGTGCTCCCGGCTTTGCCGCTTTCGCTCTTCGAGCCGAGTGCACGGCAACTTGATCGAGAAGAACAGTCTGAACAAGCTGCCCGATGGGTCGTCGGAGCAAAGAGAACTAACGTTCAGATGGGTGTGCCGATCCTCGACCTCTGACACTGAGTCGGGGCGATTTGTTACAAGCAGTGGCCAGTATCTATGCCGACCCTCTCACATCTTGTATTGACCCAGGTCTTCGTCACCCAGGTTCTCGAGCCAGCGGCGTAACTCCTCACTGTTTGCCTTCTCACTGACGGCGGCGACATTCTTTGACGACGACAGCACTTCGTCCTCGACATAGATGGGGCAGTCGAGACGCAAAGCAACGGCGAGCGCGTCACTGGGCCGGGAGTCGATCGCGATCATCTCTCCGTTGCGTTCGACCCAGATCATGGCGTAGAACGTATCGTCCTGCAGATCGCTGACGACTACTTTGCGGACACCACCGCCGAGTCCCATCAGCAGGTTCTTGATCAGATCGTGCGTCATCGGGCGCGGCGTCGTCACTTTCTCGATCTCAAGGGCGATCGCATTCGCCTCATAGACACCAACCCAAATCGGCAACACCGAGTTGCCCTCGAGATCCCTCAGAATCACGATCGGCATGTTCGTCACCGGATCCATCATCAGACCCCGAATCTTCATTTCGATTTGCATTTTCGACTCCGCGGGTTGGATGTGAATGCCGTTGTTTTGTGGCCCCGCCTACTGCAAGATCCGGAACCCGTGAAACGCCGGTGCGGCTTCCTTAGCGACCAACACGCCCACTAGCGAATTCGGTCCCGAGCCGGTGACGCGCACCCGACAGTATGAACCCCTCAGTTCCGACAAATCAGCCCGTGGGGCGGAAAAGTTGAGCACTCGATTCTGCGTCGTTCTGCCAATCCACTGCCCCGATCTTTCGCGTCGGCCTTCGACAAGCACTTCTTCTTCGCGTCCGATCAGGGCGGAGTTGCGGCGAAGTTGAATGCGGCGCTGCTTCTCCTGGAGTAGCGCAAGGCGGCGCGATTTCTCGGTGTCTGGAATGGCGTCTTGGTAGTTTGCCGCGGGCGTCCCGGCGCGCGGCGAGTATTTGAAGGAGAAGATCGAATCGTATTCGATTTCATCCAGCAGCGACAGCGTCTGTTCGAAATCCTCCTCGGTCTCACCCGGGAAGCCGACGATGATGTCAGTGCCGATGGCGATATCTCTTCGAGCGTGCTTCATCAGCCGGATGCATTCCAGGTATTCCTCGCGTTGGTACTCACGCTCCATCCGCGCCAGCACTCGGTTGGAGCCTGATTGCACGGGCAAGTGTACCTGATCACAGAGGACGGGATTGTCATCGATCGCCTCGATGATGTCAGGCGTGAAGTCTCGAGGATGGGATGTCGTGAAGCGCACCCGACGAATTCCGGAAACACGGCCAACAGCCGCTAGGAGCTGAGCGAAGTCCATGCCCGTTGCCGATGGATCGCAGTAGCTGTTCACGTTCTGACCCAGGAGCTGAATCTCGCTGTAGCCCTGAGTGGCGAGCCGCTCCGCCTCTTCGAGAACGCTCCAGCTCGAGCGGCTGCGTTCCGGTCCTCGTGTGAACGGAACGACACAGTAGGAGCAGTGCTTGTCACAACCCTCGATGATCGTGATAAACGCTTTATAGGGGTTGTCACGTCGCGTGAGCGGCGTCTCAAAGGTGTCGTCGGTGTCGAGTCGCAAGCCTTCCACACGTTGCTCACCTGCCTCGACACGGTCCAGAAGCGCGGGCAGGTCGTTGTAGCTGGCAGAGCCACAAACGAGACTCACGTGCGGAGCCTGATCGAAGATCTCCGTGCCCTTGTGTTGGGCGACGCAACCGAGTACACCAAAAATCTTACCCGCGGCCTTCTGCTTCTTGAAGTTGGCCAGCCGGCAGAAGACCTTTTGCTCCGCCTTGTCGCGAATACTGCAAGTGTTGTAGAGGACGAGCCCCGCTTGTTCAACTGCATGAACCTGCTGATAGCCCTTTTGAATCAGTGTTCCACGCACTTTCTCGCTGTCATGAACGTTCATCTGACAGCCGAAAGTCTCGATGTAAAAAGTCTTCGAGGACACGCTCAATCCGATGATCCCCAGTATAGCAATCGGCTTCAGAGCCGCCCTACAGTGCTCATCAGCGTCTCAGATAGTCGCTGAGCGCTCGCAGATTGCCCGCGAACGTACTGGATCGGATCACCCTTTCCGGGGGTGGGATGTCCCCCGGGTAGACCCGCAGATATTCGTCTTCCTTCATGCGATGGACGGCGTCGCCAATAGTGACGGTCATGTCCTCGGCGGCGAACAGTTGCAACACCTGATCCGTCGGATCGATGACTCCTTCTTCAACCCAAGCGCCCCGATCGCTCAACGACGACAATGCGGCGGCAGCGCGGTCGCGAATATCCTCCTCGGCAGGCTCATCGCCCTCATCCTGATTCCAGGGTGAAAGACCGCTCAAGCGGTCGGGACGCCTGAGTGTCTTTGGGTCGGCCTCCTTGATGCGTTCATACTCGGCTCGGATCTGCGGCAGTTGGTCTCCCCGAGTCAGAACGCCGTAGTGAGTGATGACTGATTCGTCGCTGTAGCTGACCTTGTAGCCTCCGAGCAATTCGCTGGAGCGTCCCAGGACGTTCACGCGGGTGCCTTTAGTGATGTAGAGCGGCCGGTTCGTTTCGAGTTCGTAGAACCGCGCCAGGCAAATCGAGCCCGGAGGACAGGCGCGGGCACGGTACTTCGAAGGGTTGTCCGTCTCGGGCAACACGGACTTCTCGTAGTATTCAAGTGCTCTCGGAATCGGCTCCAGGAACTTCTTCTTCCCAGTTTCGCGGTGCAGCAGTAGAAGCGTTTTCATGACGCCCTGGGACTCCCCTCCGGTCACTGAGGGCGGTTCGAAGATGCGTGCCCAAGCCGGGTGCATGTCAGCGTCGTATTGCTGGGCCCAGCCGGGCTGCGGATCGGGCATCTGCGCCAGCAGAATAAAGTCGCCACCGCGCTCGGCGGCGGCCTGGTACTTCGGCTCATCGTAGATGCGCGATGCTTCGAGCATCATGTCGATCACATCGGAGATGGAGTTGTCGTTGAACGTGTAGTGCCCACGGTAGTCCGGCCCAGGCCATTCACGCGACCAAGATTCAGGGTAGCCCGCGCGTTTTACCGGATGTCGGCTCGGGTCCGGAAACTCCGCGTAGCGTTGCGGCCATGCACCGTTCGGATACTGGGCGCGGATCAGTGTGTCGAGAGCATACAGGGCGGCCTCGTGAATCTGCTCATCCTTGAAGTCGAGTTCGCGATCAACACGCATCAACAAACGCAGCGCGGCCTGCGAAACATTGTCGTCGAGGGTGGTGGAGGGACGACCGCCTTCCACGCCGGGCTTGACCTTGAAGTCGTCGCAGTTTCCTTCGGCACGATAAGGAAACTGTCTCCGCTTCTCCGGGTCGAACTCGATAATGTAATCCCAGCCTCCGGAACAGACTTGTCCCCGCACCAAGGCGCGCGCGGCGTCACGCGCCGCTTCTAGAAAGAATCTGTCATCCGTGGCGTCGTACGCGTCGAGATAGGCCATTCCGACTATCGGCGTGCCACCGCGTTGGACTGAGGCTTGCGTCAGCCCGCGGGCCGCTTCCGACCGGCCATAGCTCAGGTCCTCGTTGTAGACGAAATGGTAAGCGCCCTCGGTCGATACCTCGTTCCGGTAGAACTCCGCTGCGCGCCGTAGGGCCGCCTTGACACTTGCTTCTGAATGTTTCGCCGCAGGTTCGTCCTCCACCCGGGCAGGGGAGCATGCCGCAACAAGAACAACAACGGCAAGGGTAACTCGATTAAAAAATCGCAGCATCTTCAAACACGCCTCCGTAAGTGCGAAACAACGGCCCAGTATGGGTCGGCGGTGATCGGTGCGTCAAGGCCCGGCTTCGAGAACTGTTGGGAGCAGCGCATCCACCCGATTTCCTTTGGGTTGGGCGATAGGGATGACGGAGATTCACTGTTCAGGACCATGTCGACAGCTCCAAGGAGTACTCACTGCTGGGTTCCCAGAGGCTCAGCGAACTGACCAGCGAGTCGAACCAGCAACCGCGCTAGCC